>DUDS01000038.1 GCA_004769085.1 Candidatus Melainabacteria bacterium SSGW_16
GTATTTAAATTTATTCCCTCTGCCGGACGATTGATTGATTGAAGTGTTTTATCATCATAAGCATCAAGTTTTACTGAAATAATATCTGCATATAGAACATCTCTTCTTACAGAATCATCATTTAATAATGTGCCATTTGTTAAAATCACAACTGGTTTATTTGTAATTTTTTTTATTTCTTTTATTACCTCACCTATATTTTCTGCTAAAGTTGGTTCACCACTCCCGCTAAAAGTAATTACATCTGTTTCCTGCCAGGGGCTTGATATAAAATCACTTAAAACTTTTTTTGTCGGTACATAGATTCTTCGTTCTGTTGTAATTCTTTGAATAAAACCAAGCTGGCAATAAGTACAATTAAATGAGCATGTTGAAGGATCCATAAGTAAATCAATACCCAATGATTTCCCAAGCCTCCAGGAATAAACAGGACCATAAACAGAACTTGTATTAGTATGATTATTTGACATACTTAAATAATATACACAGGGCATTAGGTTTTTGTACAAGCGAGGATTTGCTGTAAATGCAAATCTGAGCGTCGAATAAGGGTTGTAGAAAAATAGCAAAATAATCTGCGTAGCAGTTATTTTGCGTTATATATGATATAGAATGATGTTTCTTAGAGGCTTTCACAAGCATTATGCATATACGGTAAATACCCTTTATTTAATTAAATGCTTACTAAACAGCTAACCGATTATAATTTTGACTAAACCAATAACGAATATGGAAAAACCAAGAATCGTTTCATGTTCCCCCGCTCACAGCGAGATAATTTGTGAGCTAGGAAAACAGGATCTAATTATCGGCAAGACTGCATATTGCAACTTCCCCAAAGATCTTCTTAAGGAAAAACCAACTATTGGCTCATGGACAAAGCTTAATTATGACCTTATAGAAGAGTTAAAACCAGACATAATAATTACCAGCAATATTGTTCAGGAAAAAATTGCCTTAAAATTAAAAGAATCTGGTTTCAGTGTTTATCACTCAGATCCACTGGTTCTTGAACAAATTTATTCTGATATTCTTGAGATTGGTAACATAACTAATGCTAAAAAAGAAGCAATACTCCTTGTAGAAAAAATTAAAAAAGAACTGGGTGAAATCGAGACAAAAAGTAAAACAAAGATAAAGAGACCAAAAATATATGTTGAAGAATGGTACGATCCGCCTACAATCTCAGGAAACTGGATACCTGAATTAGTCAACATTGCAGGTGGAGATTACAGGCTTATTAAACCAGGTATAAGAAGTAAACCAATCAGCATAGATAAACTTTTTGAATATAATCCGGGAAAAATAATTATCTCCTGGTGTGGTTTCGGAAAGAAAGTCGATATAATACAGGTGCTTAACAGATCAGGATGGGATTTACTTGATGCAATAAAAAACAAGGAAATTGCAGTGATTGACGATAGTTTACTAAACAGACCTGGTCCAAGAATAGTAACCGGAGCAAAAAAACTGCATGAAATATTCTTTAATAAAGTACTGGTATAAATTTTCTTTCTAACAAATTATGAAGAAACAATCAACAAATGAAATTCTTAAAGCAATACCTCTTGGTGGACATGGAGAAATCGGGAAGAATTGCTGGATTTTTGAATATAAAGAGGAAATCATAATTGTAAATTTCGGAATGATGTTGCCGGGACGAAACCTTTCGGGAGTAGATCTTGTTTTGCCAAGTACAACATATCTGGAAGAAAATAAAGATAAAATAAAAGGACTGGTTTTAACATCTGCTCATGACGATTCCTGCGGAGGAGTTTTCTATCTGCTAAACAAAACAAATATTCCAAAAATATGGGGGTCAAAATTAGCTTTAGAAACAATAAAAAGACAAATCGGTAAAAATACACATTTGCCTGATACTGAAGAAATTGTTCCCCGGGAAGAATTCCAGATTGGAGAGAATTTCTTTTTGCGGGCTTTGTCAAACACATCAATCCTTCCGGACACATATGGTTTATTTATTAAAACTACTGCTGGAAATATTCTTTATACAGGATCCTACAAAATTGATCAAACCCCTCCTGATAAAGTGATGTTTGATTATTATTCCTATTCACAGGCTGGAGAAGACAGCGTAGATTTACTTATAAGTGATTCAGCAAACATTGAAAGTCCTGGCTACTCACAATCCGAATCACTTATAAAGAAACGGTTTGGAGAAATATTCAGTGAATTTAAATCAAAAATTATAATAGTAGGCTATGCAAGCAGTCTCCATAAGTATCAGATAATATTTAACCTTGCTCAAAAAGCAGGTAAAAAGATAGTTATTTGCGGTGATTACCTGAACGACAAAATCCAGTCTGCAGTAAAAGCAGGGTTATTTAACATCGATAAAAATTCATTGATAAATGAAAAAGACATTGATGGTTCAAATGAAAAAGAACTTGTTATATTAGTATCAGGAAAATACGGTGACTTTTTATCTGCTCTCATTGAAATTGCAAAACAACAACACCCAAAAATTAAACTAAACGCAAAGGATGTAGTTGTTATAAGTGCAAATCCACCACCTGGAACTGCACGAATTCTGGCACATACAATTGATCAGTTATTTGTCCAGAAAATACA
>DUDS01000021.1 GCA_004769085.1 Candidatus Melainabacteria bacterium SSGW_16
TACGAGATCATTGAAGATACTTTCCAGGTTGTAAATAAAAGTCCGATAGTTACAGGAAAAGTACTTTGAAAAACAAGTGCACCAGAAACATTTCCTACAGCTAAAGTATCTTTGCTCTGTCTGACCCACATCCAGCTGTTAAATTTTTCAGGCAGTTCAGTTGCAAGCGGTACAAGTAAAAGGCTTATTATAAATGGAGAGAAGCTAAGTTTGTGGGAGATTTCTTTTATCACTTCCACAAAATGATGTGCACTAAACAATAAACACACAAGCGAAATCACTACCTGGAGAACAATAAGAAAAAGAGTTGGTTTTAAAAAAGGAAATAGCTTTGAAAGTAAAAACGAATCGAGATTTTCTTCAAGTTCTTCACCTTTATATTTACTACCTGTTTCTTCTTTTATTGTCAGATAAAGATAAAAAATATAAATTAAGAGCATGCTCACAGCTAAAACAACGTGAAATAAATGATTATCTAAAAATATCGCAATAAATGCCAGAGAGAAAGAAAATATGAAAAAAGTTAAATCTCTCTCAAGAACTGTTTTATCTACCTTTAAAAAAGGAGATTTTCTCCTGCCTGTTTTATAATGCAGCCAGCACGAAAGTCCGATCAGAAAAAAAGCAATAGTGCTTAACATAAAAGGAGCACCAATTATTGCCCCGATGCTTATTTGATTAACTGTATTTAATGTTTGTGTTTCACCGGTTAAAATCTTAATAAAAGTCTCTTTGTTTATTCCCCAAAAAATAGCTACCAGAGGAACAACTGTCTCCGGTAAAGCCGTCCCTACAGCCGCAAGAATACTTCCTGTAATGCCATGAGACAGATTTAACCTAGCACCTAGCCATTCAACTGCATTGCTAAAAACAATGCAGGAAAGTAAAATAGCCAGAAGTGAAATCAAAAAATAAAATAAAATTTCCATATTTTGTATCTCAAAGTTATAGAATAGACTATATTTTTAAATAATTGGAATTTTGTAACAAATGAAGAATAATCACATAAAAAAGTATATGAAATTTAACCTGTTTACTTTTCTGTTTGTATTTTTATTCTCTTATTCCTGTCTCTTTAATCACAAAGTAAGTGCTGATTTTGAAACCACATTTGCAAATGAAATTTATAACACTGCTTTAAAAGCAATAAATGAAAAATTTTTCTTTAAATCAAATTTAAATACTGAAAAGTGGGAAACCAGGTTTAAAGACAAAATAGTTACAGTAGGTGACGCACACAAATATATAAGCAAACTTGTAAAAGGACTAAATGACCCATACACCAGATTTCTGTCCTGTGAAGAATTTAAAGATGAACAGGACATTATGAAATCTTCATTTGTAGGAGTTGGAGTAAAGCTTGCTTTAAACAAACCACAAATTATAGATGTAATTCCAAATAGTCCTGCAGATAGAGGAGGAATCAAACCAAATGATTACATAAGCAGAATAAACAATAAAAGCACATTTGGTCTTACACCTTCACAGGTTGCCGGACTGTTAAGAGGGGAAAAAGATACCATTCTCCAGATCAAGGTAAAAAGGGAAAACCAGACAATATCAAAAATCCTTAAACGGGAAGAATTAAATTTTAAAGTGATTTCATCAAAATCTTTGGGAAATAGTATTGCTCTTGTAAAAATTGATTCCTTTATTCCTGAAAACACAAGCAAACTTTTCAGGGAAGAACTGACCAAATTAATGTCTGCAAATGGTCTTATTATTGACCTCAGGAACAATTCCGGCGGACTTCTGAAAAACGCAGTAGAAATTGCTGATATGTTTCTTAGCGAGGGGAAAATAGTCAGCACTACAAGCTATATTGAAAAGAAAAACCAGTATGCAAATTCAAATGTTTTATATAATTCACCTGTTGTAATTCTGGTGAATGAAAATACAGCAAGTGCAAGTGAAATCCTTACAAGCGCATTAAGGGAAAACAACAAAGCAATTGTTATAGGAAAAAGAACATTTGGGAAAGGGCTGGTTCAGGAAATAGTAAAACTTCCTGATGATTCAGCGCTTCATGTAACAATTGGGGCATATTTAACCCCGAGTGGCAAAAATATTAACAAATCAGGCATTACACCAGACGAAGTTGTAAATAATAACGAAGACCAGATTCAGGTAGCAAAGAAAATATTGATTTATTATAAAAATAAAGATATTTCAAGGATTGCATTGAGATAAAACCCTTATTGCAAATCAGGTATAATAAAAATATATGACAACTAATTTGCCCAGACACAATATAGGTGCGATTTGCAGCCAAGTCAGTTTTGATAAGGTAACTCATGCTGTTCATCTTTTTAACATACAGAACGTTTTTCAGACACCAACACTACCTGCCACACTCTCACAATTTGTAGTTGCAAACCAATGGACAAATGCACAGGGGACTTTTTTACAGCAACTTGAAATATTCACACCTACAGGACAAGTGCTTGCAGAGAGAAAGAATCAGTTCACCATCACATCAAGCCCACCTATCTCATGTCACTGGTGCATTGATTCATTTTCAATGATGCTCACACTAAAAGAAACAGGAGTTTACTTTGTAACCATTTCCATAGGCAGAACTGAAGGACCAATGGAATCGGTCTGTAACATACCATTTGAGTGCAGACTTATACCAGTTCAGTCTCCTGGGTAATTTTTTCAGAATAAAATTTGGCTTACACTTTTTGTGCTCAACCCATACCCTTCACTTCGCTTGGTGGGCTTAGCGCCTCCAACGCTCCGTTTTGGGTATGGGTTTCGCTTGTGTAAGCCAAATCCAGAATTAAGACTGGTATTTTTACTAACACTTGTTCGACCTAGTACAATATTAGTTGGGTAAAACCTTTTAATAATGTCGGTAAATATGTTTAGTGAAGGTTTGTCCACTAGCGACAAACCAGAACGTGGCTAAACGAGAGCGCAAAAAGCGAAGCGATTTCTTGAAATCGCGGAGCGTTTAGGTAAAAAATGAAAAAAATCGTTTTATGTGGTGGTGGAACTGGTGGGCATATATTTCCCAGTATTGCTGTTGCAGAAGAATTAAAAAAAGAAAATTGTGATTTATTTTACATCGGTGTTAAAGGAAGACTAGAAGAAACAATTGCAGAAAAAAATGGGATTGAGTTTTATGGTTATGATTTTTCAGGATTTCCAAGAAAGATTCAGAAAGAACTTTTTGTATGGCCTTTTAAACTCTTAGGTGCTGTTTCAAAAGCAAAAGTTTATTTAAAGCACTTTAAACCAGATCTTGTATTTGGAACAGGAGGTTATTCTGCAGCACCGGTATTTATTGCAGCAAAAAGACTTGGAATTCCATACATAGTGCATAATCTGGATGTAAGACTCGGTCTTGCAAATAAATTCTGTGCAAACGGTGCTTCAATGCTGACGCTTGGATTTAACACAAATACTGAGTTTACACAAAAAATAAAATGTATAATTACCGGAAACCCTGTAAGAAAAAGTTTCATAGAGATTCAGAATAAAGATAAAACACAAATATACAAAGAATTTAATTTAAGCCCTGACAAGAAAACGATTTTTGTTGCTGGTGGTTCACAAGGCGCAACTGCAGTAAATGAAGCTGTTTTAGATATCATGAAGGATTTGGTTTTATCAAATGATATTCAGATCCTGCATCAGACAGGAGATATTACACATGAAGAATTTGCAAAAAGACTTCCTGCAAAAGTACTTGAAACCACAAATGTAATTGCAAAACCGTTTTTTGAAAATCCTGAATCCTGTTATCAGATAGCAGATCTGGTGATTGCAAGATCAGGTGCAATGACTACTACAGAAATCACGGTGATGGGAAAACCTGCAATATTTATTCCATATCCATATGCAGGAAACCATCAGGAAGCAAACATTAAACACCTCATTGAAGCAGGCGGAGCACTGTTATTCAGGCAAAAAGGTATAAGGACAAAAATGCTTTTAAATACTATATTAGAATTACTAAATAATCAGCAAAAGCTAAATGAAATGTCCAGAATTACAAAATCTTTTGCAAAACCAGATGCAGCAAAAGAAATTGCCAGGTTAATCTTTTCAACAGTTAATGGGAATTCTGTTAATGAACAAAGTAAAAATCTGACAAGTGTGCTTTAGTCCTAAGTTAAACCTTTTTTATAAAATCCTGTAAAAACTCCAGCCCTGCATCCCCGCTTTTTTCAGGGTGAAACTGTACAGCAAAAAGGTTCTCTTTCTTTACTGCAGAAACGAACTTCTCTCCCTCATGCTCAGTTTCAGATGAAATGATACTTCTGTCTTCAGGAATAACATAATAAGAGTGAACAAAATAAAATTCTTTTTTAAAAGAACTTACTTGGTTCCAGCCTATATGAGGAACTTTCCGTGCTTTTTTAAACCTCACAACTTTTCCTTTTAAGACAGACAGACCTTTTTCATTAGAATCTTCTTCGCTGGAATCAAATAAAACCTGCATTCCCAGACATATACCTAAAAATGGTTTTGAACTTTTTGCTGATTTTATAATAATTTCATCTAATTTATTTTTTTTTATTGACTCCATAGCTGGTCCAAATGCACCAACACCAGGGAAAACCACTGCATCAGTTTTCTCTATAATCACAGGATCTTTTGTAATTTCAATATCTGCACCAATGAACTTAAATGCTTTATATACACTGTGCAGATTCCCTGCACCAAAATCAATTAGTGCTATTTTTTTATTAATTACTCACCGCCTTCCTCGCTCATTCTTCGCTTGTCGGCTTTGCAAAATGCTTACGGTCTGCCACTTGTATATTATACAGATTTTGCTCCGCCCAAGGCGGATCAAAACCTTTCCATGTTGACTGCTTGCTGATAGATTATTGTGGTAGCTGAGTATTTATTTATTATTTCACTACAATATTTACAATCTTATCCGGTACAACTACTATTTTTACAAGTTCCTTGCCTTCAAGCCTGGCTTTCACCTTCTCATGACTAAGGGCTATTTTTTCCAGATCCTTCTGAGCCTGTCCTTTTTTGGTAGTAAGGACATCTATTTTTTTACCACCCATCTGAATTACAAGCTCTACTTCATCAGTAATCAGTGCCTCTTTATCAAATGAAGGCCACTTTTGCTGGTGAATTGAATATACTCCACTAAATTTTTCCCATAATTCTTCAGTAATATGAGGAGCAAGCGGAGCAAGAAGTTTTATAAGGTTTGTAAATGAAAAAGATAAAACGCTTTTCTCATTTTCATCAAATGATTTTTTATCAAGCAGAAACTTATACATTGCATTTACAAGCTCTGTCATCCTTGCAATAGCAGTATTAAAAGTATATTTTTTATCTGAGATATCTTCTGAAACTGTTTTTATTGTCTGATTTGCAATCCTGTATAATTCCTGGGAAACACTGTTAAGATTTTGAATCCCTACAAAACCTTCATATGGAGAGAATGTGGTACCTTTAAAGACATTTTCTTTGAGGTTAAAAAACAATCTCCATATTCTCTCCAGAAAACGATATTGTCCAATTGCTCCCTGTGTTGACCACTCAACTTCCTGCTCAGGAGGAGCTGCAAATAAAATAAAAAGTCTTGCGGCATCTGCACCATATTCATTAAAGAATTCAGATGTGCCAACAATATTTCCTTTTGATTTTGACATTTTTGCAATTTTTCCTTCTTTCTGACTGAACATTGTTACCATCCCCTGGCTAAGAAGATTTGCAAATGGCTCATCAAATTTTAAAAGTCCAAAATCTCTTAATGATTTTGTAAAAAATCTTGAGTACAACAAATGAAGAATTGCATGCTCTATACCACCAACATATTGATCTACAGGCAACCAGTAATTAATATTATTTTTGCTAAAAACTTCTTTATCATTTTTTGCATCTGAATATCTTAAAAAATAATAGCTAGAACAGATAAAGGTATCCATTGTATCTGTTTCCCGTCTTCCTTTTTTACTGCACTTCGGACAGTTTACTTCAAGCCAGTTTTTTGCCCTTAGGAGAGGAGATCCATCGCTTCCAGTAAGCTCAACATCTTCAGGAAGTAAAACAGGTAAGTTACTTTCCGGCACAGGCACGACACCGCAATCTTCACAATAAATAACTGGAATCGGGCACCCCCAGTATCTTTGCCTGCTTATAAGCCAGTCACGAAGTCTGTAAGTTATTCTCTTTTTGCCAAAACCTTTGCTCTCTGCATGTTCAATGGTTTTCTTTTTACCGGATTCATTATCAAGTGCGTTAAATATATCAGAGTTCATCATGATACCAGGATCAATATATGCAGCTGAAAGTTTTCTCTCAAGTCCATCAACTGAAATTACCTGTTTAATATCCAGTTTATATTTTGTAGCAAATTCAAAGTCCCTCTCATCATGTGCAGGGACACCCATAACTGCACCAGTACCATAATCCAAAAGCACATAGTCACTTATCCAGATAGGAATTTTTTTACCATTAAAAGGATTTACAGCAAAACTTCCAAGTGGTACACCTGTTTTTTCTTTATTTTCTGAAAGCCTTTCAACTTCTGTAAGAAGACCTGTTTGTTTTATATACTCTTCAATTTTTATTTTGTTCTCTTTAGTTGTAAGCTCCGAAACAAGTTTGTACTCAGGAGCAAGCACAAGATAAGTTACACCATAAATAGTGTCAGGTCTTGTTGTAAAAACCGGTATTTTTAAATCTGGTCTGCCATCAACATAAAATTCAATTTCAGCTCCTTCTGATTTGCCAATCCAGTTTTTTTGCATCAGCTTAACTCTTTCAGGCCAACCAGAAAGTTTATCTATATCAGACAGAAGCTCTTCAGCATAATTTGTAATTTTTAAAAACCACTGCTTCATCATCCTTTTTATTACAGGAGTATCATCATGCCGCCAGCACATTCCATCTTCAACCTGTTCATTAGCCAAGACTGTCTGACATTTTTCACACCAGTTAACGGGAGCTTCCTTCTGGTATGCCAATCCATTTTTATAAAACTGCAGGAAAATCCACTGTGTCCATTTGTAGTAGTCAGAATTGCATGATATTACTTCTCTTTCCCAGTCATAGCTTGTACCCATTCTTTTAAGCTGCTGATTTTTCATGTAATCGATATTTTTTTCAGTCCATTGTTTTGGTGGTACTTTTCTTTCGATTGCTGCATTCTCAGCAGGTAATCCAAAGGCATCAAATCCCATGGGATTTAAAACGTTATATCCAAGCATTCTTCTGTGTCTGGATATAACATCACTAATGGTGTAAACTCTCATATGTCCCATGTGCAAATCACCACTTGGATATGGGAACATTACTAGGGAATAGTACTTAGGTCTATCACTAAAATCCAACGCTCTAAATATGTGAGTTTCTTCCCATTTATCCTGCCACTTGTTTTCAAAATCCTTTGGTTTATATATATTCTGTTGTGTATTCATAATATTTTAAGGAACAAAATCTATAAAAGCTGATTCTAATTTTTCATAATTTCTGTTAATAGTTATAATTATAGTTATAAATGATTATAAATGGTTAGATTAATTATGTTCTATGGGTATTAATAGTCCAGGTGCACCTTAAAAAGCACAGCCCGGTTTGGAGATTTTAATGAAAAAATACTTGAATTTATTTTTAGGACTTCTGATCTCCTTTAATGGTCTAACAAGTTTATCTTTTGCAAATGAAGTTACAGAAGAAGCTGAGTCAGAAAAACCAAAAATAGAAAGACATTTTGTGTTTGAATCAACTCCAATGAACCTTCAGGAACTTGAAAAAAGTTCAGACAGAATTTTTGCAGGCATATGTACTTCAAAAGAAGAGATTGAAAACGATTCTGAAGCAGGCGGATTACCTACGGTCAAATACACATTTAAAATTACTGATGGTGTTAAAGGGGTAGCTAGAAAAAAGGAAATTACATTCAGACAATGGAGTGCAACTATCCGTTCAGCAGGATTTGAAGTTGGTAAAAAATATGTTCTCTTCCTTTATCCGGACAGTAACCGTAACCTGACAAGTACTATAGGTGTTGACGGACAGGGACTTTTTGAAGTTAGAAAAAGAGGGATCATAAGAAGGAGTGAAATTGTCTCAAACAAACTTAAAAATCACGGGTTGAGCAGAAACTTAAAATCACAGAAAAAAATAAATATAGAACAGGATAAACCACTCAATGATTATATTGATCGCTGCAGCGAACTTGGTATTCCAATTGGTTATAAACAATTCATAAAGGCAGTCAGATATCTGGCTGAAAAAAATAATTAAGTCATGAAAAAAACACTTACAATATTTTTTACAATATTAGCTTTTATTGCAACAAGTCAGTGTATCTCATATGCAGGCGGACCACTTGTGGTAAAAGGCGGTATGGCAATAACCTATGGAACCAGGCCTCTTCTTTATAGATACGACAAAGGTACTTTAGGAATGTTTTCAAACTCTGAAGCAGTTGCACTTATAGAAGATTTATTTAGTGACTGGGAAGCAGTAACTACTTCAACAGTAAATTTTAGACAGGACAGTCCTGGATTTCTTGATTTTGATGTAACAGCCAGCAATTTTGATTCTATTCTTAACGCACCTGACTTACTTGGATATACTCCTGTAATTTTTGACCATGATGGAAGTGTATTAGATGCATTTCTTGGCTCCGGTGCAGGTAGCTCAGTTCTGGGACTGGCAGGACCTATAACTGTAAGTGCAGGTCCTCTTGTAAACCAGATTGCAGAGTCACAGGCAATTTTCAATGGAAGATTCATTAATGGAGTTTCAAGTGATGGTGAGTCATCAGAAAATTCGTTCAGAGGAACAATAATACATGAGTTTGGTCATGGTCAGGGATTAGATCATTCACAGATAAATTTAGAAGCAATAAGACCTGGCGCTACACAGGAAATAAGAGACGCTGTCCCTCTAGAATTCCCAGTAGCAGTAAATGATTTATTTGTCATAAGAAGAGATGATGCTTCTGCAATTTCATTCTTATATCCCAACAATACTGAGTTAAGTAAATTTGGAACTATTGAAGGAACTGTTCTGAGACAGGATGGAGCAACCCCTGTTCAGGGCGCAAATGTAATTGCAAAAAACATAACGAATCCTACCTTAGAAGCAATTTCTTGCGTATCTGATTTTCTAAACAATGGTACCGGCTCATTTACTCTGTTTGCTGTACCACCAGGTGATTATAAGGTTGAGATTGAACCTATAGATCTTTCTTTTACAGGAGGATCTGGCGTCGGTCCATTCACGCAAACAAAATCAGATAAATCATTCCAAAACCCTGTACCAGCTGGTTTTTATACTGGTCCAAATCTGCCAATTACTACTGACGAAAGCATGGCACTTATAGTAATGGTCAGCGCAGGACAAACTATTGATGATGTAAACATTATTGGATCCACTACTGTTTCAAGCACCAGCTCAAGCTCAGGTACGGCAACAAACATAAGTGAAGTAGAACCAAATAATTCAGTTGATCAGGCACAGACCGTGAATCCACCGGTTACAATTTCAGGAAATGCATCAGTTAGTGACCAGGGTGAAATTGAACTTACTTCAGATACAGGAGCATCTGTTGTTATCAGTGATTTATTTAAGGTTATACTTCCTACTTCAGGAACACTGACTACAAAACTTTCAATTCAGAGTGGTTCACTAGACAATGATCTGGATCTGGTTCTGTTTAACGCAAATGCAGCTGACATTCTTGACTCATCAAGCCAGACAGGCAATGTACAGGAACTAATAAGCAAATCACTTAAGGCAGGAACTTACCTGGTTGGTCTAGGAGCATTTAATGGCTCGTCCCAGTATGAGCTTGAGATTACTACAGAGCTGAGTGGCGGTACACCTATTCTTTCACTTTCTGCTCCGGAAGCAGTTTTAATTAAACAAAACGGCAATACAAAAGTTATGATAAGAGCTGAAGCCACAAACTTCTCATCAAAATCAAACTGTGACATTTTTGTATCAAATGACAATAACATAACTCTCAAAGTTAAACCTGCTGCTTTCTTTAGTCTGAGCCCGAAAGCATTTAGGAAGAAATTTAAAATGATTCTTCCATTCAGCGAAGGTCAAAACATAACAAATAACGGTGCCGGTGAAAATGTAAGTGTAAATGTTACCTGTGATAACGGTGCAAATGATGAAATAAATATATTATTTACACCTCTGATTGAAGATATTATTGAAAGTAGAACTTACAGTCAGATCATACATACACAGGAATAAAATACAGGAATGTTTCTTTAAACTACAGCAAACAGCAGTATGTTAAACAAGACAAACTATATTCCTCCTAAAAAAATAGTTCTTGATAACGGTCTAAGAATAATAACTGAAGAAATGCCAAGCGCTTTGTCGTGCACATTAAACATATGGATAAACACTGGTTCAATTGATGAAGAAATAAGCAACAATGGCATATCGCATTTTATTGAACATATAGTATTTAAAGGTACAAAAACCCGCTCTGCACTTGACATAGCAGAACAAAGTGAAAATGTTGGTGCAAATTTAAATGCCTTTACTGACAGAGAGCATACTTGCTACCACACCAGGGTTTTAAGTGAACACACGCTTGTAGGGCTTGAACTGTTTCTGGATATGTTATTTAATTCAAAAGTAAAAGATGAAGATTTTGAACTTGAGAAACAGGTTATTATTGAAGAAATTAAAATGTATGATGATACGCCGGAAGATCAGGTTCAGGATCTTCTTTATGAAGTGATCTGGAAAGGACATCCTCTTAGTAAACCTATTACAGGAACAACAGAATCTATTAAAAATCTTAAAAAGGGTTCAATAAATAATTTTATGGCTGATATGTATACGCCTGACAACATGATAATTTCAGTAGCAGGCAAGTTTCCTCTGGATGAAATAATTAAAAGAACAGAAGAACTTACAAATGGGATAAAAATGAAATGTAAAAAGAAAGATGCTCCGCCACTGACAATCACACCAGATACATTTATAGTTGATAAAGCTATTGAACAAACACATCTTAGTTTTGCCACTAAAGGTGTATCAGTATATGATGAAGACAGATACACACTAGCTGTTATGGATATAGCACTCGGTGGCGGAATGAGTTCAAGGCTTTTTCAGGAAATAAGGGAAAAAAGAGGGCTTGCTTACTCGATTTCATCTTACTATCATACAAATAAACTTGGAGGGATTTTTGGAGTTTACTCAGGTATTGCAGCCAAGGATGCAAATCTTGTTGTAGATTTAATTTTAAAGGAACTAAATACCGTAAAACAAAACGGACTGAAACTGGATGAGCTTGAAAGAGCAAAGATGCAGCTTAAGACTAGTCTTTTTCTTGAACTTGAATCTTCAATGGTAAGGGCCTCAAGAAATGCACTCTATGATTTTTACTATAACAGGTTTATTACACCTGACGAAATAAATCATTCTATTGATTCAATAATAAACGAAAGGATTATAAGACTTGCAAATGAAATATTTGATTCAAAATACTATACCCTCACTATGGTTGGTCCAAAAAAAGAAATACCTAAAAAATTCAAACTCAATTAATATGATATTTTTTCAGCTTTCTTATGTGCAATGTTTTCAATAGCATCATCAATGATTAGTTCAGGAAGTCTAAGTCCTTTTCTCTCCAGTGCAAGTAAAATTATTTCATCAGTAAGATATGGATTCTTTGGCAGCAGGGATCCGTGGAGATATGTGCCAAAAACATTTTTGTGTCTAATCCCCTCATAACCATCTTCACCATTATTACCGGACCCTTGAATAACCTTTGCAAGGGGTTTAACTCCACTTCCAAAATAAGTTTTGCCTGAATGGTTTTCAAACCCAACAATTCTTTCTCCGGAATCAAGCAGTTTGCAGATTACATTACCAATCATCCGCTTTTCCCCGGCTAGCGTATAAATATCAACTGCTTCAATCCCTTTTAATTCATTACCATCTTTTGTCCTGTAATACTTCCCAAGCAGCTGATATCCCCCACAAATAGCCAGAAAAACTGCATCACTATCAATAGCTGAAATAATTACTGATTTCTTTTGTAATAAATCACCTGCAACAAGCTGCTGTTGTTGATCCTGCCCACCGCCAATAAAGTAAATATCAAATTTATCGCCTTGTATATTCTCACCTATTTCAATGGTGGTCACATTCAGGTTAATGCCTCTTGCATTGCATCTGTACCTCAGGGCTAATATATTTCCTCTGTCACCGTAAATATTTAGCAATCTCGGATAGAGATATGCAAGCTCTAATGTTAGTTGTTTTTTATTTTGCATAGTTATTTACTGTTTACTAAATTAATGGTACTTCGTTACTGCCTAGCTGATATAACATTCCCGAATAAACTGCTATTAGGAGAAGATTTTATCCGATTCATTCGGTAAAATCTGGATGATGTGAAAAGAGGTATCCTCTATACATACTTTGCAAAGCCTGACAAGCGAAGAATGAGCGAGGAAGGCTGAGACAATAACGATACTTCCTTATAACATGATATATAATTATCTACATAACAAGCCATAAGGAGGAAAAATCATGGCAGATGCAGTAAAAAAAGCCATTATGCTCTATAAAGGCAGCAAAAAGAAATTTGGTGACTTATCAAAATGGACAGATAAAAATATTATTGGTACCAGAGACAAAATGCGTAAGATCGCCAGGCAAAACAGAGGTAAATGGACTTTGGAATTATACGAGTCATTACAAATAATTAATAAAGAAAGTTTGAAAAGAAAGCTTTCTCAAAAAACCGCATAAAATGACATCAAGAAGAAAATTCATGGGTGCAGATATTGATCTGGTTCTCAAAGAAGAACTTGAAATAGATAAATTTTGTGCAACAAGAAGTGTAAGTCCCAGGACAGCGTTCGTCTGGTGTCTTGAAAGAGCAAAATCAGAAGAAGAAAGAGAAAAAGTAAAAAAATGGATGAAGGACTATTCTGAAAAAGGCATAGGCCTTATTTAAAGTTCTTTTTGTCAAGAACGAATTTTAGAAGTTACTTTAGTATTTGCCTGCCACATATAATCACAGATAGGAACTGACTTACCACTACAAAGCGTTTTAGAATTACAATCAGGCTCGCTATCACTCCCAAGACATTGTGGTATTTTTCCGCCTTCGCAAAATGCTATTGATTTCTCTAAATTTTTAACACATTTTACCTGCTCAAAACACTCAACCACTACATTTCTTGTCTTTGCTGGTAAGGCAGTAAGTAAGTCTATGCATCCAGGGTATAAATTATCTTCAGATCCATTACACAAAGGCTGATAACGGTTTGTTTTATTTCCTTCTACAAGTTCAACACTTTCAATATGAACTTTAGGATTTAAAATAATGCAAACCGGTACTTCATTCTGTCCTTTACAAAGAACTTTTTCACCATTGCACTGCGGGCCAACTGAGTACTTTATATTTGCAAAAGAAACATTTATAGATAATACAAATCCTGTAATCAAAATAATAAATAATTTTGATATAAACAACAAATTGCTAACTCCTAAGATGTGTATCGAACTTTCCAGATAATCACTAAAGTCTGGACATCCCTACAGGTTAATAAGAAAAAGTTAAGCTTTATATAACGGTGCTCAGTTTTGCGGGCAAGCAAAACTTCGCTTGAATAATTATTTAGCTCTAGTTGCTGCATATAAGACTTCTGTAACTTCTCTTTGCTTATTAATGATTTCCTTTATGCCTTTATATGCAATTCTTACTAACTGATCTATTAATTTGGGTGAAAATGGCTTGTTCTCAGCAGTCATTTGAAGTTCAATTAAGTCACCGCTAGAATTCATTACAACATTACAATCAACTTCAGCCTTCGAATCTTCCTCATAACAAAGATCCAGAAGAATCTCTCCTTTTAAAATACCAACACTTACTGCGGCTACAGGTTCTATTAATGGCACTTTTGAAATAATGTTTTTTTCTTTTAGTTTAGTCAGGGCATTATACATGGCAACATATCCACCACATATACTGGCAACTCTGGTTGAAGCATCTGCATTAATTACATCAGCATCAATAGTAATTGTTCTTGAACCAATTGCATTTAAATCAAAGGCCGCTCTAAGACTTCTGCCAATAAGTCTTTGTATTTCATTTGTTCTTCCTGTTACTCTACCTTTGCTGACCTCCCTTGTGTTCCTAGGCCTGGTTGAACCAGGCAATAAAGAATACTCAGCAGTTATCCAGCCTTTTCCTGTACCTTCTAAAAAAGGAGGAACCTTCTCATCTACCATTGCTGTAACAAGAACTTTTGTTTTGCCAAGCTCTACAAGCACAGAACCATCTGCGTTTCGAGAAAAGTCACAGGTAAAACCCAAAGTCCTCAATTCATCGTTTTTTCTGCCATCAATCCTTGTCATAGAAGGATATTCTACCAATCTTTTTAACTAAACCTTTAACGGCTAAAGACAATTAGTGCGGAGTAAACTCCAGCAGGAATCCAGAAAACAATGGTTAGCTTTAGAGATTGGATTCCCATTTATATGGGAATGACACAAGTGAAAATCCACGTACTCACAAGTACAAACTGACAAAAGTAGTACGACTTGTCAGAATTTCTTTTGACATAGACAGGTTTTTTCCTAAAGAAATGTTAGGCAATTTAACGGTTCTATAACGATTAAAAACTATATTATGGGTATAAGGTCTCTAGGGATAGTTTGGTGCAAGTGACATCAGAATCCTAAGGAGTTCGGTAAGGGAAAGTCAAAAGGTAAAAGCCATGATTTATAACCCAATCTTCGAAGAAGAAGCTGAAAGAAAAACCGAGTTCAAAAAGCTAAAGAAGGAAATTAAAAAAAGGGCAAGAAAAGAAAATATAAGTACGGTTATTAACCGTGTTTATAATCTTTTAAAAAGAAAGCCTATTCTTACTTTAGCCACATTGTTCCAGCCACTTATTGAAATGGTAAGAACAAGAAGAGCAAAGGTAGTCTAGCCAAAATCAGGCAGCAGCGCTTTTTCCACTTGATTCAAATTGATGTACCTTATAATTTTTTTCCGGGTCAGTATATAATCCTGCTTTCCTTAAAATGTTAATGCCTAAAGCTGTAGTGTTTGGTTTTTCTTCTTCTGCTGCTCCAAGGAAATAAACTCCATTTACAATATCAAACAAAGAAGCAACATATTTATTGTGTAATCCAAACCACGGTACAAGCAGAAAGCCAAGACTTGCAATCATTTGTCTGACTCCTGCAACAACAGGATTATAAGTCATGTCTTTGCCATTTAAACCTTTAAAAAGTTTTGGCAGTCCGCCGGTATTTGCCATAATTTCTTTTGCATTAAATAGTATCCCCGGTGCTGCAACTGCATTTGCAAGTGCAATAAACATATTCCCCCATCTGTTAAAACCATTATCATCTTTGTCACCAAACCTTTCAGATCTTCCAAAAGTCCCTGCCAGCGCTGCCCCAATACCACTTAATGCACCAACAACAGTTAAAAGGTGACCTGCACTTGGTATTGATTTATAGAAGCTGCCACTCTTTTCAGAGCGTCTGTCTTTATATTGAAGAATAAGCCTTGGATCTTTGAATATATCTTTCACAAACTGAACTGTAGAAAGAAATCCACCTCCCACATTACCAACTACCTCACCAAGCCATGCTGAAAGTCCTTCTTTGGTAGCTTTTTCCTTTACCTTCAGGAGTATGCCAGTACCAAGTTCTGTTACTCTTCTTACAAAAGGTCTGGGATCTACTTCCTGTTCAGGTTTTAAATCACCTTTGAGAACATCTTTCGTATGGTTATTAACTCTTTGCTGTCTTTGAGCAGCCTGTTGTCCTCTACCAAGGAAAAGAACAAAATTACCTAACCCAAGGCCAAGGTGCTTCGGACCATTCGGCATAAATGAAGAGACAATATTTATAAGCTCTCCAAAAGCAATGTTGTGATACTTATGCACGTTTAATTCACCTCGTAATAGTCCACCAAATGCAGAAACTGCACGGAGAGAATTTGACATCCAGTAACCTGATTTGTAAACAGTGTCCTGTAATCCTCCCAGAATAGGACTTACCATTCTCACCAATCCACCTGCAGCCATAATAAGTCCTGAGTATTTTAAAAGTCCATTAAATAAAAGAGGAAGATTCTGAATAAATGTTTTGAGATTATCTTTCCCAAATAGCTTTATAAGTTTTTGGTTCGCTAAAAACCCTTGAGGTTCAGGTACCCTGCTTAAGAACCTGTCTTCTATAACATGATCATTTAAACAGTTCAAATCATCATAAAAGTCTGCAGCAATACCAGATGCTTCATTCCTTAGATAAAATTTCCCATCACTGCCACGTGTAATTTCATATTTAACCAGAGTGGATAATCCTTCTTCACCACCAATAAAAAGTTGTGGAGGTTTTCCATCTTTTCTGTCTATAACAAGCTTTCCGCCTGCTTTTCTGCTCCTATAAACCACAAAATTACCATTTGGATCATGCCATTCATAATAAACATTAAACCTTGGAAGTTCCTGCGGAAGGATATAGCCTTCAAGCCTTTCCCTTGCTATCCTTTCATATCTTCTCAACAGCAGTCTGTCTCTGGGGTTAAGATCTTCCCTTGCTACCTCTCCTTTATCAAGCTTTTGAACTAATGCCGTTGCCCTTAAGCAATCATCAGGGTTTAATTCAATATCTTCACCAGTAAATGCGCCATGGTACTCTGCCCTTCTTCTTAAATATGCTTCAGGACAGGTGTTATGAATAATACGGCTCTGATAATGTTGTTTTAAATCATTTAAAATATCATCTTTGTTATATAGGATGGCTTCACTGGTTTCTGGATTTTGCTCATGCACGGTTTTACCGTTCTGATCAAACCCTGTTACTTTCATATATTTTTCAACCAATTGACCTTTTTGCTGAACTTTTACTTTTTCAAGTGCAAAAAATCCAAACTTCTTACAGCACTGTTGATAAAGACCGTTTACATCAGCAGGATAACTGTATTCACCCGAGTTTCTCACAAAATTCTTAAAGTCTTTTACGTAATCAATCCTTTGTGAAATGATTTCCTCAAAAATATCAACATTTCTTATCTGATTAAATACAACATCTGCATATCCACCTGATTCAAGCGCCCTGGCTAGCATACCAATGTCAGACTTACTGTCGCCTGCAGCATGGCACATGATTTTTTTTCCTTCATGTTTAAAGAGCTGGAAAATTTCAATAGGGTGTGGAAGTGCATTTCCTTTATCAAACGCAGGCTGAATTTCCAGATAGTACTGTCCAAGAGGATTTAAGGGATCTATTTTTAAAACAAGATTGATTAATTTGTTATATGAGTATCTGTTATCGTAACATCGTTTGTTATTTATACTAAACATTTGATTTGGATAAAATGAAGTGCAATTATGCAGGATGTGGGAATCCATTTCTCTCATTCTTTCTAAAATAATCCCGTTAGAAACTAAAGGATGAGGAATAGCAACACTAGAACAAGATTTCATATCAGGTGAAACATCTGGTAATTTATCAGGAGTATGAACGAGGGATTCATAGTCATCAAGTGTCGGGAGAAATGTTTCAATCAAATTGGAATCTTCTGTTAGTGGTATATTTGCTTTCTGAAATCCATTTCTGACAAATTCTCTATATGCATTAAATCCACCGATTTTATATTGATTTATGGACTCTTCGGCAAATTCTTTTGAAAATTCAAGATTCTTTCCGTTATCTACAAACAATGGTTTGCCATTTGCAAGTGTTATATTTTTTAAAAGTGGTTTTTTAAAAAAGTTGGTTTTTTCATCAGCATAGCTGTAATTATCTTCAAAATGCTGAAGCAGTCTCCAGTTCAAATACTGTGGAACTCCCTGTTCCTTAAATATTTTTACCCCTTTTTCAGTAAAACGCATAATATCAGGGTGAGTCTTAGTAGTACTGCCTGCCCTGTGGTTTAATTTAGCTACATACCTTCTAACTGCATGATCATTGGAAACCTGTTCAAAGAATTTAATTATTTCATCCGGCACCTCTTTAATAGGCGTTCCATGCCTGTTTACAAAGTGAACAACAGGTGCAATTAAAACTCCTCTGGTTATTCTTTCCCAGAAAGCCTCAGGATTATAAAACTCGGATTCTTTGCAGATTAGATCGTAATCATTTGCCAAGTTTTGTGCACAGTATTCTTTCGAGGGTGGTTTATCTGCTCCTGCAAGACGAACATGATTATAAGCTTCCTGTCTTACCCTGAGCATTATTTTTGAGTTATCAACCTTGTTTGCTTTAATTTTCTGTTCAAGATCACTAATAAGATCCTGAACAACATCAGGCTCTGATCTGGTTTTAAGTTCTTCAGCAAATAAACTTTGAATATCAAGCTGAGCCACTATCTCACTGGGTGGTTTGTTTTGTCTTAGTAAGTCTTTGACTAAATCAACTGTCTGCCATTTGCTTTTTCCTTCATCAACATTTTTTCTGAGTGCTTCTGCAAAATTTTCCCATGCTTTCTGCTCAGTAATACCGCCGCGCTTTAAGGCATTATCAACATATTCTTTTTTGAGTTTTACTATCTCTTTATAGTGAGGCATATATACCTCACCACTAAGTCTGCTTCCGGTAGCCCGATAAGTATCCACCAAATACTTTGGTAAAGCTTTTGGTTCAAAATAACAGCACCCATGTTTTCTGACTATTTCAGTAAGAGCATTTATAAAAGTTTTTCCGTTAAATCTTGGTCCTTCAAAATCCTCTAAAAACTCATAAAAATACGCAAGCCTCATAACTTTAGCTGAATACTTAAGAGGTTTCCCAGGTTCATGCTGAACACTTCCTGTCAGCGTACTTAAGCCAGTTCTTGAAAGTCCTTCAAGCTGATTGTCTTCTCCAAGTCCGTAGAGTGCACTTACACCACCATTTAAAAGAGCATAAGCAAGTCCATCATCAAGTGCTTCAGGAATAACTCCGTTTAGGGTATCGAATGGCCCCCTTGCAGTAAGAGCAGTTTCCTGTATTCTAAGTCTTGGTCCTAACCTTAAAGCTTCATTACCCCAGAAAGAATGTTCATCTGCCTGAAATCTGTTTGTATCCTCAGGATCCAGATTTTTGTGGTCTCTAGTATTATCAATGTCTGTATAACTCCAGATTTCATACCCATCTCTTATTGCTTCGGAAACACATCTGTACCCACAGTTATTGTAATAATGTTGCATAAGAGTCTGTTCAGGCGTACCGCCCGCCAGAAATTGCTGCTTTGAAGACATTGGAATACCACTGGTCAGTGGAAGTCCTGTCCACGGATTAAGATTATTTTTAATATTTGCATCAGCTGCACTAATTAATCTGCCTGAAAGTCCATATAAATAATTAGCCCTGTTCTCAATTGAGCCATTTGAATTTGCTCTAAGGCTTGTAAGGAGTTGCTCATAGGGTGCATTATCTAATCCACTAAAACCAAATGCAATTCCAACAAGAGCTAAAAGTGGTTTAAAGAATGCCTGTATTTTGCCAAAAAAATCCTCACCAGAACCTGATGCAGGATTTGCCCGCCTTGGCACGGTTGCTCCAGCAACTTTCTTTCCTGCTAAAGGGTTTGAACCAGATGATGGTTTACCTGTTACTTTAGAAGCCGGATCTGTTGATCTTGGTACACCGGGCAAGCTTATTCTCCTTTGAATAATGCTTTAAAAAACTTATATCAATGCAAAAACAATTACCTTGAGCATGTATGTAATGCTCAAATTGGTTTCTTTTGTAATCGAACTTATCTTCATTGATAGTCGTTTAAATAAAAGCCTTAAATATACTAATTTGCTGAATAAGAATGTAAGAAATTCTTACATTAACTATTTGATTCTAACATTCATAATATACATATTCGGAAGTCCCTTTATTTTATCTTTAGATTTCAAATACACACTAAGATTAATGTACTTAACTTTAAATAAATTCAACTCTATTTCCCAGCAGAAATTCAGTAAAAAGCTGATGAAACAATCAAGCTCTTAACTTTCTGCTCTTATCAAGAAAAAGCTTTGCGGTGAGTATATCAAATAATGCAATGCCTAAATTAAATACAAGAATCTTTTTTGGACTATTCCCCCGTTTATATTTCTTTGAAATTAATTCACCGATTTCTTTTTTTATAATGGGCCTGTTTTCAGGAAAGTAATGTCTAATTCTGCTTTTAAGTTCATACTGGGGAATATCATCTGTATATATTTCATCAAGGTGTTTATATAGTTCAGGATCAACCCTAGTACCGTAATCCACAGGCAAAATTAAGATGTCTTTCTTTAAATCCTTTGCATAAATATATGGTGAGATCTTTTGAGGGAAAGTAGTAACTGATAAAACTATATCTGAGTTTCTTACAACTTCATGATGATTTTTAGTAATTTGAAAATTTTCATTTGGAAAGCTTTTCAGAAAAGCTTTTATAAAATGATCTCCATGATTTAATAAAATAAATTTTACATTTTTAAAAATCGCTTTAAAGGCAATAACATGAACATAGGCTTGAAGACCTAAACCAAAGATTCCAACAGTAATTTCTTTTTTTCTTGGGGCAAGGTATTTGGCAGTAACAGCACTAACTGCACCAGTCCTAATAGCAGTTATCCAGTTCCCTTTTAAAACCCCAATAGGTAAGCCATTTTCAGGATCATTTAAAGTTATTAAACTATTTAAAATAGGTATGTTTTTTTTTACATTTTCAGGAAATGAACTTATCCATTTAATTCCAAATATTTCAAGTTTTTTTCTTTTATTACAAACTGCTACAGACATTGAGTCTGAAAATGCTCCTTTAACAGGAAGTTTTGGTCCTATTTTAGGAGGAAGACTAACAAGCCCCAGTCCTTTTTTTCGAAATCCTTCTTCTACAACTTTAATGACATCCTTTATTTTTAAAACTTTTTTAAGTTTGTTATCATCAAGAACAATTGTTATGTTTTCTGTATTATCCTTAGACATTAAATGAAACCTTCCCCAGAACTTACAAATCCTGGATAGGCCTCCATCCCATGTTCACCGATATCAAGTCCGTCAACTTCTTCTTTTTGCGGAACTCTTAAACCCATTGTAAATTTTAATGCTATCCATATAAGAAACGATGTCATAAATGCCCATAACACAATAGCTATAATCCCAATAAACTGGTATATTAACTGTTCAAAATTACCACCATAAAATAAACCAGGACCAGGATAAGAAAGACGAGGATGAAGAATTTTGGCAGGCATACTAAACAACCCGAGTGCTAATGCCCCCCATATACCACAAACACCATGAACTGAGATTGCACCTACAGGATCATCTATATGAAAAAATCTGTCCATAGTAAGAATTGAAATTACAACCACACATCCTGCAATAAAACCAATAATATGTGCTCCGAAAAGACTTACATATGCACATGAACCGGTACTTGCAACAAGTCCGCCAAGAAGTCCGTTAATAATCATTGAAAGATCCGGTTTTCTTAAAAGAATAGTAGAAACTACCAGAGCCCCTATACCACCTGTAATTGCACAGGCATTTGTACACAGCGCAATATGAGCACAAAGTTTTGGCAAAAAACCAAAAGTACAACCCAGGTTAAATCCAAACCATCCAAGCCATAAAATAAATCCTCCCAAGGTAATCATTGGCATTGAATGCCCAAGTATAGGATTTGGACTGAGATCTTTATTATATTTTCCTACTCTTGGACCCAGGGCTATTACTCCTGCAAGGGCAGCTACGCCACCAACAGTATGTATCATGAGTGAACCTGCAAAGTCACGGACACCAATCTGATAAAGAATCCCTTTTCCTAAAATCCATTGTGCTGCAACAGGATAGATAACTGAAGATATAAAGAAAGTAAAAATAAGAAAAGCTGAAAATTTAATCCTTTCTGCAACAGCACCTGAAACAATAGTAGCTGCAGTCCCTGCAAATACAACCTGAAAGAAAAAAATAGCTTCCAGTGGCAAATCAATGTTTCTCAGTAAAAAATAACTTGTTTGTTCCTCAATAAAAAAAAGATTTTCAGGTAAAGATATAAAAGCTGAGCCACTGGAAAATAAAAACGAAAAGCCAATTACCCAGAAGGAAACTGTAGAAATAAAGAACACTGCAACATTTTTCGAAAGCATGTTAACTGCATTTTTCACTCGGCAAAAACCAGTTTCAAGCATCGCAAACCCACAATTCATAAAAAACACTAACAGTCCCATTACAAGGACCCATAGTGTATCAACTGCGATTTTAAGCTCATGCAAATCGTGATCCATATACACCTATCTGCTCTCCAGTGCATTACTCCCGGTTTCACCAGTCCTAATCCGGATCACTTCCTCAACATTTATAACAAAAATCTTCCCGTCTCCAACCTCTCCTGTTCTTGCTGCATCTATTATTATTTGTGTAGCTCTGCTTACATCTGCGCCATTTAGAACCATTGTAAGTTCCACTTTGTCTAGTAAATCTATAACATACTCACTCCCTCTATATCTCTCAACAACACCTCTCTGGCTTCCACAACCTTTTACAGCTGTAACAGTAATACCACTAAATCCTGCTTCATGGAGAGCACCTTTCACTGCTTGAAGCCTGTTTGGTCTGATTATAGCTATGATCATTTTCATTTGTAATTTAATATTATATGTTACTGCCTAGCTAACTAAACACCTAGAAATAAGCTTCTCACAAGGTAAGATTTTAACCGATTTATTCGGTAAAATCTTAATTTGGATAGAAGAAGTATCAAATAAATGAACTTCGCAAAGCCCGACAAGCGACGAAGGAGCAAGGAGGGCAGAGACATATAACAACCATGTACATTAAACAGGTTCTAGTCTGTTGAATTATTTACCCACTACTGTCAGACGATTTTTTTATAATGTACTTGTTTTCATAAGAATTATAAACTGCAAAGTCATCCTTTTTATCTCCATCATAATCACTAATCTTAGGAACAAAAGAATTATCTGTTTCATCACCCATTCGAACAAATTGAATTTCTTCAGGAGAATGCTTACCTAACAGTCTGTAATAAAAGGTCATTGAGCTTGTTCTATAAACACCAATGTCGGTAAAGCTGTCACCATTAAAATTACCTATTACAGGCACATCATTCTCTTCACCGATATGCAATCCAAATTTAATCCCGGCTCTGCTTGAGTTACATAAAAATGTTCCAGTATTTTTAGACCATAGGCAAACATCATAAATATAATCAGAATCAAAATCTGACACAAAAGGAACTGTGTCTTGCTTATCTTTCTTAAAAGTTGAATGATCCATCTTCTTTATAAAAGTGGCAGGAAACATTCTCCTTAAAATAAAATTACTAACAGGGATTGAGTTGGATATTCCTGAGTAATGATATACAGTTTTTTTTAAATCCTGATTCAATCTAAAGCAGACAAGAATCTTCATGGAATCATTCCAGAAAGCAAGTTCACTTAAACCATCACCATCATAATCAGAGGGAACCGGAAAGAAGTCAGTGTTTTTTAACTGATTTTTTATTTTCAAAACAAGATCAGAGGCTATTTCTCCGGATAGCTCTGAGAAATAGGCTTTTACAGTATTGTTCTGAAAATTATAAACAAGAAAATCTGCTTTCCCATCACCATCATAATCAGACGGAAAGGGTAAATAATTAGAACCTCCTAAAGCTTTCTCAAAGATTTTCCCGTTTCTTGAGTTTTTTACAGTCCACACTCCGTTTTTTTGCCTGTATGTAGCAAAGTCACTTCTTCCATCACCATCGTAATCTTTAGGAACAGGAATATCACCATTTATACCAATCTTAAATTCATAAGGTTGCTGGTTTGTACTAAATATAACTCTAAACGTGCTGTCCTTTAATCTGTAAACAGCAAGGTCTGTTTTCTCATCACCATCATAATCACCCGGAACAGGAATATCATTAGAGTTGCCAAACTTTGAGCTGTAGGTATTATTACTACCACCGCTTTTAACAAACCAGTCACTATCACCATAGTTATAGCCCCTGTAAACACCATAATCTATAACAGAATCATCATCAAAATATCCGGTAACAGGAATATCTCCTGCCTCTCCCAGTTTAAAAGCAGAGTGTTGTTTCCCTTTTACAGTAATAGTTTCAAAAAAACATGGTTCAAGAAATTTACCCGGCTTTGACATCCCAGAGGTATTCCAGAAAATAAGATCTGATTTTTTATCATTATTTAAATCAATTAAATTGTTTATTTTTTGTGCTTCAAAATTTGTAAGTAACGCTAGCTGGTTGATATTATTTTCTGAACACCCTGACAAAAACAGTACTGAAAACACTGTCACAAAGTACAAAAAACAAGTCAGTGGTTTTAATTCATTCATAGCTTTGCAGGATTGAAACTGTCGGTATAGAACTTTCAGGAACTTCCCATTTATATGAAGAGGATTCCTGCTTTCTGAAATTCAGCACATTCCAGGATCTTTTTGCTCTGCTCCAGGTAATAAGCTCAGGTACTGAGTCACCATCAACATCACATGAAAGAGGAATATCATTTTTATAACCAAACTTGATCTGGGAAGATTCATTTGGCCCGGTATAACGAAAATACCAGGTCTGATCATCGGGTCTCCAGAATACAAGATCACACTTTCCATCATTATTATAATCATTAGGAACAATAATATCCCGTTCCTCCCCATGCTTAATATGTTCACTCTCGGAAAAATCAAAATCTGCAGATGATTTAACTATATGCCAGAAACCATCATCAGGCCTCCATACAATAAGATCTGATTTTTTGTCTCCATCAAAATCTGCTGAAAAAGCAGCATCCTGGTAACTTCCTTCAAGAATTACTTTTTTTGATTTGCTTCCATCCTTTTCAACCGCTGTAAGAAGCCATGTACTGTTGTTTGGCCTCCAGATTGTTGGATCCTGAACACCTCTTCCATTTATATCTGTCGGTATTGGTATATCACCTAATGAGCCAAGAAAAAACTTTTCCTGAATATCAGGTTTAGAACTATAGTTTATAATCCACTGTCCGGAATCTCTATGGAAAAAAGCCTGATCTGTTTTCCTGTCACCATCATAATCTGCAAAAACAGGTTCATAGGGAATCCTTGTTTCAAAGAATTTCCTTTTGTAAAACTGCTGGTTAGAAGACAGCTGATAATATAAGGTACTTGTATTGTTATCCCACACCGAAAAGTCACATCGCTTGTCATTATCAAAATCAGAGCCATAGTAAGAAAGTGATGCAAAAACAATAAGCTTATCCTTTGTGTACTGCTCAAACCATGCAGGAAAAATAAATAACAACAAAGATAAAATAACAGAATACTTCAAGTTACTGACACCTCATTTTTCGCAATGTTTGAAATTGTAAATTTAGTTTTCTGAATAGATTTTATAAACAGGAAAATATAAATAATAAATCCCAGCAGACTGACATAAGCAGAACCCTGCCTCAGGGGAGTGAGCTCAAAAACAACTTTGATTATATGTTTCCCAGCAGGCATGCGAAAAAGCATTGAGCCATTTTTAGGATCCATGCTTACATCAGTTTTTTTGCCGTCTATATAAATTGCCCATCCAGGAAAATAAAAAGTTCTGAGTCTGATTTGCTGGTTTTCAGGAGAAATAATTTCAAAAATTCTTTCATGAGAATACCACTTTATAAGATTTATATCAGAGTACCCACTTGAGGGTTCAATCGACGGGGTAAAGTCCTGTCTATAATTTACCTGCTTCCAGTTAGGATCTCCCGTAAGACTTGGTCTGTATTCTTCATTCCCCCATAAAACATTTAATGCTGCTTTCAAGAGACTATTCTCAGGCACCCACTTCCACCTGTACATGTTAACTACATCAACATAAACAAGCATGCAGAAGACACAAAACATGGCATAAAATGTCATTTTGTATCCGGTAACATTTATTTTCTCATCTGCAAAAGCTTTTACAAGATCAATCGCATAAACAATAATAAGTGAACCAAATGGTAAAAGAAGAGTTGTAAATCTCCAGGGGAACTGAATGGTTTGCATTGGTTTAAGCATTATCCATGCAAATATGGATACAGGAGTCATCATCAGAAAACATACTGTAAATAAAATCATAGCCATTTTAATCCTGAAAGGTTCTTTAAAATATCGACCCAGATTGTTCAGGTTCAGAATAAGGATCATAAAGCACAAAAGAACAGCAACCGAAAATAATCCATTACTCATTTCATAATATCTGTGATCAAAAATTGCCCATGCATAACCATCATCTCTATGCCTGTCCAGATAAGTAAAAAGAAAGTTTTTTGAATAGTCCCAGAGAGGCGCCTGGGTAAGGATTTCATCAGTATGAACAATGTTTTTTTCTGCACATGCCGGAAATAAGTAAAAACCAGCAATTAGTGCTCCAAGAGCCAGACTTAAAACATAATTTTTTACAAACTTTTTACTCCTGTGAATATAGAGATTCATGAATAAATAAGGAACCGATATTAATGCAAAGATAAAAGCTGTTGCAAGATGTGCCAGTGCCATAAGCGCAAAACTCATTGAAACAATTAAAAATGACTTATAATCAAAGTCTTTTTCTTTGTCAAATATATCAATCCCATAGAGGGTTAAAAATAATAAAGCAAGTGCAAGTGTACTGGTAGGCCAATTAGTGTTATATATAAAAATGTGAATGGCAGGAGAAAAAATAACAAATGCCATTGCAATAGCAGAAGAATAAGGAGATCCGTGCCTTCTCAGATAAAGATATCCAAACACAGTACATAAGATCATTGGGATAACAAAGGTCCATTTAATTGCTAAAACTGCATCCCTGAAAAACAGTTCAAGAAAAGTAAATAAATAATAGACAAGGGGAGCATAATAATTAAAAATCGGTTCACCATATCCGCTAGCATGTGCATCAATCCATCTTGGAAGCCACTGTCCCTGCCAGAAACATCTTTTAAAGTTGTAAGCATGCTCAATATGAATATGCCAGTCAGCATGACTGGGAATACTTTTTCCAAAAATAATCGGACCAGTAGAAAACAATGTAAGCAGTATAAGATATACAACTCTTTCAGTTCTTGTTCCCAAGAACTGATACCCCTTAGCTGCTGCATTATTAATACTTGTTGGTTCTATTGTTTGTTCAGTCTGCATGCTCTGAGTCATAAAAATATTTCATTTCCTCAATTAATTATACTTGTAAACAAACCTGATCTTTAATACTTCTGTAAGCATCTTTATTGAATCTGCAAGAATACTGATTTTAGATCCTTCAACATGGCACCAGTTTACAGGAACTTCTTTAATTTTAAAGCCCAGCCTTTTTGCAAGGAACAGATATTCAACATCAAAAGCATAATTAAAACACTTTTGAAGATTTATGATTTTTTGGGCTGCTTTTGTCTTGAAAAGTTTAAACCCACACTGTGTATCCTTAATATCAGCAAGCCCAAGAACACTTAAAATCATATGAAATACAAAACCAACAGATCTTCTTTTTATTCCCATACTTACTTTTACATCATCTCCTTTTAATATCCTTGATCCACAGACCACATCAAAGCCATTTTCAGCAAAATATATAAGTTTTTCTGCTTCTTCCACAGGGCTTGCACCATCAGCATCACTATACATTACAAGATCTGTTGTTATGTTACGAAACCCATAACTTACAGCATGCCCCTTTCCTTTGTTCGGGAAGTAACTCTCAATAGAAAAACAATTCTTGTTTCTGCAAGTTCCTTCAATCCAATTCCTGACAACTTTCTCGGTATCATCCAGGCTACCATCATTTATTACCTTCACTTTTAAGAGTGAGGCTTTCTGATTTAAGCCAATATACTCATCAATTTTATTTAATGTGCTTATTATTCTTTTTGTTTCATTAAAAGCAGGAATTACAATTGTTAATGTGCTTAATGAATTCTTCAAAACTGATTCTTTAGTATAAATCATATTTTATTTACAAGCACTGAATCCTTTTCACCAAACAACAGTTCATCATACCTATAAGCATCGCTTGACTGGACTATTCCAAATATCCCTGTCGCTGGATTATAAAAAATTAAATCAGCCTTAAAATCCATATCCACATCAGAGCAGAATGCTATCCCTTGGGCTTTTTCATCAAATGAAAGATTAACAAGTTTTCCAAGTCCGGATGATAAATAAGTAAATATTTTATTATTTATGTCAATTAAACCAAGATCATGTTTTCCATCTCCATCAAAATCTTCACTAACAAACTGATTATCAGAAACAATAAATGAAACAGTCTTTTGAGCACCAGTGGATGAAAGCCTGATTACAAAATTATTTTGTAAGTCAAATGCACCAAAGTCATCGATAAAATCACCATCATAATCCCCTATAAAAATCTTTGCACCTAATGGAAGGTTTAATTTATATACAGTAAAATTATCATCACTATTGCTTTCTTCTGTAAGTAAATTTTTAATATAGACAGTGCCGGTTTGCGGCACAAAAACCCCAAAATTTGTTCTGTCACTGTGATTAAAAATACCTACGATGGGTATGCCATTTACTGCTTTAAAAGGAACTGAAACTTCTTTATTGTTTTTTGAAGAATAAAAAATAAGACTATTGTTGTCTTTTGACCAGTAACCCGGATCCAGTTGCCAGTCCCAGTCAAAATCAGCAAGGAATGGTTCAGAATCACTCATGCCAGGCACGTTTTCTACAGAACATCTTTGACATAAAAATTTTCCATCCTTCCACAATGCAAGCCCTGCAAGTCCGTTTCCTTTTACACTTGAGCAGACAGGTCTTATATAGTTATGAAGATATTTCTTAAGAAGAAAATAATTTACAGGCAATGAATTTCCTTTTGAGCTTAGTTGATGAGAGTCATATTTAAGTCCAAAACCCTTAAGATCAAAAACATGCACTGTTTTTTTATCAGAATCCCAGAATGCGAGCTCACTTGCTCCGTCTCCATTAAAGTCAGAAGATGAAGGAAAACATTTTGTGTCTCTCAGCCTGTTTTGAATCTCAGAAATTTCCTTATCTGATAATTTTCTTCTAAAAACTGAAGAGAATACAATCCTGCACTCATTATTTGTATAATTCCATACTGCCAGATCAGAATGTCCATCCCCATCATAATCAGCCGGAATAGGAAAAAACTCAGGGCCCCCAAGAAAAATTCTTCTGTTTGTGCTGTTTTTTGATGACTTTATAAGCCATGTTCCACTTGCAAGCCTGTAAGTAGCAATATCAGTCCTTCCGTCACCATCGTAATCTTTTGGAACAGGAATATCACCTGTAATCCCAAAATGGGATTCAAGTATTTTCCCTTTGTTTGATAATCTTCCATAAAAACCACTGTTTGAAGGTCTGTAAACCACAAAATCACATTTACCATCACCATCATAATCATTTGGAACAGGAATATCACCTACTAATCCAAACTGATCCATTAATGTTGACTGTGTCAGTCCATCAATAATATTCCATTTATTTTCACCATCAGAATTCTGAAAAACACCATAGTCAAAATAACCATCACCTGTAAAATCACCAAGTATCGGGAAATCACCTGTTTTGCCAATTTTTGCAGTCTGATAATTAGTATTCCCAAGAGTTACAGTTTCAAAGAAAGGATCTGATACACCATAATTCCAGAATATAAGCTCTGACTTTCCATCTGCATTCAGATCCGTCAGATTGTTAATTTTTCGGCTTAATTTATTTTGACTAACTGAGCATCCTGCCTGAAAAATAATACAAAACACCATAGTTATCATTAAAATTATTTTCATTAAGCCGCCAACCATAAGTGTATTAACTCTTAGCTCCTATAATCATCCTTACTTAATTAGATAAAAAACTTTTGAATATATAAACAGAATCTTCACCAAACTTTATATTATTGTAACTTTATGTTGCCACGACATGAACCTATTCGTCAATTAGTTATTAGACAACTAAAATAATCTTTTGTACCGTTACTAAACGATTGTTTTATTTTAAGTCCCAGGAAATTTAAAATACAGGAAGGAAAAAATGCAGTTTATTCTCTATGCAATTATATTAAGCCTTTTACTTGGCTCATTCTTTTGGTTCTGCGGTCACATATTGAGAAAAGAACTAAAAACTATAGATGAAAACAATATTCTGCTTTCTCATTTAATTAATATAGCGCTTGGAGCTTCAATTTTTCTTATAGTTCTAAATCTGGTAAGTACAATCTCCAGAAGCTTTTTAATCGGATTAATAGCAAGTCTAGTAGTAATTATTGGAATTATTGGCTGGCAATTTAAAGAATTTAAAAACTTTTACACTGGTCTTTTAAAATCAGTAACAAGCAATGAACTCTTTGAAAAAATAAATAAAAATACTGACAAATATTTCTGGATTCTGCTTGGAACAGTTAATTTTATATACATTACAGCAGCAATATCAGATACAAAATTAGACAGATTTGGAGAAGGAAATACCCACATATTCAACATAAACCAGCTGATTAGTAATATATACCCGCCAAAATATGCATTTTTACCTACAGTAAGCCTCAGGACTCATTACGGGGCAGATATATTTGGTGCAGTACTTTCAAAAATTTCAAATTGCCATCCGGAAATCTCTCTGGATTTACTCACCATTATCTTTCTTAATTTAAGTTTTCTAACTGTTTACGCAATCGTGCTTAAGTTTTTAGATTCAAACCCGGTGAACAAATATCTTGTTCCTTTTGTTGTTTTTCTCGGTTGGGGACCCGTTACATATCTTTTTACCAGCATTAAAGATGAAAATGCTCCAGGGGGAATCCTTGATAAATTATTTTATGTTTCACAAAACACTTTGGCAGATTCAGCCACATGGTCAGGTAATGTACTTAAATGGTTTTTTGAACCATCTAGTGGTATAGGTGTATTCTTCTTTCTGATTGGTTTATATTTGCTCCTCAGATTCTTCAGAAATGAAGAGAAATTTAATTTTCTTATTATCCTAGGTATATTTCTAAGCAGTTTTGTAATTATAGACGGAGCAAAACTTATAATTCTTACTATTGGTACCTTTCTTTATCTTATATTTTCATATTCTCCTCAAACCAGTTTCAATAAATTTAAAAATGAAACGGAACTTCTGCAAAAGATAGGAATAGTCCTGGGAACTGCATTGGTGCTTGGATTTGTTCATGGAAATTGTATAAAGTTTGATAGTGGCTTTGTATCGCTTGAGGAATACTTCAGATTTGGACAAAAAAGTGGTTTCATTGATGAAAAATTTAATATTTTCAAAAGCAATACTCTACTACTTATTGCCTTTACTTATGGTTTTTACCTGGCATTTAAAGCAAAACATGAATGGCTTACATTTCTGATACCTTACTTTATCGCAAGCCTGATAATTCCTGTAATAATTTCGATTCCGGACTCAGGTGCAGGAAAAATCCTGATGAATACAAATATTCTTGGTGCTTTCTCTTTACCAATGGTTATTAATTTTGCTTTGCAAAAATTTAATTTGAAGGATGTAAAATTAACTGCGTTTTATTTGACTGTATTTATACTGTTAGGTTTTTCTACACTATTGTTCTGGGCATTTGGAGATAAATCAAAACCAGTTTTCAATATTGACAAAGGGTTTGTTAAATATACAGGATTACAAACATTTCCTACTGCTCAGACAATAGATGAAGTTAAATACAGGGAAGAGCTTGCGTTCATAAATTACATAAAGTCAAAATCAGTCAGAGGCGAAGCAATTGTAACAGAACCGGATTATGCTGAAATATTCACCAAAGACACCGGGTTGTTAAGCATAGCCCCTCCGCCAAATATATCTGGTTTGCCGATCAGGAAAGAGATAATTGATCAGAGTTTTCAGGACTTCAGAAAATCTTTTCTGCTTGATAATAAAGCATGGTTGTCAAAAAATATAAGATGGATTTACATGACTCCAAGAATGTTCAGGCATTATCTGCCTCCCCAGGTAAGGAAAATACTGCTTAATGCATATCTTAATAAAGGCGCAGAACTTGCATTGAGCAATAAAAAACTGGATAATCTTGAAAACTTGAAAGAGTTATATAAAGTAAATCCTGCGAATCTGACCAGCAACATCAGTGACAATTTTGCAGAACTTATAAACAATTTTCTCCATAGCAATCCTAAGAACCTGCCTTATTACATAAAACAGATTGCATTGTGCCCGTATTTTGGAATTTATGGTGCAAAGTCAAACGATTTTGATGGGGATAAAATCTCAGATATAGCATTCTATGATCCACTTAAAAAAACATGGCATATTGTATATGGAAAAGATGGTAAGGAATCTGAAACAGATCTGTCTGCAAGTATTCTTTTAACCTTGAAGGGAAATGATATTTTAATACCAGTTCCTTCTGATTATGATGGCGATTCAAAAACAGACATAGCTCTTTTTAACAGAGCAGACTCAAGCTGGTATATTTTAAGATCTTCTGATGCGGGAATTGAGCCCACAAAAACATGGTGCGGCGAATGGAGTGAATCACCCCTGCCAGCTGATATTGATGGTGACTCAAAAACAGATACAGCCTGTTACAACGGCAGGGACAGAAGATGGCCTGCATTTCTATCAACTGTAAATAGCTATCATGCTGATGTTCTGGACACTACGCCAGTAGACATAACTGTTTATTCAGATATAGATGGTGATAAAAAAGCTGATTATGTTTTTTATAATCCACAACAGCAGATATTCAGAATTCGTACTGCTTCAATCCCCGGCTCAGGACAGGAAAGTTCAAAGATATTTGAGTTTAAAATGGGTACTAAATCTTCTAGAGTGGTTACAGGTGATTATGATGGAGATGGGAAAACAGATATAGCCAGCTGGTCTCCAGTAAGTGGCAAATGGGAGATCGCTTTTGCAAAAGATATATTGGCATCTGGTTCTAATGAAGGAAATCACAAAGTTATAACACTGGGAAAACCAGGTGATATCCCAATGCCGGGAGACTATAATGGGGATGGAAAAACAGATATAGCAATATATTACATTGATAATTCTGAACTTGAAATTGTATTTGATAATGGTACAAGAAAACAAATTAATCTCTCCAAATACAAAAACTTTATTCCCGCAAATTTTATAGGAATCTAGATGAAGAATATTCAGACTTATGACATAAAAAAATATTTTTTTTTATCTATTATATTTCTATCTTCATCATATTTTGTATTAATTCCTTTTTTAAAATATGAGACCTGGCTAGGTGGACACGATTCTACAGGAACAATATTTAATGCATGGAGCATGGTTAAAACTTTAAGAGAGGATTTTCATCTCCCGTTATATTGGCAACCAGATAATTGTGGCTATAAGGGAAATCCTTATTGGGCTTTCTACCAGCCGCTTTCCTATGCCATGGTCTATTTTAGCTCTATCTTTACTTCACTCTTTGATAGAAATTACCTTTTTTCTGCCTTAAAACTCGCAGTATATCTATCATTCTTAATATCTGAAATTGGTATGTATTTTCTTCTTAGATCCATTTTTAGAGATTCCAAAATAAGAGAGCTTGTATCTGTATATGGAGCAATTATTTATCTTCTTTCCCCATACAGATTTATTGACTTATATTCAAGAAATGCATATTCAGAACTCTGGACTTTTCCATGGATGCCATTTTACTTTCTAGGTTTTTATAAGTTATTCTTCTTAAAAGAAAAGAATGGTTGGATTCTAATTGCAATTTCAACACCACTATTAATTTTTAGCCACCTTATGCCTTCATTTTTCTTTATTCTTATTGTAACTGTGGGTTTTCTCTTTTTTAAACTAATTCAAAGAAATTTAGTAAGTTTCTTCAAAGAAAATAAATCACAAATTATATGGTGGTTTATTGGAAGTATGACAGGCGGTGCTATTTCACTACTATATATTTTACCCGCTATGAACGTTATTAAATATATAAACGGAGACATAATGGGCTTTGATAGAGTAAGTCTTGATAACGTTTTAAATCATATCAGCTGGTGCTATGACATGCTGGATCTATTGAATTTCAAAGGTTCATGGCAGGTGGGACAAACATTCTTAATATCATTTTTTGTTTTAAATTTTTTACTTCTTACAAAAAGAAAATCTCATAATGTAAACCTGATGGTATTTTTAAATATATTGGTAATAATTACTTTTGTCTTTTTAATGAGTAGAATTTTTTGGGAGCATATACCAGCAATATTATATAGCCTTCAGTTTTCATGGCGATTATTTTTAATATATTCATTTTTCTGTTCAATAATTTTGGCTTTACTGATAAATGAATTAAATTTAAGAATTCCTGTTTTGGTATTAATACTTGCTTTCCATTTTTACACTGGTGAAAGGTTTCTGCATTATGGTGGAGAAGATATAGTGGCCAAATATTACGATGTGGAATCCTGGTTAAACACTCTCTACAAAAAGCATTTTACAACCACTAATAATTACAGTCCCAGAAGCATTCTTCCTAAAACCTCAAATCCAGTCTTTTTTAATTTTGATCATGCCGATCAATTAGGAGACAATGAAAGATATTCAAATACTTACTTGATGAATCTAAAGCCCGGCATAAATATACTCTCCCATGAACATTCAGGAAATACTTTTATTTACGAATTATCTCTGGATCATGCCTCGTTTCTGATATTTAAACAGTTTTTTTATCCATCATGGGAGCTGTATATTGATTCAAAGAAATCAGATATTTATCTCACCGAGAAAGGATATATAGGATTTGAGGTACCTAAAGGAAAACATACAGTAAAAATCAGATCTAATTGAAATTTATTCTTCTCAGTAATCCAATATCAGATGATGCTCTATGTCTGTATTTTTTAATTTTCGGCAATTCATTCACGTGCAATAATCTTCCTGATAATTTTCTCAAACTTGCTTTTATTAAATAAATCATTAAATTTTTTAATGTATCGAATGAAGTACCTCTTGTAATTTTTAGAGTTTTTAACTCAGCTAATGTTTTTTTATCAAGTAATTTATTTTTCTTGCCGCGTGAAATACTTTTCGTCATGTCTGTCCAGGTTGCACCAGGTCCAACTGCAACAACATTCACATTAGTACCTTCTAATTCTCTGGCAAGTGTCTCAGTTAATCTTAATACAGCTGCTTTACTAGTAGCATATCCACTAAATAATGGTCTTGCATATGCTCCTCCACCTCCGGATATATTAATAATTAAACCCTTCCTTCTTTTTATCATTGAAGGAACAACCAAATGAAGCATATAGAAAACTCCTAAAAGATTGATTTTAATTGTTTTTTCCCAGTCCTCTAAATTGTTCAGCCATAACTTTCCAATAGGACCTTGATAACCTGCATTGTTTACAAGTAAATCAATCTGCAAAAAGTTTTCTAATGTCTTCCTAACAAGCATTTTACACTGCTTATAGTCTGATACATCCGCTTTCAGAGCCAGACATTTAATTCCATATTTTTCCAGTTCTTTTTTTGCTCTTATAAGATCAGGATGATTCCTCGAACAAATAACAATATTATATTTTCTCTCTGCTAAAATTCTTGCAATCCTAAGACCAATTCCTTTTGAACCACCTGTAATTATTGCTGTTTTTGATCTCACAATATTTGCTTTTATTTTTTTAGTTAACTCTGCATCTAGAACTTTTATAGGTTTCTAGCTAAATCTCATACGGGTATTATATATCGTTTCCATAAACACATAAAACACTCCTTTCGAAATTTAGGTCATACTCTATAAATTTATCTTAAGGGTACTATACTCATCCTTCCTCGACAATGAAATTAGTGCTAGTCTATTCGAGATCGTTAATTTAAAAACATGAAAAAAGCATACAATGTGCTAATAATAGGTGCTGGAAAAATCGGCTCAATCAGAGCTAAAACGATAAGAAAATTTTCTTCACAATCAGAAATATTTATCTTTGATAAAGATTTGAAAAAGTCAACATTGCTTGCAAAAGAGGTAAATGGGCATATAGTTACATCACTGAAAAAATGTCTCAAAAGTAAGAACGTTGATATTGTAGTAGTTTCTGTTTTTAATAAATATTTAATGCCAATCTGTCTCTCTGCATTGAAAAATAAAAAACATGTTCTCTGCGAAAAGCCAATGGGCATAAGTTATAAAGAATCACTAAAAATTGCAAATGCAGCAACAAAATACAATAGAAAATTTAAATGTGGCTTTAACCACCGTTACCACCCGTCAATTCAAGAAGCATATAACCTATACAAAAAAAATGTACTTGGAGAGATTTTATATATCCGTGGAATTTACGGACATGGTGGAAGAACTGGTTATGAAAAGGAATGGCGTGCACAAAAACCGCTTAGTGGTGGCGGCGAACTTTTAGATCAGGGGTGTCATCTTATAGATCTTTGCTATTGGTTTTTTGACTTTGAAAAAGTTAAAAATATCTATGGCATTGCTAAGCCACTGTATTGGAAAATGAAAGTTGATGATAATTCTTTCCTCACAATTGAAACCGAATCAGGTAAAGTTGGACATTTGCACGCAAGCTGGACACAATGGAAGAATCAATTTAAGTTCGAGATTTATGGAACAAAAGGTGCTATTGAAATTAATGGACTAGGAAAGTCTTATGGAGCAGAAACTTTAACTTTATATAAGAAACATAAAACAGGTAAGCCTCCTATTGAAACCAAGAAGAAGTTTAAAAGTCAAGACAATTCATGGGAACGTGAATGGATTGATCTGATTAAAGCTATCAATCAAAATAAGCTTCCAATGTCAAATCAATACGAATCCTGTGAAGTAATGAAAACAATCAGTTATTTGTACAGTCTATAAACATATGTATTATTTATCAGTAGTAATTCCTGCCTATAATGAAGAAAAAAAAATAGCTAAAGATATAGAAGCTGTATATGAATATTTTAAAAACAATTCAATAGATGGTGAATTAATCATTGTCGATGATGGAAGCAAAGATCAAACCTACAATATTGCAAACAATTTTTCCAAACAATTTAATACATTAAAAGTCATCACTTATCTAAAAAACAAAGGGAAAGGTTATGCAATAAAGACAGGTATTTTAGAAGCAAAAGGGGAACGTATACTTTTTGCAGATGCAGGTTTATGTGTACCATTTAAATATGCTAACGCTGGAATAGAGCTTTTAAACAAAGGCTACGATATCGCAATCGGCTCAAGAAAAAGTACTAGTAATATGGCTAAGATCATACAAAAACAACCTTTATACAGAAGGATAGGTTCAAAGGTTTTTCATTTTTTAATCAAGACTTTTAAAATAATTCCAGATGGAATTGAAGATACTCAGTGTGGTTTTAAGCTTTTCAAAAAAGATGTAGCACACAGCCTATTTAAAAAAATTGTCACCGAAAAGTTTATGTGGGATATTGAAATGCTAAGAATTGCAAGTAAAGAAAAATACAAAATTACTGCTTTCCCTGTAGAATGGTCAAATGATCCAGATACAAAATTTCGACCATATATTGGCTCCTTAGAAAATTTTTTACAAATAGCTAATATTATTCTAAGGACCTGATTTTTTTATATAACTCAGAACAGATTAAATACTATTGAAATAATAAACATATTAAACAAATCACAACTATTATTTTTACATATGAAGCTATATATTCTTTTATTTTTTGTCTGTTAAGAATAATAAACGCAAGCATCATATAAACATAAAACAATGCAGGAAAAAAATATCTTTGTTCAATTGAAAAAAAATACATTGTAGCTATAAGCACAAGGGGAATTGAAGAAAGAAATATTATTTCTTTTGATTCAACTATTTTCTTCTTTATGAGAAAATACATTAAACCTGCACCTGTGGATATTAGAAAAATAAGCCAGTTTGACAGTTTTATTAAGCTATCAAAGCCTATTGCAGAAGAGATTGACGGGAATAAAGGGCCAAAGAACATCCCTTTGTAGTATTTAAGATTTGTAACAAGCACCCATGGGTTCTTTTTTATACACTCCATGCCCAGATTGAAAAAATATTTCTGATCATGAATAGGATGATCCGTAGTAAATTCACCCATTTCACCACTTCCAACAAATATAGGTGATGCAATGTGTATATGAATTCCCTTATACAAGCTTTTAACAACAGAAGGTTTACACTGAGCAATAAAAAAATTAATACCACTGTTACCAGCAAGCGATTTCAATTCGCCATGAGAAATATAGTTATTTTCAAGAATAACTAAAAATATTACACTAAAAACCCCTGCAGTAAATAAAAGTCCTCTTATAAGAGCTTTAGTAGAACGGCCACCTGCATGTAAAAGATAAATAAAATAAGGCAGCCCAAGAAGTCCAAGCGCAGGTCTGAATCCTATTGCAAGCCCAAGTAAAAGCCCATTAATAAACATAATGGCTCTGCTTTCATGATAAGCAAATAAAATGTAAGTAGAAATAATAAGAAGGGGTATTGAAAGATTTTCTGATAGAACCAGGGAATTATAATAAATCAGTGGATAAGTAAAAGCATAAACCAATGTCACAACCAATGTAATGAGATTGTCTTTTAGCAGCCTATTTGCAACTAAAAACACAAAATATACTGAAAGAACTGAATAACAAATATTTAAAAAAAGTATGACTTCAAGTCTTTGATGAGACATATTTAAAAAGGCAAGAATTTTAAATATAAAAATAAGGTACATATGAAAAAAAGTAGCCCAGCTGGTCCACTGATACATTGAGAAAATATCACCGTTATAGGTACCATTAGCTCTATCCCAGTATCCGCGCATATCACTCAATAAATAGTTTTTATACTCAGTATTATAAAAAACATAAACAAACCGGGTGATAAAAGAAGCAATAAGTATCAGCTTCAGGTATTTAAATTTTTGTTCGTCTGTTATTTGAGCTAAAACACCTTTGTTCTCTGTTGTAGTGTCGGGCATAGACATAATTTTTAAACAACTACTTAATCTTTTTTATAAGGATCAAAGTTTTGGTTTTATACGCTTTATCTCCTTTATCTCACCAGTAAAATATTCTCCACAAACATTACAGTGAGCTCGATTAGCACCAACCGATATTTGATTGAAACTGATAGGATAAGCTGATAAAACAGAATCTACAACTAATTCATCATCAATCCACACCAATAAGTTATTATTCACTTTATCTGAAATTTTGTTTGAATAAAAAGAATTAAAACTAATATCTACTTTATAAGTATGATCTGGATTTAACTTAAGTATCTTTCCATCAGCTCCGTGAACTCCCCAATGATCACCATTTATTTGTATCGTATCATCAGGCAGATATTTTACATAAACCGTATCACCGAGCCCTGGTTTACCAGTAGAAAGAAGAGGCTCTGAAGAGTCAGGTCTATAATTAAACCGAAGTTTCATAGATATGGGGCCATGATACTTTCTGTTTTCATCTCTCATGAGCCTCCAGGAATAGCCATCATACCAATAAGCAATTTTAGAATTATCCTCACTCCACAATTGTCCTTTTTCAGGAGAGCTAGGGAAGGAAGCGTGAAAGATTTTCAAGGATGGAGTTCCACTAACAAGAAAGTAGCAAGTGCTAAGGGCATTGTACATTTGTGCACTATAATATTTAGATATTGAAGAAGGTGAAAACTTAAGAACAAGACTTCCAATAATAATTAAAAGTAAGGTTAAATAAGCATAGTATCTTTTAAAATTCGAAATAACAAAAACTTGTGTTAATAAAAAAATTAAGATGGTAATAGAAAATAAAACTTTTATTTTCTCTGCAGAATAGAGCAAAACAAAAATAAAAGACAAAATAGGTGGAATAACAAGAAGAATTAAAACAGCAGAAAACATAAAAGCATAAAATATCAATTTGCTTTTAGTCAGTACTTTCATAGTACTGTTTTTTATTTCATGATCTTTCAAGATACTTACCATAAACCTTGCAACTGCGGGTATTATCTTAACTTTATTAAAGACAAGCCATATTCAATAATTCTTTACTTCCAGACATAATAACAATATATCATTTTATTAAAACGTAAGTATCCTAAAATAAGTTACGATTTGCAGAAATTAAAAACAAGGATGGGTATATAAAAAATAACATGGATGTTTCAATTGTAATGCCTTGTCTCAATGAAGCAAAGACGCTCCCGATTTGTATTGAAAGTGCTAAAGAGGCAATTAATGAATTGAGTAAAAACGGACTTAAGGGAGAAATTGTTATTTCTGATAACGGCAGTATCGATGGAAGTCAAGAAATCGCTCTAAGGGCAGGATGCAGGGTAGTAAATTCACCCTGCCTTGGCTATGGCAATGCTTTAAACTATGGCATTGAATCTGCAAAAGGCAAATATATAGTAATGGGTGACTCTGATGCTTCATATAATTTTATTGATTCAGTACCCATGGTTCTAAAACTATTAAATGGTTATGAAATATGCATGGGAAACAGATTTAAAGGCAAAATTATGCCCGGGGCAATGAGCTGGAAGAATCAATATATTGGCAATCCAGCACTGACTGGAATTTTAAATTTATTTTTTCGATCGATTTATTCAGATGCTCATTGTGGTTTGAGAGCATTTACAAAAGATGCATACAAAAAAATGAATCTATCATGCCATGGAATGGAATTTGCTAGTGAAATGGTAATTAAAGCAACTGTCTTAAAATTAAAAGGTACTGAACTACCCATAACCTTATATAAAGACAAAAGAGGCAGGCCTTCACATCTAAGACCATGGATTGACGGATGGCGACATTTAAAGCTCCTACTTGTGTATAGTCCATTATGGCTATATTTCATACCATCAATATTTTTTATGTTACTGTGCAGTATTATTTTTGCAGGACTCCTCTTTACACCTCCTCACGAGACTTTCAGAATTAACAAATTAAGATTTGGAGATCACTGGATGATAATAGCCTCGGGGTTTCTTCAAAGTAGTTACCAGATCCTCTTTTTTGGACTTGCAGCCTTGGTAAACAGGATTAAACAGGGTTCAATTCCAAAACCAAAATTACTACAAAAAGCAGTAACTTTTATAACTCCTGAAAATGCTATTTTATTTGGTATCCTGCTAGTCATGATTGGAATTGGCTCGATTGGTCACTCTGCTTTTATATGGTTACAAAATATTTCTGAACCACTTTATCAAATTAGAAAAGTTATAATTGGGATGACTTTTGTTTGTTTGGGGTTGCAAACTTTCTTTGGAGGATTTCTTATATCAATAGAATTGGAACTAAATGAACAACAAGAGGAAAAAAGTTAGAGTTGCATCTATTGGATTAGGGTGGGTGACCTTAAATAGGCATTTACCCAGCATGGATGAAAGTGAATTATATGAAGTGGTTGGTGTAATTGACCACCATGCTGGCAGAGCTAAGTCTGTAGCAAAAGAAAGAGGATATGCATATCATTCTGAGACAAATAGCCTGGAGGAAGTTACATGGCTTGATAAGGTAGATGCAGTTGTAATAGGCACTAATCCACACGCCCACTACAAATTAATAAAATCGGCATTTAATATGGGAAAACACGTTTTAACTGAAAAACCTTTTGTTATGTCCGTAAATGAAGGAAACGAAATTGTAGAAATTGCCCGCAAGAAAAAATTAACACTAGGAATAGTACACAATTTTCAGTTTGCAACATGCACAAGAAAACTGCTAAGTGATTTAGAAAATAACAGACTTGGAAAGATCAAAGCAATACAGGCAATACAATTAAGTAATCCAAAAAGACGGTTACCAAAATGGTTCGATGAGCTTCCTCTTGGTTTGTTTTTTGATGAAAGTCCTCACTTCTTTTACCTACTATCCAGAATTTCTCCAGGTGAATTGGAAATGCTTAACTGTAATTTATTTTCAAGCTCGCTAGGACTTAATACTCCAGCATCTATCTTTGCAGCATATTGCTGTAACAGTAAAGAATATGGAAAACTGCCTGTAACAATAAACATGAATTTTGAAGCGACTTTAAGTGAGTGGCATATAACTGTTTTTGGGGAGGAATATCTTGTTGACATTGATATTTTCCGGGATATTTACATCAAGCTTCCAAACGATGGTCTACATACGACTAGCACAGTCTTTAAGACGTCCTTATTATCAACTTATCAACACTTTGCACAACATTTTACCAGTGGAATAAAACATTTAAGTGGAACTCTTAGATATGGAAATGATATTTTATTCAGGACATTTGCAGAAGCAGTTATAAAAGGAGAAGAACCTAGATACATTGGGGCTGATAATGCGCTTAGAATCCTTAAAATGCAAGAAGAAGTCGTCAAAAAGCATGTTGTTTTAAAATAAAATGAAAATTCTCCTTGTAACACATTACTACCCAGAGCATAAGAGTGGCATTGAAATTGTAGCTGGTAATATTGCAAATTATATAGTTAAGAACCATGGCTTTGAAATTCACTGGATCTCAAGTGATGTCACAAAACACCCTGAAACCCCAAACTTATTTTGCTATCCTGCAAAAACAGTAAACTTCTTTGAAACAAAATTAACCTTGCCATACCCGATATGGGATTTTAAAAGCCTGCTTAAGATATGGCATCTAACAGATACTATAGACATAGTACACATACACGATTATCTATATATGGGTAACTTATTTGCCTTTCTGTTTGCAAAAATTAAAAAGAAACCCATTATCATAACTCAGCACATTGGATTTATTCCTTATAAAAACCCGATTGCAAGGCTACTATTAGCATTTCTAAACAATACGATCGGAAGAATTATTCTACAAAATTCGGACCAGGTAATTTTTATAAGCGAAAATGTTCAGAGATATTTTTCCAAAATAACATCCTTTAAACGATCTCCTATATTAATTCCAAACGGTTTTGAGGATCAATATTTAAACCCTTTAGATTCTCCAGAAGAAAGAAAAAGGGTTAGAGAGAAACTTAATCTACCTAAGGATAAATTTATTTTTCTCTTTGTGGGAAGATTTATCGAGAAAAAAGGATTACATCTCTTAAAGGAAATTGTTAAAGAATTCCCAGAGGATCTCTGGATATTTATAGGTTGGGGTCCACTAAGTCCCAGAAAGTGGAGATTAGATAATGTTCTTGTATTCGAAAATTTAACCATGGTTGACATTATTCCTTTTTATCAAGTAGCAAATCTACTGGTACTACCAAGTAAAGGAGAGGGTTTCCCTCTTGTAGTTCAAGAATCAATGGCTTGCGGGACTCCATGCATAGTAAGCACAGAAACCTATAATTCATACACACCAGCAAAAAGTTTATTGTTTCATGCCACACTTGAAGGAAATGACGTAGCTAAAAGATGGGTTGAAGCACTGAATAATATTAAAGCAAAATACAAAGTTGCTGAGGAAATAAGGCATAAAGTAGCAGCATTTGCAAAAGAACACTGGAACATGGAAACATGCATAAGCAAATATGTTCAAATAACAAATCAAAGATTAAATAATTATATTCTAAAATAGCAAATATATAAAAAGAATCTGAAAAATATAAGAAGTTATTGTCTGACTATTATGCTGATGATATAAACAATTGTAAAAGTCAGGAAGGAATAATTCCATATTAAACCAAGTCCCTGGAGGTTCCAAAATATTACACAAACAATCAGAAAGCAAAACAGCTGGGGAAAAATAAATTGACGTAAATATTCCATGTTTGTCCCTGTGTGGCTATAACTGAATAATTTCAGTGGCTTATCCATACCATAATTTAGCAGTCCAGTAAGTTTTTTTTTACTTATGTCTAATGGATACTCAGGACCCGAATTTATATTTTCTCTGGTTTCAAGCACCTGAACTACAGGATTATCAAACAAGAAATCAGAGAAGGTTAGTAAAAAAGAGAATATCGACAACACAATCAAAGAAATAACTGCTATCCTGCTGTTCTTTATTTTCTCTATTACATAGACCAGACAAGCAAAATAGACAAATATAAATGGTAATGCCCTTCTGGGGCTGTTTTCTCCGCCAAGCGGCACGATAAGAAGAAACTCAGCAAGAAAAACAATAATCATACAAAGTAACAATCTGGATAGCTTACTTTTTTCAGATAACCCACCTTTTTTAACAAGAAAATAAGTAACAAAAAATAAAAGAGGCCAGTAAATTAGAGACGTAATTTTCTTATAAGCTAAAAGTAATCCTACATGTCCAGCTACAAAAGGAAACAGAATGTTTTTAATGGGGTGAAATAAAAAATCTTTCCAGTAAGGAACAACTTCATTGCCCAGAACACTTGAAGCATAAATATCAGGCTGTCCTGTACCAAATGTATAGGTATAAAATCTCCAGGCTAGATGAGGAAGGAAGCTCAAAAGAAAAAGAATAATATACCCAAAAACACTAAACCGATAGTAGAAGAGAAAGAATAGTAGCAAGGCTCCAAAATAAACATACCAGTCATGAGTTACAGTTATTGAACCAATTAACAAGCCATATTTTATATAATTTTTGTCCCCTTTATTAATTAAAGCAACAATCATCATTAAAACAATCATGTTCGTGCAAAAACTTGTGATATAGACAAGTGGCTGGGAGAGATAATGAGAGAAAAACGGCAGAAGAAGTATGTTAACTCCAGAAAGCAAAATTACCTTATAAGAAATATTGAATTTTACTAACAAATTAACAAAGATCAATAAAAATAAAACTACAGATAAAATATTAACTATATAGCAGGAAAGCAAATAAGATTTAGTAAAAGATAAAACTATTGAAACAAGAAAGCCATACAAAGGATGATCAATATAACCAACCTGGGAAAAATTTGGATTTGATGGTTTATAAAAATATTCAGTAAGCCCGATTGCTTTTGGTGCATCCCAGTTAACAGCTTTACCATCAATTTCATTATGAGCACCATAATGCATAGTTACAATGTAAGTATATGGTGATTTTGTGCCGATATGGGTAAAGAACTCAAGCAAAAGTATTAATAGTAAAACCAGCATCACCAAAGTCTTCATATTCATTTTTCTTTTGAAAGGCGCTTTCAAAAGAACCGTGACTTTGTCAAAAAATAAATTAAACCCTTTAAAACCCTTCATGCTTTGCATATGACGTTACCTCTTAAAAAAGTATTCAGCAAAACAGTCTCCTGTAATAAAACAATATTTCAGATGTTGTAAACATATGTAAATATGGCTATTAACAATTTGTTGTTTCATGCTTTTCTAATTTCACCACAATACTTCTGGAAAAGTAAAAATAACCAATAATTGAAAGAAGAATTAAAACCAGTCCAAGGAATGCTGACTTATAAAATAAAGGTGGTATATAACCAATCTCAATAATGTGCTCACCTTTTGGTAATTTAAAAAAACACCATCCCTTTAAATGCTGATTTAATTTTCTTCTTTTTCCATCTACAGCTATATAATATCCATTTCTGTATTCATTATGATAAAGCCATTTTGTTTTCACTGTAGAACTAATATGAGCTTTTATTTTTTCCCTGTCATATTCAAGTATTTTCAATAAACTTTCAGACGACAAAGGATATATCTGCCTAAAAAGCCATTGTGGTTTATTGGTATTGTATAAAACAATCTCCTCATCTTCATAAATAATAGGAAACTTACTCAAGATTTCTGAATATCTCTCCCAGTCTGTTGTTGCATTTATTTTTAAAACAACTGCTTTTGTTACTCCATACCGACTAAAGTATGTATTCAAGATCATTAATGGAGATCTAATTTTTGTTTTTAAGAAAGGATCATAATAATTCACTGCTCTTACATCATAAATACAGGAATAATTATGTGGAAGTGCAGTCACATAAGGGGCTTTATCATGACGAAAAGGAGCAAAGCCAACGAGAATATCTTTTTTACTAATATTCTGTTTAAGTCCTTTATTTAATTTAGGATATGGTTTTTCACCATAGGTATAAAATGCAGTATTTGTGCCAAATACTGCAATAATTATCGTCACCAGGAAAGAAAGGAAACCAGCATACCCAAGAACCTTTTTAAAGGCTACTAGTTTTCTTAAACTATTAAGCTGAAGCGTACTATACAAAATTACTCCAAATATAGAAAGTGGAAAGCATTTAAATGGATCATGCATATTCTTTAGAAGAGGAATAAAGTGTTTTATAGGATAGATTAATGAAACAGGTCCACTAGGCAAGAAAAATAATACTGTAGCAAAAATTAGAAGCGGTATATAATCCCCTTTGTTGGTCCTTGCATATCTAACTATCCCAAGAAAAAATGGAATCATCCATAGAAGACCTATATAGAACATGTTTGTCATAAGAAAATCGTTCTCATTCCCCCATCCTTTTGGATGCTCTGCCCAGCTAATCGGAAATGGGAAAAATGCTGATATAACAGCATCAAACGAAATGCCGGTATGAGAAATTAATGGTTCCCGAGCTTTCCCAACCTGCTTCAGGACAGAAATCTGTGAAATAAGAAGTGGTGAAATAATTCCGCATGTAAGAATCATGGAACAAAAATAACTACCAAATAATTTTCTTCCCCGTCTGAGCTTAATTTCTCCAAAAAGATATGAAATAAATTCAATTATCAAAACATAAGAGAAATATTGTGCATTTCCGGCATAAAAAAATAACCCTCTCACTATTCCGACACATAAAAACCAAATCCAGCTTGCACCTTTTTTAATTGCAAATAGAAAAAAATATAATAAAGCAGGTAAATATAAAACAAATGCGCTTGCATAATACCAGCTTCTGATTGTTATAAAAAAATAAGGTGAAAATAAAAAAGAAACAGTGGCTACAAAGGATAAAAGTGAATCTATCTTAAGAAGTCTAAATGAATAGCCGAGAAATATGGCGCCAGTAAACATGCACAAGATAACATATATTTCCATAGTAATATATGGTTTTTGGAGAATGTATCTGCCTAGTGCATAAGAAATTATCATCAAAGGATCGAAAATTGCATACGTTCCTGTTTCAAACAACGGAGCACCAAAGTGTTGGTAATTATCAATAAAGGGTGATTTCCCCTGAAAAATGAGATCGAGTCCAACAAGTATTTTAGGAAAAAATTGTGCATGATTATCATCTTGTGTAAAAAAATAAGGATACATAAATTCTTTAAATAAGAGAAATAAAACAACAAAAGCGCCAGTAATCCATATAAGCAAGATAGAGACAGGTTTAGATTCAGTTTTTTCAGAACTAAAGCTGAAAAGCGATTTTAAAATTATTGTTAGAGTAGGATAAACACAATATATAAAAAGAGCAGCAAAAAATAAAATTACCGGAATAAATTTATGAAACCAATTATCTTCTGGAACATGCTGGGATTGAAAAAAACTAATAATCACTGGGTAATTAAACCAGGTTCCTTTAATCACGTTGGAAATTTTTTCTATCGTAATTAATCTTGGTAGAGACCATAAAAAAAATATAAAAAATATATATAGTCCAAAAATTACATAAAATTTGTTGACCAATCTTGTACGGAATTTAAATACTAAAAGCAAAGTAAGTGAAATAATTATAAGGAAAGATAAAAGCATAGATTTAAGCTTCTTTAAGGCTTTGTTCCTTCATTAAGATCAGATAAGCCAGAAATGCCAGTACAATAAGAATTCCGCCCAATAATATTGAATATCCAAACAGTGGAGGAATATAACCAATCTCAATAGTATGCCCACCTTTTGGTAATTTAAAATAACACCATCCATGCCAACTTTGATCCAATTTATATTTTTTACCATCAATAATAATATAATAACCATCTCTATACTCATTATGATAAAGCCAGCCAGATTCAATTGGGGAATTAATTTTTGCTTTAATTTTTGTTCTGGTGTATTCAATGATTTCCGGAACAACCTCAGGCATATAATTATTGCCCACAGGGACTGAAAAACTATAAGGCCACAATAACCATTTCGGATTATCAAAATCATAAAGTGTTAATAAATCATCTTTATAAATTATTTTAAATTTTTCAAACTGACCAGCAAAATAGCGCCAGTTTGTAGGGATACTTGCATTCTGAATAATAACCTTCGTTACACCTAATAATCCAAAATAATCTGTAAGATCTGATTTTGGTGGTGGTTGCTTAATCATTGTCGGTAACAATGGATCGTAAATATTAACAACCATTAGATCATATAAAACTGAGTAATTATGCGGCAATAAAGTTACATATGATGGTTTGTCATATCTTATATGAGTAAAAGTACATATTGTGTCATCTTTTTTAACCAAATCCCTGATTTCTTGTTTCAGATCAGGATAAGGTTTTTCTGCATATAAGTAAAATGCTGTATCAGTTAAATAAATAGCAACAATTCCTGTAATAATCATGTTTAATACCAAAAGAAAGTTTAAGATATTTTTTATTTGAACTATCTTTTTCAATTCGGTCAGTATAAAAGCAGAATAAATCATAATTAAGAACAAAGCAAAAGGATAGAATTTAAATGCCTTATGCATCTTATTTAAAATCGGTATGAAATTCTTCATAGGATAAATAAGAGAAACAGCTCCGCTGCAAATGATAAATAAAAACATTGCCAATAAAAGTATTCGATAGTACAAGCATTTTCCGGTCCTGATATAAAGAAGCGAACCAGCATAAAAACACATCATCCACAAAATCCCAATATGCCACATATTAGGCAGTAACCACCAGTTCTTATTACCCCACGTGGGGGTAGATTGGAAGAAAGGTGACGGTATAAAAGAAGAAATAAGTGCATCTATTGGCATACCACCTATTGAAACAAGAGGTTCAACATGACGTTCAACACCCTTAAGCATTGTTATCTGGGAAATAAAAAGCGGGGAAATCAACCCAAATGTAAACAACAGAGAGCAAAAATACCCAGTTAAAACTTTTTTTCTATTCTCACTGTTTAATATAAGATAAATATATGAAACCAGTTCAATTAAAACACCATAAGTAAAAAACTGGGAATTCCCTGCATAAAAGAATAATGCTCTTGCTAAACCACTTCCCAATAACCACAAAATATCATTTTTACCATGTAAGATCTTTAAAAAAAAGTATAAAAGCAGAGGAAGATAAAATACAATTCCAAATACATAATACCAACTTCTGCCAACCATAAGAAAATAGCCGCAAAGAATGTAGCAAAATACTGCTGCAATCCCTACCAATGAATCAATTTTTAAATTCCTCAGACAAATTCCAAAGAATAGAGCACCAAAAAACATGCTAAGAATGGCGTAAATTTCAATTGTCAGAAAAATATTTTTAAAAAATTCTCTTGCTATAAAGTACGAGGAAATCATAATCGGATCAAGAATGGCATAAGTACCAATTTCAAAGATAGGCGCTCCAAAATGCTGAAAGTTATCAATAAAAGGAAACTCTCCTTTTAACAGCAACTGAATACTAACGATTATCTTGGGGAGGAACTGGGAATGTGTATCATCCTGGGTAAAGTAAAAAGGTGTATTTGTTTCTTTCAACAACAAAATTAAAAATATAATTGAAGAAATAAATAGAATATCCCCGATTGATATTATTGAAATTGTGGAAGCCTGTTTTGAAAACGGGAATTTATACTTAAGATAATTTATAATACTTGGCAATTGAAAAGAAATAAGAATAAGTCCAAGCGCAAAAAATACGGGTATTAATTTTGATATTAATTTATGATCAGGCGTGTATTCAACACCATAGTCAGATTCAAGGATCGGGAAATGAATCCCTAATGAATCAAAAAAGTCCATAAAAGGATTATTTGCAAATAGCCGGGACAAAATCCAAATAATAATTACTGTTAAAAAATAAATACCGACAACCTTATTAAGATTTTGTCCTATAGATTTAAATAAACCAATTGATGCTTTTTTCTTTAAAAAACTAATCGTCTCATATAAGAGTGTTGATATAAGCACTATTAGAAGAATCAATAAAAATATTTTCATGATTTTATTTCATTTTTACTCTAAAGTTTAATTTATAAAACCTGTAATGGCAACAACTCCTATCAGATTTGAGACAGAAGTCCATCCTTGATAATAATTGTTCTTATATTTTCTGATTTATCCTTCCTGTAGCTATCACCAATTATTACAGCATCTTTTCTGTTCCCAGATACTTTTTTTAATGCATAACTAAAAATAAATGGATCAGGTTTTTCAACTCCTGCTTCCTCAGAACTTACAATAAAATCGACATAAGAATAAATTTTTAGTTTGATTATCTTAGAAAACTGTATTTGTGAGCACAAGTCAGTAGCAATTACAATCTTTTTTTTGTTCTTCTTACAATATTTTAAAAATGGTATAACCCACTGAAAAAGTTTCATTTTATAGAGGAAAGCTTTCCAGTAAATATCTTCAAGTGCTAGAGATTCTTTAAACATACTTCTCTTAAATATAAGTTCAAGCATTTTTTGGAAATACAAGAGTCTTGAATGTGAGGCTGCTTGGTTCCTTAGTGGGATTTTCACAAGATTTCTTGCCCCATTATACTTTCTTAAAAAGTTTTTAAAAGTTATTCTCCCTATCTTTTTTAAATAAAACCAGTAAGAAGTTCTTATGGCATGAACATGGCAGGAATCATAATCATAAAGGGTATTATCCAGATCCAAGAGAATTATTTTTTTTGAATCAGCTGCTTTACAAAGTTCTAAAAATATATTTTTTGAAGTTAACTTTCCCATAAATGTGGTACTTTTGTACAAACTGCATCAATCTTAAAATTTTTAAGTGTATTTTTAAACTCTTTTATTCTATCAGTGGAATAGCCTTGAAGCTCCGGAGAAACTATACAGAGCTTGAAACAATTTTTCAGTTTTTCATATGAATTACTATCAAGCGGCATTTTATTAAAACAGTCAATCCAGACCCATTTTGTAATATTTTTAAGTGCCAAAGCCTGCTCCAGTGGCTCATATTCAGAAAATCTCACAGCTATATTATTTTCACCTTTTTTTGAAAGTTTTATTATTGCAGGAAAGGAAAGATCCAGGAAAAAATAATCCTTTACGCGATAAGAATTAATAAGCCTCAATGTCTCATCTTCAATACCCTCAGTTTTTACATTCAATATAATAAATGAATGTTTGTATTTCTTTAATAGGTCTTCAAGATATTCACCGCTTTTATAAGGATCATGCTGAAGAATAAGTTTACTTCCCTCATATCTGATATCAATCTCTATTCCCATATTAAATGGAACAGTTTCAAGGTCTTTTACAGTGTTTATTCTGTGCCTTATATAAAACATTATTACTTACCGTTTAAATCAATTTCCCCTTTTGCAATTTTATCCTTTAACTCGAAAATATACTTGAATGTTCTCTTAATTAGTTTCCACTTCGTTTTAAAATCAGAACCACCGCCACCTTTTGCCTCCCCATAAAGCCTGTCCTTAAAATCCACAGGAATTGTTACAAAATTACATCCTTTCTTTTTTGCAAGATATAAAACATAAAGGTCCAGTGAAAAGTCATCAGGTGGATTTTTCATGCCATTAAAAAAATTTCTCGAAAAAAGCTTTGGCTGAGCATTAATCTCTGAGAGATAAGTGCCAAGAGAAAGACTTGCAAGAAGCTGCATGGCAAATGAAAAGAATTTCTCACCTGCCTTTCTGTTTGTCCTGTAGCCCTTCACAAAGGTATCAGGTCTTGTCTTTGACTCTTCTGTATAAAGCTTATATGCACGGATTACATCTTCCGGATTACATTGCATATCTGCATGTGTCCATGCCAAAACCTCGCCGATAGAATTTTTTAATCCCTGAACTATACCATTACCATAGCCTATATTTACGTCAATCTTTACTGGTTTAAGATAGCTATATTTCTTTTTTGCTTCCTGAAGAAAATTCCATGTGTTATCCTTCGAGCCATTATCAACAATTACAAGCTCCATGTTGTTTTTATCAATCACCTGATCAAACCTGGTTAATAAAGTATTGAGATTTTTCTCCTCATTAAAACACGGTACAACGATTGATAAAGAAATCTTGCTCGTACTCTTAAGGCTGAAATATCTGTTCCAATATTCATATGTCTTTAAATCATTTGGGGTTCCCCAGCATATATATTTCTCCAATTCAAAAACATGCACATTAAGATTATTTTTCACTAAATAATTCATACAGTTATCGATATAGAATTCGTTATTAATTCTGTCATTTGCCTTTATCATTTCTTTTACATTATCAATGAAATACCTTCCTTTCCTGAACCAGAATGAACCTACAACTGCATGATCTCTGACAGGGTTATCGCTCACAGGAATCTTAACTGAGACCTTTAAAACTCTGCTGCCATCTCTAACTAGGACCCACCCATACATTTTAGGGTTTCTTTTAACTGTTGGATTATTCCTGAAGGTAAATATCATTGCATCCACCCCGGAGCCAGGAGAAATCATCTCATTAAATTTTTTAAAATCATAAACCATTCCATTATCACAAGCACCTATCATAAGAGGTTTATCCGGTTCAATAGCTTCCTCCGCCAACAGCACTGTACAAGCTTGTCCTTCAGTAAGGTAATCCACCTCAATAATTTGTGCAGATTTAAATTCTCCTGAAACTGATTCCTTTATATCTTTTCTTTCAGCCAGCTCTTTTCTCATAATAAATATATACTTGTTTCCTTCCGGAATGGTTCTTGCCGCCTGAATAAACATAGGAAATCCATCAATATTAATCAGTGGTTTTGGAAGAGTATATCCTTCATGCTGGAATCTTTTCCCCTCACCAGCCATTGGAATTATTATATTCATTGCGTGTTTTACTTTATACCTTACAGAATTCTTTTTTTGTCTGAAATAATCGGACCAATACAAGTATTCTTCAAGATCTTCCGGTGTCCCCCATTGCAACATGAAAGGTATTTCATAAATAATTATATTCAGATTATCTTCTTTCATCAGTTGAAATAACTGACTAACATAAAATTCATCATTAATTTTCCATTCTGGTCTTTTCTCAATCTCATGCATATATTTCTTTAAGTACTTCCCTTTTTTGAAATAATAAGTTCCTGAGCTGGACCAGTCATCCATTTTATTTTTATGCCAAGAGTGTTTCTCTCTTATTTCCTTCATCCATAGATCACTGGCATCAAGCGTTGCATAATTATTTGGACCAAGAAGATGCGGATGAAACCCTCGATAACAAACCACTGCACCATCACAGTTACTTTCAACAATCTTTCTTTTAAAATCCTTGTAGTCCCATAACCAAGAAAAATCACAGTAGTTTACAATTATTTCTTCATTATCATCAATGCATGATTCCATATTTCTAAGCCCATATAAAGGACCTTCTTTCTTATAGGGTATAGTTATAATTCTGCTTTTCGGTGCAATTTTTCTCAAAACATCAACTATATTGGTGTCTTTTTCCTGCTCTTCATTAATAGCAAAAACAAAATCATCATCTTTAGAAAAATTTCTGACAATATGTTCAACTATTGGGCAGCCATCAACAACAATTAATGGCTTTGGGATCTTATATCCTGCATCCAGGAATCTTTTTCCTCTGCCTGCAAGTGGTATTAATACCTTCATCACTCTGCCTCTAACAGCTTCTGCCTGTATTGTTCTTCTTCCATATTTCTTATAAAATTCACATCACTTACAGACAGATAATCAATCTCCCATTTTTTTAAATTTATAAGTTCGGCAACCTTGTTTGAATAAACATTTAATTCTGATATTGCAATTTTCTGTTTATTTGATAATTTATTTTTATCAAGTGCAGAATAAACTACATGATCAGGTGTTAAAAACCCTTCTAAACTGATACTTTTGTAAGAGTCTGGCGAGTATTTAAAATAACCGGAGAGAGTATTAATAACTTCACTATGTAATCCAGTACACCCATCTTTATTTGGCGCAGAAACAAAAATACCATGGTTCTTTAAAAATAAAACCAATGGTTTGTTTAAATCTATGTCATTTGCTTTTACAAAGTCATGGATTTTCTTAAATAAATTTTTACCGGGATTTGCATAATCAATCCAGAAATAATTTTTCCCGTTAAAAAGCTCATAAAAAACTTTTTTACCCTCTTTCGCACATACAATCCCACCTACAACAATAGGGTGAGTGTGAATAATATATTTGCCAAGCAAAAAATGAATAGCAGTTTCTAATGATGGTCTCAAATTTGGATTAATTAGTGGTTTCATTGTTCCAATTTCAAGAGAAACATATCCATTCTCCAAAGTCACATCTTCCAAAAAGAAACCAGATGCCTTAACAAGCATTTCATTACTGGCTTTTACAGAACAATTACCTCCTCCTCCCTGCACAAAACCGGGGTGCTTTGCAGCATAAGCAGATAAGTCTACTAAGTCTTGAATTAGCCTGCTCAAATCCTTTTTGCCTTCATTTTATTATTGTAAATCAAAAGAAAAATAAGCTGGGTTATTCCATCATAATTGCTCAGCCATCCTGGCGATGATACAAGGAGCTCATCAAAATTAAGACCCATGTCAAATGTAAGTGAGATTATCTCCTGATCTGATATCAAACCATTAATCTCAATTTCCTGATTTATAAGATTTTCAGAATGTTTGTGAGTAACTTCAAGTGTCCTTATTTTTGACAAGCTTGAAAGTAAATTTTCAAGATTTATACTATTATCCAGTTCATACTTTACCTTTATAGGTATATCAGCAGGTTTAAGATCATTAAGATCAATATCAGATAAAGGAATATACCTGATTATAAGATCAGCAAATTCCCTTTGTGGTTTAATATATTTTTCGCTGTCTTTTGTACGTGAATTTATCTGCTCAACAACTTTTTCTTTTCGATAACCTCTTTCTACCATATCTCTGCCAACTTTCCAGAACTGTCTGAGTCTTTCATCAGGATCCATAAATATTTTTATATCAATCTGTTCTCTCATACTCTTCAGATAAAACGGATGAAGACCTATAAAGAAAACAAATTTGTTCGGCTCAACTGTCTGTGGATTTGTAAATCTCCCTGTATCGTGATTATAATGAACAAGTTCAATTTCTCTTTCTTCTTTAAGCGCAACTGCAGACTCAACTTCCTGATGAAGCTTATTACTTGCAGGATCAAGATGAGTGTAAACCTTCCAGTTTTCATCTCCTCTCTCCCATTTATGGAAGTTATCTCCATAAACCGGCACACATGAGGTTTTACCTAAAAGCTTTTCAAATATTTCATATGTAGTATGCTTGCCTGAGCCGCTATCCCCACCTATACCTATTAAAAGAGGTTTTTCTTTTATCTTCAGTTCTTCATTTCGCTTCACACCACTTTGATACATCCAGATTGCACTAAAACCAACCGAAGATAAAAGCAATGAAACAGCAAGATTATGAAATAAAACAGGATCAATAAAATTACTTAAGTGGGTATAACTCTTTTCAAAAAAGAACGTGAAATAAAGGGCATAAATCAGGTTATAAAGAATAAAAGGCGCTCTTGAATGATCAACATTGTTAATATAAAAATAAATCAAAAATGGCAGTGACCATACAAACCAGCCAGGCATTGGAGTAACAAATATAACAAGACATGCAAAAACTACTCCGGCAAACATCATGAGTATTTCTTTATTAAGTTTTTTATAAGAGGAGAATTTCATAAAGAGGAGAAATATAACTATAGGACAAACAACTATACTCAGAGTATTTGAAACCGGAAGTGAAAATTGATAAATTCTTTGTTGTTCAACTGCCTTAAAAACCATTTGTATAAATGCTTTTGAGCTAATATAGGGAGAAATAAAAAGCAGATATAAAGCTAAAAATGACAAGAGGTATAAAGTAAATTTCAAAACACTTGATCTTTGTTTATAAAGAAAAAGAAATATAAAAGGTGTAAAAATAAATATGTGTGTCTTTGTTGCTGCAGCAATGGCAAGAAAAATAATTGAAATATAGTATTTTCTGTTAAGTAAAAGGAGAATTGCATAAAGGAATATTGCTGTTGGAATCAGGTCAAGCTGACCATGTATATAGTTAATAAAAAATATAATCGGTGAACACCAGTAGGTATAAAGAACCATTTCCTTTTTTGTAGGAAAGATTTTTAGAAACAGATTGAACATAAAAATATCAAAACCAAGAAGAGGGAGCCTCATTACAAACAAATCAATACCAGAAATAATATTCCAGTTACTTGCCATTAATTTATTAAATACAATCACAGGAGATGTCATTATCCAGAGCATTACAGCAGGATAAGGAAACATTTTTAATTCATTTAATGAATAAAAGTAATCCCAGGGATTCTTAAAGCCGGACTGAACAAACCACTTTATAAAGGGGGTAAAGTATTCTGTCAGATAATGAGATGAAAAGAAAAATGAAAAAATAATTTTAAGTATCAATATTGAAATAAATAGTTTTGAAAAAAATATTTCATTTGGTTTCTGCTCTCTAAATGAAGGGTTAATATTATTTCTCCTCATGATATTCCATTTCAACGTTAACTGCCCATATATTGTCCTTTGACTTTATACCATTAATTATGTTTTCAACCGCTGTCATTGCAGTAAGCATTGAATGATCCTGATTATTATAGCGATGCATGCCATTCCTACCAACTAAAAAGAGATTCTCAATTTTGTCAGTAAATTCACGTATAACATCAAACTGATCATAGGTACCAAAATATGCAGGATAAGTATTCTTTAGTCTTATCACAGTGCTATCCAATACATCGTTCTTTTCAATAATGTCAATTTTCACTAGTTCATCTATTGCAAATTTTGAAAACTGTTCATCAGTCATACTCCATAACTCATCTCCCACGTTACAAAAATACTCTAGTCCTATCCAGGCCGTATCAGGGTCTTTTACCATATACGGGCTCCAGTTATTAAAAATCTGAAGTCTGCCTAATTTTACGTCTCTTTCCTGAATATAAATCCAGTTATCAGGAACAATGTTATTTATTGTAGGAATATTTGTCTGATTTTTAATTTTTAATTTTTTTAGCAATAATCCTACAGTAATGAAATCTCTGTAAACAAGTCCATCAGAAATTTTGCTTACATTTTCAGGTACTTTATTTCCCATACAGTGAATAAGTTCTTTGACAGGCATTGTTGAAAAGAAGTAATCTCCTTGGACATCTTTAATTTCTCCTGTTTTTGTATCTTTTATCTTTACTTCTACAATATTATTTCTATCAAGTTTTAGTCCTATAACTTCATGGTGTAAAAATACTTCCCCACCTTTTTCCCTGATTATTCTTGTAGTTTCCTCCCACATCTGACCAGGACCAAGTTTGGGGTATAAAAATTTTTCTATCAGGCTAGTTTCTGTATCTTTCTGAGAAAGCGAAGAATCTTTCGAAGATATTGCTTTTAGGGCATGTAAAATTGCTTTTGTTACTGACAGTCCTTTAATTCTCTGTGCTCCCCATTCAGGTTTTATCTTGTCACATGGGGTTCCCCAGACTTTTTCTGTATAGTCCTTAAAGAAGGTGAGATAAAGCTCTCTGCCAAATCTGTTTATAAAAAAATCTTCAAGCGATTTTTCATGTTTAATAGGGAAAAATTTTATTTTTAAATAACTTAAACCAATCCTGATCATTCTTATAAAACCAAGATTGTTTATCGTATTCATATTCAAGGAAACCGGGTAGTTAAAAAATTTCCTTAGAAAGAATATCCTTGAAAGTCTTTTTCTGATTAACATTACTTTGTCATTTTTTTCCGGATCAGGTCCGTTTTTTGACATTGAAATGGTTTTCTTTTTATTCTGATATGTAAGTTCCGTTGTTAATTCATCTCTGGCAGGCATTCCCTGTAAAGGCATAATATTTTGCCACCATTCCATAACTCTGTCTGATTTGGAAAAAAATCTGTGTCCACCCATATCTATTTTGTTACCCTTGTAGTTAACTGTTTTTGCTATTCCACCAATATCACCACTGGCTTCAAAAATAATTGGTTTAATATCAGTTTTGTGTAAAAACTCATACGCTGCAGTTAGTCCTGCAGGGCCTGCACCAATAATAATTGCTGTTTTTTTACTCATTATTTTAAATAAATGCTGTCACGATCCACTATAACCGGGAGGAGTATATTTGCCTCTAAAAATTTATTTCCCATTCTGCCATCAGCTTTTCCATAAAAAAGCTGTAAATTTGCAATAATTCACACAAATAAATAAGATTTACGACTAACCAGGCTAATAAAGATAATCCACAGTCTATTTCTTCTTTAGGGAAGATATTGTTTTTAGCACATTACTAACAAATCTGTCATCAAATTTAAATATTCGTTTGAACATATCATATGAGCTAAGTACCATTTTATCAAGGATTATCATACATCTTTTAAATAAATTGTCTGTTGGAATAGGTTTATAATTTGTTGAGTGTACTTTATGGACTGCTTCCTCCGTAAAATAATAAAGTGCTATTGATTTTCTTGTAATATCTTCCGGACAAGTTATAGGATGGGGATATCCATGGTGGGAATCTTCATCTGTATTAAAAATAACTGCTCTGTTAAAAACCGGTGCAACTTTCTTTACACAACTTTTCATTTTTTTGTCCCATAGCTCCAGAGAACCACCGTAAGATTCTTGCCAGTTTTTATTCAGGTAAACAAGTACATTAACTCTTCTTTTCCATTTTAAATTATGTGGGTGAGCTGTAAAATCCGCATGAATATTTAAAAATCCACCCCTTTTCGTCTGATGCAGTCCGCCACCTTCAAGCCCCCAGTCAGCATTTAAATCCTTAATACCTGTAAGTCTGCTTAAAAAATTTAAGAACTTTTCCGAATTCAACTCTTCAACTATTGCCTTTATTCCTAGTGGAAATGTTTCAATTTTATTTTTACCAAATTTGTTTTCATTATAGTGAACATAATTAATCCATTCGCTTGAATCTAGTGAAGGGAATTCTTTCAGAGCAGTCTCAGCAGCTTCAGTGCTTAAAAAATTTTCAAGAACAATATGAGGATAAGGATCTGCAGATGAATATTTCCTGTTCAGATCAGCTAATTCCTTCTCCCAGTAGGAATAATCAAATATTCTTGTTAAGTAACTGGTACTCATATGGAAATCATACCCTCAAAAGTACTGATTTTAACGGTTTTATTAACTGGAATGATTAGTCAACTTTTACTTATAAATAATTCTCATCCCTGCTCTTCTTGCTTCTATTATCTCACCTGTAAACTGTAGACCACATACACCACAATCAACCTGATTTTTACCTATAACAATTTGTTCGGGTTTTGTAGCATGAAATCCTGTAGGTCTGTCAAGCAGTGTCATCCCATCCACTTTTACAATTACATTTCTACTTAAAGCACCTAAGTCAATACCAGGATAAAAAGAACCAAAACTCACCTCAATAATATATGCCCGATTTGGATCTATTTGAAATATGTTGCTTGGAAAACCTTCTACACCCCAATGGTCATAGCATACCTGCCCTGTTGTAGCAGATAAATATTTTACATATATAGTATCCCCTGAGCCTGGTACACCGGTGGAAACAAGAGGTTCTGATTCACCGTGTCTTGGCTTAAATAAGACTTTTAAAGTCACAGGGCCTAAATATTTGTTTCCATCGTCCCTTATTAAAGACCAATTTTTTCCATCAAACCAGAATAATGTTTCATCGCCATCAGGAGTCCATAGTTGTCCGGTTACAGGATATGATGGAAAAACATTTTTATCATCAAATCGCAAAACCTCAAGAACACCTGATTGTGATACTTTCTTAGAAGCAAAAATACTTATGTAATTATCTGCTTTTTTAAAGAAATTTCTGATTGGCGGTTTGGCATGCTCCGGAACAGACCAGTAGTTTAATTTAAATTTGAGCATAGTCATATTAGCAGTATAAATACTTAGTAATGCAAGAAGTAAAAATATTATCCTTACAGAGATTTTTAGTTTTCCTCCCTTTTTATCTGTCCAGTTAAAGAATTTAATTGCTGCAAATGAAAAAATTAGAAATGTTGGCATAAGATCCGCTGTATATCTTCCTGTCATTGCCTGAAAGGAAAAGAAGAATAAATTAGAAATTACAAGGGCAAGAAAAAGGAAAATTCCTATTCCTCCATATGCGCTAACTAATAAAAAAAGCCCAATAACAGAAGTAAAAAATAAAAATGGTGTGTGAATTATTGCCGGGTTGCCCGGTTCTATAACATCAAACCAGGTATCTTTAAATTTAAAAATATTCCTGTAATCAAAAATTTCTATAAACGGAAATTTATCCGAAAAATGTTCTTTATGCGGGATTAGATGAAAAACTACTGAATGAGGGATCCGTGAATAATCCATAACCCCTTTTGTTGAAAGCCATAGCTGAAGCCTGCCTTTGTCAGCAATTGTTTTCTCGTAATAATGGTAGTCCATCATTACAAATGGATTTCCCATTTTTTCATAATTTAACTTCACCTGGAAAAGAATACTTAAACCAGTAGGAATAATTAAAACAAGATAAGCCAGTAAGAGTCTTGAAACAGTAATATGAGTTTTCTTCCAGCCAAGCCAGTTTAAAACTGACTTGAGCACTTTGTTTTTAAAAAAATCACTTAAATTAGAAAGAAATAAAACAAAAATCAGTAAAAGTATGACAAGGAAAGGGAAAATACCAAAACTTGCACGGCTTAATAATGCAAAGCCAGAGCTTAATGACATAGCTAGCAAAAGCAGAAGGCCTATCCTGTCGGAAAACCAAAAATTAATAAATGCCCAGATAAAAACACATACATTTGCAAGTCCCCAGATTATTGCTTCATGATAAACATACGAAGATGTAAGCAGAATAACGTTATAAGAACCATAGGCAAAGACAAGAAAGAAGAGTATTGTATAAAAGTATCCTGCAACCCTCCGAAAAGCAAATGTACAGGAGAGCAGAATAACTATTGCCGCAATAAGATTTGATATCCTTGACCAGTCAGTATTATAGAATCTAGGGAATACACTAAAAATGCCCCTTACAAAGCCAGGGAATGGCCCAAAATACATGTACCTTTTCCCGTTATGATAATATGTTTCCCCAAAATCAATTACTGCAGGGTCAAGATCAATTCTCCCTTTTAAGAGTTGATCCCACGTGTTTACATAGTTTATCCCCATGTACTCTCTCGTGAATAGATTCATTTCACCATGGGTAACTATAAGTGTATAAAACCAGACAGTAAAAATACCTACAAAAATAAAGAATAAAACTAAAATAGCTTTCTTAGGATTTAGCATCCTTAGCTTACGATCAAAATATGAATACCAGTCCATTTCTAGCTAATTATATTTGATTGTATTGAATTAAGTAAACACAAAAAATAGCTCCTACTTTATTTTATGAAAAATCATGACAGGAGATTTATCTTTAGGAACATATCAGTATTGGGGGAGTATTCATATTTGAACACTTTAACCATGAAAACTCGTCTTATAATAAAACCTGTGGGAGAATTTTACAGGAGAGGTTATTTTAAATCTTATGAGACTGCTTGTAATTGGTGCATCCGGCTTAGTTGGTAGCACCATATGTGAAGAAGCAAAAAAATGTAATATTCCTGTTGAAGGTACATACAACACCTTTTACACCAACGGGTTGCATAAGCTCGACTACAGTAAAAAAAACGAGGTTGTAAAAATTATAGAAGAACAGAAGCCTGAAATCATAATTTGCCCTGCAGGAATAACAAATGTTGACTGGATAGAACAAAATCCACAAAAAGCTTGGAAAACAAATATTGAAAATATCAGAACAATGCTTGAAACTGCTGCTGCTTACGAAATTCCTGTTGCATTTTTCAGCACAGACTATATTTTTGATGGTAAAAACGGTCCATATTCTGAAAATGATCTTTCAAATCCACTTAATATTTACGGACAGCAAAAACTTGCTGCTGAATTAATGCTTAAATCATACATGCCTCAAAAACATTTCATTTTCAGGACTTCATATGTGTTTGGTTTTGAAAGACAGGAAAAAAATTATGTCTATAGTCTGACCAGATCACTTTATGAAGGTAAAGAAACAAAAGTAGCAAATGATATGTTTATTACCCCTACGTATGCACCTGATTTGGCAAAGTTTGTTTTAAAAATAATAGAAAAAAATAAATACGGCACGTATAACATATCTGGAAGCAGCTATCTGCCTCGTTTTGAATTTGCCAGAATGATAGCAAATACTTTTAAATTTAATGAAAATCTTGTAGTTTCTTCAAAATTCCATGAGATGAAAGTTATTGCAGACAGGCCACTAAAAGGCGGGCTGAAAAATGAGAAGGCAATAAATACTACTGGTTTCACCTTTACACCATTAGATCAATCACTAAAAGAAACCAAAAATCTTATGGAGAAAAATAGTCAGTTCCCTCCAAAACCATCTGTAGAAGAAAAACAAATCACATCACTCAAGAGAGAAAAGGGAACAGATTCAAAAATTTGCATTTTTATTCCCTGTTTTAATGCAACTGTTACCCTGCCAAAAGTCCTCGAAAGAATACCTGCAAGCATTAAGGACAAAGTCCAGGAGATATTTATTGTAGACAACAACAGCGTTGATTATACTTATTTGCTTGCAGTTGGTTACAGAGAACATTCAGATATAAAAAATTTAAAGATCCTAAAAAATCTAAGCAATTTTGGTTACGGTGGCAGCCAAAAGCTTGCGTATTCTTATGCAATTAAACAAGGATACGATATGGTGGTTATGCTTCATGGTGATGCACAATATGCCCCTGAAAAGCTTCCTGTAATGATTGAAGCAATGGAAAAAGACAAATCAATTGATTTACTGTTCGGTTCAAGGATGACAGGGGATCCGCTTAAGGGGGGAATGCCTCTTCACAGATATCTGGGTAATATCGCACTAACATTCATTCAGAACCTGCTTCTTGGAACCCATATTAGTGAATTTCACTCAGGGTACAGAATATTCAGAACAAGGGCGTTAAAAGAAGTTCCATTTCATCTCTGCAACAATGATTATCACTTTGATACTGAAATTATAATTTTATTTATAAAAAATAAATTTAAAATAAGAGAAGTACCAATTGATACCCATTATGGCGATGAAAAATGCTATGTAAATATATGGAAATATGGTCTTCGTGTCCTGCTTACAACTTTTTGCTTTTTCCTAAATCAGAAAGGAATCAGAAAATATGAACTTTACAAAGACGGGCTTAAAGCAGACACTGACAAAATTCTAAAAGAACTAAAGACAGAGATTATTCCTTAAAACTAGAGAAATTCTTGTCTTTTTCTGAAATAATAATTTCACTTTCATTCATATTTGGCCATTTCACACCAAAAACAGGATCATTCCATCTTATTCCTGTATAGCTTTTTGGGTTATAAAACTGGGAAATGAAATAAAGAATCTCAGTATTGTCCTCTAGTGTCTGATACCCATGAGCAAAGCCTTCAGGTATATAAATCATTTTTTGGGTTTTTTCTGTAATCTCTATACCAAACCATTTTTTATAAGTTGGTGAACCAGGACGCAAATCAACTATTACATCATAAATTGCACCTTTTATACATAAAATTAATTTTGCCTCTTCATGTGGGGGAAGCTGATAATGCATTCCACGAAGTGTCCATTTTTTCTTACTTAAAGCAATACTTGACTGTGCAAGGTTTGGATTTAATCCATGTGCTTTCAGTTCATTCTGGCACCATACACGTGCAAAAAACCCTCTCTCATCTGTATTAGGCTCCTGCTCAATTACAAACGCGCCTTTTAAACTTGTTTCAGTAAATTTCATATATTCAGAAGATTGCCTGACTTTTGTGTTAATTCTTTTTCATACTCTCTTATCTGGGACATGGTGACTTCCTGCATATTCTTACCTTCTTTATAGGCTTTGTACCAATCTACTGTTTTGTTCATAGTTATGTCAATATTCCACACAGGATCCCAGCCAAGTTCTTTTCTTGCTTTTGTGCTATCAAGCATGAGACATTTCGTTTCATGCCATTCATTACTTTCTTTAATTGTCATTTTTATTTTTTCTTTCCATAATTCAGAAAATTTTTCAAAAATCCAGATTACAGATTTTATATCTTCCTTACCAGGTCCAAAATTCCATGCTTCTGAAAATTTATCACCTGAAGACCAGAGTTTTTCTGCTAAAAGAATATAGCCGCTTAAAGGCTCAAGCACATGCTGCCAGGGTCTCACTGCATTTGGATTACGAATAATAAGGGGAGAGGAATCAAAAATCGATCTGACAATATCAGGGATTAAACGATCCGACGACCAGTCTCCTCCTCCAATCACATTCCCTGCTCTTGCTGAAGCCAGATATAAATTTTTATTCAGAAGTGCATGTGATCCAAAAAACGAGGCTCTGTATGCAGATGTAACAATCTCTGCACATGCTTTGCTTGAAGAATAAGTATCATGTCCACCGAGAGATTCATCTTCTTTATATCCTGTATCCTTTTCTTTATTTTCATAACATTTGTCAGAAGTAACATTTACAATAACTTTAATCCCTCCCTGATGTCTTATAGCTTCAAGCAAATTTACAGTACCCATTACATTTGTTTCAAATGTTTCTCTCGGCTCTAAATAAGATCTGTGAACAAGCGACTGAGCTGCCATATGAAAAACAATTTCAGGCTTGTGCTCTTTCAAGGTTCTTTTTAAATGATCAAAATCATTAACATTCCCTTCTATTGAAATAATATTGTCTTTTACATTTGCAATTTCAAACAGATTAATTTTCGTGGGAGGAGGGAGTGAATACCCAACAACATCAGCGCCAAGACTTTTAAGCCAGGTAACAAGCCATGAGCCTTTAAAGCCTGTGTGTCCTGTGATTAATACTTTTTTCTTTTTCCAGAAATTCAAGCTGATTTTTACCATACTTTCCACGGGGCTTTTCCGTTCTGCCACATTTCTTCAAGCATATTTTTATCTCGCAATGTATCCATAGGGTGCCAAAAACCATAGTGTTTATAAGCTGAAAGTTGTTCATCAGATGCAAGATTTTCAAGAGGGTCTCTCTCCCAACTGGTCATGTCATTAGAAATATAATCAATGGCTTTTGGTTCAAGGACAAAAAAACCACCATTAATCCATCCTCCATCCCCCTGCGGCTTCTCAATAAATTTTGTAACTTTATCACCTGCAATATTCATATAGCCGTACCTTCCGGGAGGCTGTGCTGCAGTAATGGTTGCAGTTCTTTTTTGCTCTTTGTGAAACGTGACCAGTGTAGAAATATTAATATCACTTAGTCCATCACCATAAGTAAAACAAAAAGTTTCATCCCCAATATAGTCCTTTACTCTTTTTAATCTTCCTCCTGTTGCTGTATCTTCTCCAGTATCAATTAATGTAACCCTCCAGGGTTCAGCATTATATTCATGAACATCTACATTTCCATTTTTTATATCAAAAGTAACATTTGAAGTAACCATAAAATAGTTTGCAAAATATTGTTTAATCATAAAAGACTTATAACCACAGCAAATAATAAAATCATTGATTCCATGAGCTGAGTAAATTTTCATTATGTGCCAGAGGATTGGCTTATGACCTATTTCAATCATTGGTTTAGGCTTAAGGTAAGTTTCCTCACTTAACCTTGTCCCCAGTCCGCCTGCTAATATCACTGCTTTCATAAATGCTCAAAACCTTATCTACTTATATGTTATTCCCTTATGGATAAATAGTCATCAGCAATTATCTTGCATGTTTATATATAACGCAACATAAATGCTAACGCATATTATGTTGCTATTTTATGGCGGGTCATAAGCGACGCTCAGTTTTGTCGGTAGACAAAACTTCGCTTGTACAATTACTTAGATCGTTGCGTATAGGAGACACAAAATTACAAAACAAACGGACATCTATGAATAATCTACAGAACTTTCACAAAAGCGAAATCCATACCCTTAGCGTAGCGTTGGAGGCGCCAAGCCCACCAAGCGAAGCGCGGGTATGGGTTGAGCATAAAAAGTGAAAGTTCTATATTTCAGCCAGCTTTTTTCACCCCAAGAATTTCACCTGAAAAACTAGGAGAAAAAGATCCCAGGATTTTATTCTCACCAAAAAGTATATCCTCAGGTTTTGTATAGTGAAAATCTATTCTACAATTCAATACTTCTTTCCCATCAAGTCTAATATCAAGAGTATTTTTTAATGCATCAAGTGACTCAAGATAACGATAAGATTTGTCTCTGTCTCCAGTTCTTTCAGTCAGAACATTTTTATATTCATTAAAATCAGCAGGGAAATAAAACGATCCTATAGATATTCTTAAATCATAAATATGTTCAGGGTCAATTTTCACTGCTCCGCTTATCTCACCCGGCGATCCTATGTGATCAATACCAAATAATGCTTTATCCTCTGACAAATATTTTACATAAATAACATCACCTGCTCCTGGCGAACCAGTCGTAATCAGTGGTTCTCTTGCACCAACTTCAGGTTTAAATTTAATTTTCATGGTTACTGGTCCGCTAAATATTTTTTTATCATCTCTTATCAGATCCCAATTTTTACCATTAAACCAGAAAATTGTTTCCCCGCTATCAGGACTAAAAAGATCACCTATTACAGGTTTTAAGGAGGGAACTTTATCTGATGTAAAACCAATTATGCCTGCTTGGTAATGAGACTTCTCTCTCTCTGAATAAACTTTAATAAGATCAAATCCATATGCAATACCCTTAACAGGAGTATCAAAAAACGATTCAAGTTTTTTATAAACTACTGTATTCCCCCACTTCATTCTCCCACTCCAGCTATTAATTCCAAGGGCAATACCAAATAAAACACAATAGATGCCAAGTGCTAATCCAATCATTCTCAAAATGCGTTTTGCATTTAATTGTGGAGGAAAAACTGAATCAAAATAAAACCATACAAGTATTGAAGCAAGAATCATAGGAGTTGCAGCCGGCATGGCATATCTGAGGGCAGGGGAAGGGAATCCTGATACATAAACTAAAAGCAAAAACGCAGATAAAAAAAGTACTATAAACTGAAAAAAAGGAAATGTTGGTTTGTTTTTAAACTCTTCTCCTCCACAGATATATTTTGCTGAAAAGTACAACATTGGGGAAAAAAGCATTAGTAAAATAAAAGGAATCCCTGGTATTACTCCAACCGTGGGAAGATAATTAATCATTTGCTTGTAATTAGGAAATGAGGGACAAGTCCCATTCATCCGGAGATACGGAAAGTTTAGACTAATTACTGGCATATAAAAAAAGTAAGCGTAAAGTCCAAGTAAAACGATTTGTGTATCAAATAAAGGGTGATGATACATATCAAACGGTGACATTTGATATTTAAGTCCAAATTCAAAAGGATTATCAAAGCGGAAATAATTATATATTGCCTGGCAAAATAGAAAAAAACCAAAAGGGAGTATAAGTGCTAAAGACATATCTCGTACATAGTTTTTATCCTGGAGATTGGTTCGAAAAGTTTTATATAAGATGATCGGTAAAACAATTGCAACAAGTATTAAAAACTGCCTGCAACCAAATGCAAGTCCTAAAAAAATACTTCCAAGCAAAAATACATAAACAGGGGGTTTATTTTCAGATAAAGCTCTTATAAACCAATAATATGCTCCTGTCAGGAAAAATACTCCGTTTAACTCTGAAACCTCATAATGAAATGGCATTAAAAGAAAATAAGTTGTATAGCTTCCAAAACCAGCAATCAGCATTGAAAGAATAACCATCCATTGAGGTACTTCAGGAAAGAGTTTTTGTTTTAAATAAATAATAATAATGGTTGCCCACAAAAAAATCCCACAGGTAAGAATACAGCCGGCAAAATAGTTTGAGAGGTGGCTTCCTGTTATAAACTTGTAAGGTGCATATAAAAATAAAACAGGTACTACCCCATGATATAGGTAGTATCTGCCTTTATACAACGAAAGATCTCTTTCTCTATATGGTTCATTAGTCGCTGGATCATATGGATTTGACAGTGCTAAAAGTGAAGGATGCGGAGAAAGAGGAAGATAAGTATGTCCTGAAAGAAAAGCATCTGCAAGCATTTCATATTGATTTGTTGTAGGCTCATTTCCTCGTTCAAACCTGAAGCTTCCTGCTGTAGCCACCCAGAAATAAAATAAAAGTACAAATAAAACTGTTAATAAAACAGGTAGCTTGTTCAGGATAGAATTAACATAGTCATTATAAAAGTCTTTTTGGGATAAGGTTTTTGAAAGTGGCATTATTATATACTTTTAAAAATTATATTCTTACGCCAACGCGCCTTGCTTCAAGTATCTGTCCATTAAATTGCGGACCGCACACACCACAATCAACCTGATTTTTACCTAAAATGACTTGCTCAGGTTTTGTAGGATGAAATCCTGTAGATCTATCAAGCAATATCACTCCATCTGCTTTTACAATTACATTTCTACTTAAAGTACCTAAGTCAGTACCAGGATAAAAAGAACCAAAACTCACCTCAAAAACATATATTCGATCTGGATCTATCTCAAATGGATTCCCGGGGAAACCTTCCACACCCCAATGGTCATAGCATATCTGCGCTGTCATAGCAGATAAATATTTCACATACACAGTATCTCCTAAACCCGGTATACCTGTACAAACCAATGGCTCTGATTCACCCGGACGAGGATTAAATTTTATTTTCATTGTTATAGGTCCGGAATATTTTTTGTTTTGATCCTTTACCAGGTTCCAGTTTTTGCCATCAAACCAGAAAATTGTTTCATCATTATCAGGACTCCAAAGCTGCCCAGTAAGAGGCTTTAAAGGAAGTGAATCAGAATTATCAATTCTAAGTGTTTCAAGTGGTGACACACCTTTTGTAATAATAGTGGCTGCATCAGAAGTGCCTTTTAAACCAGCCAGCATTTCATCATATGCTTTATTATCAAACTTCAGGGATGTAAAAATCGCAACGAGAACCAGTACTCCTAAAAATATTGGAAATGCAAGGTTAAATTTGTTTTTTTTCACTGAAAATCTCATTAGTCCCCAAAAATAAACAAGTATAAAAATTAAAAAAGTACAACCAAGCAATAAAGGAATTTTTTCTGCAGAGTAAAGAAGATATGAGTTAAAAAAGAAAAGGATTGAAACTCCAATTACTAATGCAAAAATAAGAATTAATAAAAACTGGATCATGATTTAAGTCTTGTATATCCTCACAATAAATAAAACATCTTTATACTACAACATCCGTTTTAATCAGGGAACATTTACATAATTAACTTATAAATAATAAAAGATATAGGTCTGGTAGCTCCTGACAGTTTTATAAACTGTCTTGGGTTTCTTGTTCTTATCCCTCCATGCTCCCCTTGGAAAGCAAATGCTGTACAAAAAATTATACTTGTAGTCATAAGTACTGCTCCTATCTGGGTCAGAAAAAGCCTTGCTATTGATGTTTTCTGAAATAAGGAATCACAGTAAAACCATAGAAATAATGACAGAAGAATAAACAAAGCAGCAAAATCCGCCATATATCTAACCATTATTGCTCCCCACAAGCTCAATACAAGAAATATAGGAACTGCAGAAAAAAATAAAACCCAGAATTCAATACCAGGAACCGTGATTTCTAACTTTTTATTTGGATTAGAAAAATATTTGACAGCTAAATTAATCAGAAAGATAATTGGTGAAAGAAAAATCATGGTAAGAAAAGGAATAAGCCATATAATTCCTACTAATTTATCAATATGTCCTGCATAGTAATAGTCAGGCACATTTAAAAAATCGGGAAAGTCAGGCCCTGTTGGATAAATAAAAGGGAAAAGAGTACTTATTTCAAAATCATGAAATAAAAACAGGTAAATATTTGGGAGTAAGTTATCAATTGACATTTCATTAGGAATCGTATGACCACAGAGCTGATAAGTTGTACCAAATTCAAATGGAGTATCAAATCTGACATAGTTATAATACCCAAGACCAATAATACAAAGAACAAATGGAACTACTAAAAAAATTATTTGACTTATCCTTTTATTCAAGTTAATTTCAGAATTAAGAAATGTTCTAATTACTACAAATAAAATCAAAATCATACTTGCAAAAATAAAATAAGGTCTTGCACCAACAGCCAACCCAAGAAATAAACTGCTTAAAAAATATAAAATCCATTTAAATGATTTTTTTAAAAAGGATAAAGATAAAAAATAGATCCCGCCCATGAGAAAACAAAAACCACTTGAAATTGCCACTTCATAAAACATCGGTCTTTCCATAAGCCAGGATGTCATATTTCCTACTGCAAGAAGAATTATAGAAAGATAAAAAAGAAATGAAGGAAAGTTATTGAAGTATTTATTCCTTATATGAATCAATAATAACAGTGAGAAAACAAAACCAAGAAAAGAAAAAAGAAAAACAGCAAAATTATCCGGCAATCCCTTCCCTGCTAAGAGCATATAAGGAATATAAAGGGTCAGTGCTGGTGTTATTCCAAAGTATAAGTAATATCTTCCATTATAAAAAGAAAGATCATGAATATTTCCATAAATCCTATAATCAAAGTTTGCTACAGGATCATAAGGATCATCTAATGCTAAAAATTCTGGGTTAGGATAAATCGGAAGATAGGTATGTCCTCTAATCAGTGAATATGAAAGTAAATTATAGTACCCTTTGTAACCAGAATTAAAATTAAAGGATCCCTTACAGGAAGTAGCTATCCAGGCATAAAAGAAAAATATCAAAGCAACTATAACCGGGATAACAATAATACTGAAGCTTTTACCATTTTTCATTCCAGAATAACTATTACCATAAAATCAGCTTAAAGTTACTATATATAATAGTTCCACACAAAACAAGCCACGCTAAAACACATAAAAATAAATGTCTATCTGATAAAAGTATTTTTGTAGGATCTCCTGTGCTCCCTTTATCATTTACCACATAAAGATACCTAAAAAGCCCATATATAATAAATGGAATTGTATAAATCATTGCGTCTGTTCCGTATCTGCCTGTTACATAATCAGAAGTTGCATAAAGGCTATAAGTAATAATTATCATTGCAGCAAGAATTACAATCATTTGATCAATTGTTCTCATGCAGTATGATTTCAGCACAATCCTGTGGTTTTTTATACTCTCATCTGCAGTTAGTAAATCAGCTCTTCTTTTACCGACAGCAAGAAACAGCGCAATAGCCAAAGTCATGATAATTATCCATTTTGATGGTGGTACAGTACATGCATAAATACCGGCTATTATTCTAAGCAAAAAGCCTATAGCAATACAAAAAATGTCAAGAAGAACAATGTTTTTAAAATACATTGAGTAAAAAATGTTCAGCACGATAAATGAAACAATCACTATGCCCACCTGATTTGAATGCCAGAATCCCATTATTACAGCTACAGATGCAAATAAAATCATGATCAATCCTGCTGTATTTGTACTTATTTTTTTTGCAGCAAGCGGCCTGTCTTTTTTTTCAGGATGTCTGCGATCAAACTCAATATCTGACAAATCATTCAGGATATAAATACTTCCCGATGCAAAACAAAAAGCTATAAAAACTATTATTCCTGCAATAAGTAATTTAAAATCTGTTAACTTATCTCCAAAAAGAAAAGGAATAAATACAAAGCCATTTTTTATCCATTGACGTGGTCTTACAAGTTTTACAATTGCAAGAAATTGATTAGAGGTGCTTTTTATGAGAATAAACATATCTATGTGGTTATTTTTCAGTTACTGCCTTCTCAAGTCCTGCCGCCATTTTCATTTCGCGCTGGAGGGATTGCCTTCTGTTAAATACATTCACCATTACTTTTGAGCCATCGAAGTCAAAACGAAACCGCATTCTTCTTAAACCACAACCTAACATAGCTTTTGTAAGCTTTGCTTGTTTTTCTTTTGGACAGTAAAAGAACATGAATCCACCACCGCCTGCACCAAGGATCTTCCCTCCAATAGCACCATTTTTTATTCCTACCTCGTACACTTCATCAATAAAACTATTTGAGATTTTATTCGACAATTTTTTCTTTGTCTTCCAGTGTAAATCCATGAGCTTTCCAAACTCTTCAAGATTACCTGATGTTATTGCTTGTACTGTTTTATATCCTAGCTCTTTTATAAAATGAAGACTATCAAGCACTTCTCTGTGAGTATTTGAGCTTTTGTCCTGTGCTGCCTTGCTCTGTTCTTTCAATATTTCTGACGTTGATCTGCTTGTGTGAGTATAGTAAATCATTAGTGAACTTTCAAGCTCATCGATAATATCTTCAGATATAGATGGTCTTTCAACCTTCACAACACCATTATTTTCTATATTTAAAGCAGTAAAGCCACCGAAAGTTGCTGTGTATTGATCCTGCTTCCCGACAGGATGTTTTAAAACATTTATTTCTATAAAGCATGCTTCCTCAGCAAGTTCTTGTCTTCCAACTGGTGCACATTTATATGAATGCAATGCATTTAAAAGCCCTACCAGATAACATCCTGATGATCCAAGCCCTGTACCAGCAGGAATATCAGCCATTGATTGGATTTCAACAGAATCTTTTATACCCATAAGCTTAAGCGCTTCTCTTGCCAGATCATGCTGAACATCATCTACATTAGTTACTTCTTCATATTTTGAATATTTTATTCTTATTAAATCATCTACTATAGGTGTATTGAGATTTATATACATGTACTTATCTATCGTTACTGAAAAAACAAAACCACCATACTGACTGTAATACGAGGGTAAATCAGTTCCACCTCCACCTAAGGTAATTCTGAATGGTGTTCTAGTTATAATCATTTTTTCTGCCTTCCAGAAATAATCAATTTTGCAATTTTTTTGTTACAAGCTCTGCCTGCTTTAACGCATCTATGTCATCAATTGCAATTACAAAACTTTTTGTAACATAACCCTTCAGAACATGTCCTGTTTTAATCAGACTTGGAAAAATATCTTTCCCAAAATCTGAAAACTGCCCTTCTGGAATCATGTCAAGAATTCCAGGTTCTAAGACATAAACTCCAGCATTTACATACCCACTAGTATCATTTTTTTGACCTTCTATGAAGGAATTTATCTTATTATGTTGATCCATTGTTACAACACCGCCTGCAATTCCTGAATTTAATGAAATTTTAGGGTCAAAAAGTGCAATTGTTGCAAAAGAATTCCCAGAGGTATGAAAATTATACATGTCAGTAAGGTTTATATCAGTAAAATTATCACCATAAATTACAAAAAAAGGTTTGTTGTTCCAGAATTTTTCAATGTTTTTAACAGCACCGCTTGTACCAAGTAATTTACTTTCAAGAGAATAAGAAATATTTACTCCCCATTTGCTGCCATTTTGAAAATAGTTTTTTATTACATCAGGAAGGTAATGGAGATTTATATAAATGTCAGTGACCCCATATTTTTTCAGAAGCAGAATATTATGCTCAAGGATAGGTTTCCCGTTAATTTCAAACATTGGTTTTGGAATCTCTTTAGAACCCAGTCTTTGACCAATGCCTGCTGCAAGAACAATTGCCTTCATAAACAACCAGCTTTTTTAAGAACATTTTGTTCTTTCATTATTCTTTCAACCTCTTCATATCTGTCTTTTACATCTGGTTGTTTATGTACCCACTCTACATAGTCCCTGAAAATATCTTCAAGTGTACGTTTGTTTTTCCATCCAAGTTTTTTTAATTTTTCACTAGTTGAAACAGTGTGCCTTGTATCACCAAATCTGTAGTATCCTAGAATCAGTGGTTCAACTTTTTTGTTCAGAACTTTGATTAGGATATTTGTATAGTCAATTAATTTTATCCCCTCTATTCCGCCAACATTTAAAGCACCATAATCAGCACCACTGTTTTCAAATGCAGTCACGTTTGCTTCTGCTACATCAAGAACATGCAAATAGTCTCTTAGCTGATTACCATCTTCATAAATTACAGGTGGTTTGTCATTTATAAGTCTCAGTGTAAATATCCTGCAGACCCCTGAATATGCATTAAAGAAAGAATTCCTTGGTCCCTGCACTATTGAATATCTCATTGAAACTGTAGGTATTGAATATCTTCTGCCAAGCTTACCAGCCAATCTTTCAAGACACTCTTTTGATATTCCATATGCAGTAAAAGGATTTATTACAGCTTCATCAATAAGCACTGGTTCAAGATAGTTAGTGCAACCTTTAAAAGCGCAATGCATTTCCCAGTCAGATTTATCTAACTGTTCCCTGCTTCTTGGCTCAGGATATTGCATGCCATGAACTTTACACTGGTACTTACCTTCACCATAAACTGACTGGGAAGAAGCAAGAACTATCTTTTTTATATCTAATTTCTTTTCAACAATGATCTCAAATATTAGTGCTGTACTATATGAATTCGTTTTAATAAAATTACTGAAATCAGTCATGTAGTCCTGATATGCAGCAAGATGAAATATACCATTAACGTCGGACATTGCTTTTTCAAGTATTGATTTATCTGAAACGTCTCCTTGGATAAATTCAACCTCAGGACTTAAATACTCTGGTTTGCCATATGGATGAACCCTTGGCTGTAATATATCAAGAACCTTTACTCCATAACCCTTAGAAAGCAATAAATCCACCGTATGTGAACCAATAAATCCTGCACCACCTGTAACTAATACTTTCATTTTTTCGTCACTATATATGCTAAGGACACAAAGCTATTATATATTGTTCTGATAAATAAAGAAAAATAGTTACTGCCTACCTGATGTAACATTTCTCCGCAAATTATCTATAGGGTAAGATTTTATCCGATTCATTCGGTAAAATCTGAATAACGTGACAAGAAGCCATTCGTATGCACTTTGCAAAGCCTGACAAGCGAAGAATGAGCGAGGAAGGCGGTTAAAGAAAATTGAGCAGTTTTTTTCTGATTGAAACATTAAAAAGACCTTTGTCAGCACCTTTTTTACTGATTGTACATTTTATTTTGCTCGTAACAATTATTTTTAGACTAAGCAAAGAAATTTATAAAACCCAGATTAACCAATTGAAAAATCTGGCAAATGAAGAGAAGCAAAAAAAATTAAAAATTATTTTTATAGCTGTTATTGTTTATATTCTTAGTGCATTCCCTCTTTTTTATAAAATGGTAGAAATGCCTCCAAGTGGACATGAAGACGATACAAAAGCTGTTATCGGAGCATTCACGATTAAAAAACTTGGATATGATTCTCTTGGGAAAATACTTCCATATTGGCCTCAGTTCCAGCTTAAATATCATGGGGAAGTGGTTTATTCAGAAGGGATGAGAGCTACACCTCTTTATCTGCAGGTTTTTACCCAGCTTATTGCTCCACCTGGATATTTCTCATTAAGACTTGAAACTACATTATTAATTTTCTTTGCATCCCTTGTAATTGTTTATATTTTTTATCTTTTAACTGAAGAAATTACTGCTTCTTTTTTTTGTGGGGCACTCTTTAATTTACTTCCCTGGTCAATAATGCTTACCAAGGTTTCATCTGATTACTCCTGTTATTGTTTCATTGCTTCATGCCTGATTTTAAGCTTCTTGTACATGATTAAATATAAAAATCTTGTTGGTTTTTTACTTTATTTGACTTCTTTATCAGTTACATTTTTTTGCTATGCAGCTGGTCTGCTTCTCGCAGGACTGTGTACAACAATAATTCCATTTATAATTGCAAGGAATAAAGAACATAAAAAACTTGGTATAGCACTTTTTATTTCAGGACTGTTAGTTCTTGGGCTTTTATTTGATAATTTTCATAATGAAGAGGGATTTAAATGGAATATCAGTAGAGCAGAGCATGCACAGGGGATCAAAGGAATCCAGAGTTTTAATTTTAATGAGCTTGCAAATACTTTTATTAAAAAAGCCAATCTTTACACTGCTAACTATTTAAGCTTTCTTCTTCCACAGTTTTTATTTATGACGGGCGACAGTAACCTCAGGCATAATTCTGGCTTTGGCGGACAGTTGCATATTACTCTCTTTATTGCTTTTTACCTTGGGCTTTTTTATCTGATTGAACATGGGCTAAAAGATTTTAAATTTAAATTGCTTTTGATTTATCTTCTAATATCAATAATACCTGCTGGAATATGCGAGGAGGGTTCATTAAATATACTCACAAAGCTTCCAACACATGCTATACGAGCTGCCTGTATTCTCCCTCCAATAGCAATTACATGCATGCTTGGGCTAATAGTGATTTTTAAAAAAAATAAATCTCTATTTGCTGTTTATCTTATCGCTATTCTAATTAACACATACTATTTCTATGTTGATTTTCACACTATGTATCCAAAAAGACTTGGTAATTCATGGGTAAATGATCAGGGTATGCAGTCTATATCGAGAAAAGCAGTTGATATAATCTTAAAAAATCCTGAAAAGAAACTTTTCGTAAATGCTTCCCTGCTTACAATCCCTTTCTACAACCTAGATAGAGTTACACCAAAAGATATATTTTTTGGTACAGGGATACTTACAAATACTTACGATTATAATAGAAGAGGTTTTGCAGATATTAATGCTGGTGATCTAATTGCAGTTCAGGAACCTTTTAATTATTCAAATTTAGATAAAGCTTTTAAATATATATTGAGAATAAGAAATCCTTATCTCCCAAACAATGAATATGGAGCAAGTCTTCTGGAAATAGTTAATAAATAGTGTAATATCTATACGGCAAACACATACTCCTGATATTAGATTTAATCTATCCATAGGGTTATTTGAAACAGTATTACAATTATTAATATCACTTTAGAAAATAGAGCTGATTTGGGTATATGACTCTTAAATAACAGGAACATAAATCAAAAAGAAAAATCAATTTAAAAGTAGGGAAGAATCATGGAATATATAAAAAAATATCTTGAACAAACATCAAAAATTGCATCGATGCTCGATCAAAATGCAATAGCCAAAGCAGTAAAAATTCTAAAAGACGTTCGCGATAACAAAGGCCGCCTCTTTGTGCTTGGCGTAGGAGGAAGCGCCGGAAATGCATCACATGCTGTAAATGATTTCAGAAAAATTGCAGGAATAGAAGCATATGCACCTACCGATAATGTCTCAGAATTAACTGCCAGGATAAACGATGATGGGTGGAACTCGGTTTTTAAAAACTGGCTCAGAGTAAGCAATCTGAATTCGAACGATGTTCTGCTCGTTTTTTCTGTAGGTGGTGGGAGTCTTGAAAAAAATATAAGTGTAAATCTTGTAACGGCAGAACAATATGCAAAAGAAATCGGGGCAAAAATCATAGGCATTGTAAGCAGAGATGGTGGATATACAAAAAATATTTCTGATTGCTGTATTTTAATCCCTGTCTTAAGCCCTGAAACAGTAACCCCACATGCAGAAGAATTTCAGGCAATAGTATGGCATTTACTTGTTTCACACCCTGATCTTCAGATGAATGAAATGAAGTGGGAAAGCGAAGTAAAAACAGTAAAAAGCCATGCTTAAATATGAAAAACTATTCTGGCGCAAATAAAAATAAAATAAACAAAGCAGTATTTTTGGACAGGGATGGTGTAATAAATTACCCGGTTTTTAATTCCAGAACAAATGAATACGAAGCACCTCATAAAAAAGAAGATCTTAAACTTTTTCCGGAAGTAATAGAAGCATTGAAAAGCCTTCTTGAAATGAGTTACAGGCTTTTCCTTGTATCAAATCAGCCTGATTATGCAAAAGGCAAAACATCTATGGAAAATCTTTACGAGGTTCATAAGAGATTAAAGGAACTTTTTGAAAAAAATAACATTTCCTTTACAGAATATTATTATTGTTATCATCACCCACAGGGAATAATCACTGAATATTCATTCAAATGCCAGTGCAGGAAACCTGGAAACTTATTTTTAAAACAAGCAGAATCAAAATATGGTTTAAATATGTCAAATTCGTGGATGGTAGGTGACAGGGACGCTGACATAAACTGTGGACAGTCTGCTGGAGTAAAAACCATACTTATAAAACAACCTTACTCTGATGGAAAAACAGGCCAAAGTAATCCGGAATTCAGTGCCAATAGCCTTAAAGACGCAGTTGAAATTATAAAGAGTACACTTAATAACAGGGGAAAAAATGTCACATCTTAAGGACTTAAAAATAAAAATATTTGCAGATGGTGCTGATATAAAAACAATGGTTGAGCAATATAAAAGCGGAACCATACAAGGATTCACTACAAATCCCACGCTAATGCAGAAAAACGGAATAGCTGAATATGAGGCATTTGCAAAAGAAGTTCTTAAAAATATACCTGACAAACCAATTTCATTTGAAGTGTTCTCAGACGAATTTAGTGATATGGAAAGACAGGCGAAGAAAATCTCTTCATGGGGGAAAAATATTAATGTAAAAATCCCGATAACTAATACAAAAGGTGAATCTTCAATACCATTAATTAAAAAACTTTCAGGAGACGGGCTTTCATTAAATATCACTGCAATTCTTACACTTGATCAGGTCCGGGCAGTAAAAGAAGTTCTGAATCCAAACGTCTACAGTATAGTTTCTGTATTTGCTGGAAGAATTGCAGATACTGGCAGAGACCCAGTTCCTTATATGATTGAAGCTTCAAGAATTTTAAAGCCCTTACTTCCAAATGCAGAACTTCTCTGGGCAAGTTCTAGGGAACTCCTGAACATTTTTCAGGCAGAAGCATCAAATTGCCAGATTATAACCGTAACCCCGGATATTATTAAAAAACTTGGAAGTATAAATAAGGATCTCGGTGAATTATCACTTGATACAGTAAAAATGTTTTATCAGGATGCTCATAAAGCTGGTTTTAAACTTTAACTCGGATTTATAGTCCTATAACATATGACTCTTCTTTTAATGATTCTTACAACACTCCTGATTTTTATATGTATTAAATACAAAGATTACTTCTGGACCAAAATTTATCCAGTCTTTAAATACATAAAAATAAAATTATTAAACAACAAAAAAGCTATTTTATTTTTTACAGCAATTGTTTTTATTGCACATGGATTTCTCGCTTTTTCAATACTTGGCGAAGAAGAGGTAAGAATCACAGCCCCTGACGAAGAGCATTTTATTATTGCAGCTAACGATCTTTTCACACGCATTATGTCTAAAGATCAAAAAAGTATTTTAGATTTTGGTCTGGCATTCGGCTATGGTTATATTTTCTGGCTTATATGTGCAGTTATAGTTGGACCTCTGAAGTTTATAGGATTTTCTGCACAGATATTTGTGGGGAGACTTATCTGTCTTATATTTTTTTCAATCACATTATTCTTTGTCTATAAAATAATTTCCTTATATCAAAGGAAAGAGCTTGCATTGTTAGGAGCATTCTCAGTCCTGCTGCTTCCTCCTTTTGCTTTTTTTGGAAAAATCTTCAGTGTTGAGTATTTATCATGTTCATCCATAATGTGCTTTCTTTATTATCTGCTTAGCGATAAAGGATTGTTTAAAAAGCGGTTTTATTTTGCAGTCTTTATTCTTGGAATTGCAATTGGACTTAAGCTAAACGCTGTGTTTTGCCTGGTATCACTTCCAATATATTTAATTTCATACAGGCAAAGAAATATTAAAAACATGCTGCTAATTCTAGCTACAATGACTATTTGCATTATTATCGGATTTCTTTTTTCAAATTTTGCAATCATCTTTTCTGATAGTGCCAGAAAAATCCTGACTGAATTAATACCAAGACCTCTTGACTTTAATACTTCGATGTTCAAGCTCGCACAGTGGTATTACATAGATTCATTTACGTGGGATGATATTCCTCTTTTAGGAATACATGAGGGCTTAGGAAGAAGATTTGGGGAAACAATATTCACTGTATACATCCTAATAGCAATAATTACAAACATAAGACAAAAGAATCGATTGACAGCTATTTTTATATTGCTATCTGTTTTTTTTACATTTGTGTTTGGAATTGGGACAAGATGCTATTTCCTTCATACCTGGTATATGTTTCCTGCATTCTTAGTAATTTTAATCACACCATTTTTGATAAGTTTCAAAAACCAGAATGTGAATACTGCTCTTATTCTTATATTTTCAACACTGCTCTCAATATCAAATATACCTAAAATAGCTCAAATCTATAATCACAAATTAATACAAATAAAAACAATTAAAAAGAAAAAAGAGAGCACAAAACTGCTTGAAAGCTTTTTCTCAAATGTTGAACCCGGAAAGGTTATTGTCTCCACTGAAGCGGTTCTTATAGGCGACAGACTTAGCCTGGGGAAAAAAGGATTAAGTCATCTTATAGTATATAAAGATTTAGAAACACATTATGCCCTTTATGATTTTTCTCCCGACTTCTTCAAAAAGTATCCTGATACTGAATACATAATCTACGAAAAAAATACCGGTATATTAAAGGAATTTTCAGACTATAAACTACCATCTAAATATGACTGGTATTTCCCTACAAATCACCCGGCAAGACCTGAAGCAAAAGCCCATTGGAAACATCTTCTTACAGATGGAATTGCTATAGACGGAGTGAAATATCGTTTTACACCGGTATTTGAAACTGAAACTGAAATAGTTTATAAAAAACTTGAGTAAATCATGTTATATTATAATTTTCTTAAAACGTTCAGGAGACCATTATGAATATTACAGTTGTTGGTTTGGGCTATGTAGGATTGGTAACTGCCGCATGTCTTGCAGAGCTTGGTCACACAGTTCAGGGAATTGATACTGATCCTAAAAGAGTTGAAATGCTAAGAGAAGGCCAGATGCCAATTTATGAACCCGGACTTCGTGAACTGGTAACCAAAAACAATATGGAAGGAAGGCTTACATTTACTGATAAATATAATGAGGATGTTGAACATTCATTGCTTGTTTTTCTTGCAGTTGGTACTCCTACAGGAGATGATGGAGCACCGGATATCAGCGCAGTTTATAAATCACTGGACTCCATAATTCCGTTTGTAAAGAGTTATAAGGTATTCATACTTAAATCAACTGTACCTGTTGGAACAAATAATGAAATAAAAAAATATTTGAGTAAAAAATTAAAAACAGATTTTGATGTTGCATCAAATCCTGAATTCCTAAAGGAAGGGACTGCAGTTCAGGATTTCATGAAACCAGACAGAATTGTAATCGGGACTGAAAGTGTAAAGGTTGCAGAAATAATGAAAGATTTATACTCTCACTTTATGAGGAATAATCACCCTATTCTGATTATGGACCCTGTATCAGCCGAACTTGTAAAATATGCCAGCAATTTAATGCTTGCTTTGAAGGTTTCATTTATTAATGAACTTGCAATTTTATGTGATGTGATCGGAGCTGATATACGAAGGGTAAGAGAAGGAATTACTCATGATCCAAGGATTGGCTCACAGTTTTTATACCCTTCAATTGGTTTTGGTGGTTCATGTCTTCCAAAGGATGTAAAAGCACTTGAATACTGCTCAAAAGAAACATCTGCAGGTTTACTAATCCCTGAAACCATCCTGAATGTAAATGAAAGACAATTTAAATGGTTTACAGATAAAATTAAAACTCATTATAATTCACTTAAAGACAAAACATTTGCTGTGTGGGGAGTTAGTTTCAAGGCAGGAACAGATGACATAAGAGAATCCCCGGGAATAAAAGTTGTTGAGGAACTGGCAAAGCAGGGTGCAAAGTTAAGGCTTTATGATCCAATTGCATTAAAAAATGCCAGAAAATATTTTTATGAGACTCCTTACAAAGACAAAATAACCTATACCTCAAGCGAAATGGAATCTGTTAAGGGATCAGATGCACTTATAGTTTGTACTGAATGGTTACAGTTCAGGAGCCCTGATTTTGAGAAATTAGGCTCTGAACTGAAAGATAAAATCATTTTTGACGGAAGAAATCTATATGATCCGGAAAAGCTGAAATTATATGGTTTAGCCCATGTAGGGGTAGGAATTACTACAATAAAAGCAAAGGCAAAAGTAAATAGTTAAAAGCAGCAGGTTGTTGTAAGATATATATAATAACCATGACACAAACTGCAAGACTTACTTTTCAGGAAGAATTGGTGAAATTACATTCACTCGTTGTTGAACTTGCTGAAAAAGTAAAAATTAATGGTGAGCTATTACTCGAGTTTCTAACAAATAAAGATAATGTCAATGAATTATTTTTAAAAATAAAAACAAAAGACAGAGAAATTGATAAAGCCAGATGGGAAGTACATGACTTTGGGGATCAATTAATTGTTTTACAACAACCTGTAGCAAAGGATTTCAGACAGATAATTACTTCTATTCAGGTCACAGATAATCTTGAAAGAATTGGCGACCACTTTAAAAAAACAGCGAGGCTTCTCGAGAAAATAAGCCTTTCAGATATTGAAGTACCTCAGGAAATACTAAACATGGCAAAGCTCGGTATAAAAATGCTTACAGAATCAACAAATGCCTACAGCCAGATAGTCAAAGGAGAAACAAATGAAATAGCAGAACTGGATGATCAAGTTGATATCCTCTACAAACAAACAATTGCCAAAATAACAAACCTAATTAAACATGCCCCGGAAGAAAAAATTGACAGTATTTCAAAACTGTTTTTTATTGCCCAGAGTTTTGAAAGAGCTGCGGATCACGCTGCAAAAATTGCACAGCTTGTAAATTATGCAGCTACAGGCATAAGACACAAATAATAATTAAAAATACTACTGATTAATCCTTACCTTCTCTATTTTTATTACTTCATCATCTGCTTTTACCAAAACTCCAATATTTCCTCTGCTTACTGATAAGGGCAGATTACATAATCTGCTTATGCCGTCAGTACCTTTTTCATAAAGCCACTGATGACAATGACCTGATGTAACAAGCACTGGTTTACCTGTTTTCTGTACATGATGATTTAAAATCCCGCCTTCTTCTAAAAGCCACGTTTGTGCAGGTATTCCTTCTCCTATTGCCTGAAAATACCAGGGGAGAACCCGAAAAGGAGCATGGTGAGTAAAAACAAGAACAGGAACATTTTTTTTACAGGATGAAAGCGCCTGCTCCATAAATGTGTAGTTAAAATCATCAGGGAATTTAAACTCTCCGGGAGGAACAGAGTTTAAACCAATTACTAAACAATTCTGAATCTTAAAACTAAAATTTCCGTAATCATCCCTGGATGGTTCATAGTCAGTATCTGCAACCTCTTTAACTCTATCCCAGGCATTATTATTTACAAATGAGAGATCATCCAATGTTTCATAGATATCATCTTTATGTAACCCATCAGAATTCCCTGGAAGAAAAAGAACAGGGAGCCCAACATTATCAATCAAATCTCTGCCGGCATGAAGAACATCTTCTTGCCTAACCCTGTCTCTTCCTGGTGTGGTTCTTGAAAGATCAAAGAAATCACCATTAAATACAGCAAAATCTGCACCTGTTCGACTAAATGAATCCGCAATTCTCAATTTTGAAGCTGAAAACTCTTCAACTCCAACGTGAGGTTTTAGATTAGCTTCCCTACTGGTTATCTTTTCATAGGCTGGCACAAGCAATTTATGTGCAGCAAACTGGAAAGGACCACTTCTGGTAATTTTTTGTTTAAAGCTAAAAGTTGATCTGTCAGCCTCTGGCTTTGGGTATGAACTCCTCAAATGTAAATCTGAACTAACTACTATTTTTAACACTACCTAATCTCCTGAAAATTTCATATCGTTTACAAGTCGCTTCTATAGTAACCTGCTCACAAAGAGCTTTTGAAGCAGTAACATTAAGAAAAAATAAAATCTTTGATTAAATATTTTTAATTAAATAGGATCAGGACTTACGTAAATTATTCAAGATTTAATGATGATGGCTAATCGTTATGTCAGATGCTACAAAGCCATTTACACAAAACTTGAAATGAGGGTTACCCTAGGTTAAAAGTATTCGGAGAGAGGGTAATAATTTATTAAGTCCAATTCTTACCTTAGGGAGAAATTATGAAAAATTTGTTTTTATTAGTTTGTATGTTTGTATTATTTAGTTCAAATACTTTTGCTCAAGACCTAGAAACAGCTGATCCCACTACGGGCCTGCCTGTATTGTCAGAGCCTCCAGAAGACTCAAGCTTTGTCTTTTTTGCAGATGAAAAACCTCACATCCCTCTAGACTGGTTTAAGGTTCGGATAGAAGGTGACAAGAAAATTATATATCTTGAGGCAGGAGTAGCAGGAAATAAAGACAAAGTGGAAAGGACGGTGCCAAATGTTCCTTATAGGCTTTGGTCACGCCCTGACAAGGACATAGTCGTCGTCGTTAAAGATGATGAAACCTTAAAGAAAAATTTCAATGGGGAGATTATTAGCGGCACAGAGGTAACCAATTTCACTTTTACTTGGAACCCCCTTCTTAAGAGGTGGTTATCTGTGAGGTAGGCTTACTACAAGTCTATGCAAAGCTAGCAAGGCAAATTATGAGTGAGCCAGCTGAGTAGGAACAGGATTAAGCACTTCTTTAGGTTCTTCCTTTAAAACCTTCTTGGTATCAAATTTGTGAATAATTCTGTGAATCAGAAAATATGTTGAAAACTTTCTGTTTGGGTTAAAAAACTGATCACATAAAAAGTGTGCTAGTAGTGAAACTGTAATGCCAACTCTCCATGGAGTAAGTGAAGGATCTAATGTGAGCAGAAAATAAATAAGTATAAGTTCATAAGAATGCAATGGTACATAAAGCTTTCCACTTATATGTTCATGATGCGCAGCATTTACTTTTTTCCAGTCCCATTTTTTTCCATGCGCATAAATGTAATCAATTACATGATCAAGATCTATTAATGTACCTACAAGAAAACTAGCTATAGCAGGGCCAATCTCACCATAGCTAACATATGTAATAAGCCCAATTGCTGCTGAAACTACTATGTGGCCAGATGTACGCATATTCAATATTTACCCTTTTATACTAAATTATCAACAAATTTAGTTAAGCTACTATTAAAAAATGGAACAGTAGTTTACAAATAAATGTCTACACTATGGTGTATTAAATGTGCAAAAAGCACGGCGGAGCATTTATTCCCTGAATGCCCGACGGGGACCCGCTAGTTCTTGGGCGGAGTGGTTGAAGGGAAAAATGCGGAGCGCAAGATGCTTTTTGCAGGTATGAAAGTAAAATTAACATGCGAATAGGTATAGGATACGATCTTCACAAGCTGACAGCAGACAGAAAATTAATCATTGGTGGCGTGGAAATCCCTCATACAAAGGGGCTTCTAGGGCATACAGATGCAGATGTTTTAATACATGCAGTTATAGATGCTTTGCTTGGAGCGACTGGACAGGGCGATATAGGTACTCAGTTTCCGGACAATGATCAGAAGTGGAAAAATGCTGACAGTATGAAACTACTTGAAATCATTTATAAAAACAACATAAAAGGAAAAGGATTTAAAATTACAAATATTGATTCAACAATAATTGCTGAAGAACCAAAATTAAAACCTTATGTATCAGACATGAAAAAAAAGATTTCACACATTCTGGAATTTACTGATATATCACAAATTAATATTAAATCAAAAACAAATGAAGGAATGGATTCAACAGGACAAAAGAATGCAATTGCAGCCTGGGCAGTTGTATTAGTCAGCTAGTTTAATTTCCTTAGCACCAAGTAAATCTGTCAGTGTTTTTGAAAGTTCATCTGTACTTTCTGGAGTATTGTTTAATATTTTTGAGGCTGGAATAACAGATTCATCACTATTTGAAGCGGGCGGAATTACAGATTTTTTTCCCGGCACAACAGCAAATTTTATGAGTTTAAAATCCCTGCCAGTTGCTGATTTTGCAGCTTTAAGAATGATTTCTTTTCTTTTAGTATCATCTTTCAGTCTGGGTAAAAACATATTTTTTGAGATCCCTATTTCAAGAAAATCATTGTCAACTGAAATTAAATGACTTTCTGATTGTGTAAGAAGTGTTTTTGTTGGATTACTTTCAACAAGATTTACAATTTTATTCCACAGTGAATCAAGTCCTATTTCCGGCTCCTTCTTAGCGAGAGGTTCCTTATCCACATCTTCAGAATAAGAATCGGTTTTTGGAGATTCTTTTTCTTTTATGGAAATAACCGGTTGAACTGTTTGCTCATTTCCTGACTTCTTTTCAAGTTTTTCAATTCTTTCTTTAAGCTCTGAAAGAGAGACAAGAAAATCTTCATCCATAATAGTTATAATTTCAACTAAAAACTGTAGTTCCTGACTCAATGCAAAACGAAGTTTAGACTGGGATTCATTAAGCCTGTCAATAATTTTAATTAAATGCCCATGGTTGACTTTATTTAGAATATTTAAATCACATCCTATTTCCTGAGATAAAGATTTTTTAAAGACCGGATCAAGTTTTGCTTTTGTAAGATCTAAAAAAAGCTCTCCCAGACATTTAAAAAGTTCGCTTATATCTTTTCCACTTTTTATAAAATTTTCAGCTAAATCAATAGCTTTTTTTCTGTCATAATTTAAAACTGCTTCTGCTAAAGAGAATAAAGATGTTCTATCCACAGTACCAAACAATTCAAATACTTCTTTTGAATCAATTGGTTTATTTTCCTGTTGCAAAACACTGATTTGATCAAGAAAGGATATTGCATCTCTTAAACAACCGTTTGCTCTTTTTGAAATAAAATCAATTACACTTTCTTCAATGCTAATCTTTTCACTCTTTGAAATGTTTTTTACCCTTTCTATAAGCTCAGAATTGGAAACCGGCTTAAAATCAAGTTTCTGACACCTGCTGATTACAGTAGGAATTACTTTATATTCTTCTGTCGTTGCAAGGATAAAAATTACATTATTAGGAGGCTCTTCAAGTGTCTTTAAAAGAGCATTAAATGCATGATCAGTAAGCATATGAACTTCATCTATGATATAGATTTTGTACCTAGACCCAAATGTGCCAAGATTCACCCTGTTTATTAAATCTTCTACATCTTCAACTTTTCTTCTGCTTGCAGCATCAATTTCAATTACATCAAGGGAATTTCCATTCGTAACTGATGTACAGCTAACACATTTACCGCATGGATCAGCTGTAATTCCTTTTTCACAGTTTAATGATTTTGCAAGTATTCTTGCTGTAGATGTTTTCCCTGTTCCTTTTGGACCACAAAATAAATAAGCATGAACAATTTTATTGTGGGTGATTGCATTTAAAAGTGTTCTTTTTACTACTTCCTGGCCAACAAGCTCAGAAAGCTTTTGAGGACGATATTTGAGATATAAAGGCTGGTATTGTTGCATATTGGTTAATTATATAGTGTTCAAACTTTTATATTGAAGGCAAACCTTATGTTTTTAGAAAAGTAGCTTTATTTTAAGATTAGTTAGAATAGTACCAGGTTGTACGATATGTTATACGATACATTAGATATAAATGTTTTAACCAGAATAATGGAGCTTAAAAATGAAAGACAAGAATAAAATCAAGAATGAGTATATTAACGATGAAGATCTAAAAAGATACATTAATTTGTCACCAGAAAAAAAATTAGAATACCTTGACGAGATGAATCAATTTCTTAATGAAGCAATGCCTACCGAAAATAAGAAAATTGCAAAAAAATTAAGAGAAGAAGGATTTTGACAATATTTAACTATTTTTTTGCCAGATCTAATCCATTATACTTATTCATTGCTTCACCAGCACCCTTTAAAATAATTGTTTCAAGTGCATTAATTGAACATTCAACTACTGACTGCAGTAATTCTTTTTCAGCTGGTGAGAATTTATTTAAAACATAATCTGCTCTTTTATCTCCTCCAGGATCAGGACCAATTCCTACTCTTAATCTTGTAAATTCTTCATTGCCTCCAAGCTGTTGTATTATCGATTCAATTCCATGATGCCCTGCTGAACTACAGTTAAAAGAAACTCTCACCTTTCCAAGATCCAGCGCAACTTCATCATGCACTACTATCAGATTTTTTGGTTCAAGCTTAAACCAGCTAAGCATTTTCTGAACTGCACTACCAGAAGTATTCATAAAGGTTGTAGGCCAGCATAAAACCAGATCATGTTCTTCATCTTTTATCTTTGTTTTCTCTCTGCCATACCAGCATGACAAACTGTCTTTTTGTTTGCCTACTATTTTATATTTCTCTCCAAAAGCATCAAGTACAGCAAAGCCTATATTGTGTCGGGTATTTTCATACTCAACCCCTGGATTTCCTAAACCAACGATTAGATTAGATTGCACTTGTATCAAATACTTCTATTGTCTTTTTTCTTACTTCAGAATCAATACTAAGAATCTCTTCCAGAGATTTTGGTTCTGTAGGGCTATGCGCATCGAGAGATTTTGAGATTATTTTCTCAATATCACCAAAGGAAATTTTTCCCTTAAGAAATAAATCAACTGCTATTTCATTGCTTGCATTTAAAACAACAGGATAACTTTCCCCTTTTTCTGCTACTTCATAAGCAAGTTTCAAACAGGGAAATTTTTTATAATCAGGTTTTTCAAACTCAAGTTTCTGTACACTTAATAAATCACAAAATAAATTAAATGGCAACTGTCTTTTCTCAGGATAAAACAAAGAATATTGAATTGGCAGCTTCATATCAGTAGCGCCAAGCTGGGCAATAATATTTCCATCTATAAACTCAACAGCACTGTGCATAATGCTCTGTGGATGAATAAAAACATTAATTAAATTACAGGAAAAATCAAACAAATGCATTGCTTCTATAATTTCAAGTCCTTTATTCATTAGTGTAGCTGAATCAATTGTAATTTTTGGTCCCATTACCCATGTAGGGTGCTTTAAAGCTTGTTCTTTAGTAGCATTTTTTATTTCATCTGCCGTCCATGTTCTGAAAGGACCGCCAGATGCTGTAAGAATTACTTTTCTTACCTTATCTTTTGATATTCCATTTATGCACTGGTGTATAGCTGCATGCTCACTATCAAGAGGTATAATTTCCCCTTTATGTTTTTTAATAAGATCCTGAATTAATCCACCGGCTATTACAAGTGTTTCTTTATTTGCAAATGCAACTCTTTTCCCGTGAGAAAGAGCAGATATAGTAGGTTTTAAACCTACTGATCCCACAAGCCCGTTTACAACAATGTCACATGAACATGATGAAATAAACTCCAGCCCGATATCATTCCAGAATATTTCTACTGATGGATTTTTTAAAAGGGCTTTTAATTCCTGAGCCAGAAATGCATCTTTCACTGAAATAAATCTTGGCTGAAATTCTTTTATCTGTTCAGTTAAAAGCTGAATGTTATTTCCTGCTGCAAGACCAATAACTTCAAAGTCATCCCTAAACGCAGATATGACATCAAGAGTCTGTCTGCCTATTGAACCTGTGGAACCAAGTACTGCAACTTTTTTTCGTTTCATTTTAAAAGTCCGATTTGTTCTTCTATCGTTTTTATCTGATTTTCAAGTTCAAGCACCCTTGCTTTTACTTCGTTTATTTTATCCTGAGCAGCATTGTTAATAAAGTTTGTATTGTTAAGTTTTGCTTTTTGAGATTCCATATCTTTTTCAAACTGAATTTTCTTTTTATTCAAACTGCTTAACATATTGTCAAGGTCAACTAGACCTGATAAGGGAATAAGAATTCTTGTATTCAAAACAAGAGCACCTGTGGATGGTTTAATAGGTTTAAAATCACCCAAGATAGACACTTTGGATTTTGTGAGCCCTTCAATATATGACACAGAACTTTCAAGTGCATTTTTGTCAAAATCATGCTTGGTAAAAAGTTTAACTTCCATTTCTTTTGTCCAGGGAATTCCTAATACCTGTCTTTGGTTTCTTATTTCTCTTGTTGTATCAATTACATGCGAAAATCCTTTTGCAATTCTAGGATTTTCAATAAAATTTTTGTCTGATTTAGGGTAATTTGCACATGAAACAAATTGTGCTTTATCTCCCAGCGGTAACGAGTGCCATATTTCTTCAGTAATAAACGGCATAATGGGGCTTAGTGCCCTCGTTATTCCGCTAATGACAGAAATTAATATTTTCTGAGTTTGTTCTTTTAAATCCGGATTATCAAGTTGTTTTTTTGCAATCTCAATATACCAGTCACAAAAATCATCCCATATAAATTTATAAATAAATTTTGCCATGTCTGAATATTCTTTTCTTTCAAAAAAAATGGGCTGAAAGTCAATCATAGTAGTATATTGATACAGTATCCAATGATCAGCAATTGTAAGCTTTTCCCTGTTTAATTCACTCAGGTTGCCAGAATAAAGTTTGTCTTGTTCAAGATTCTGCATGACAAACCTGACTGCATTCCATAGTTTATTTGCAAATCTTCTATACTGCTCTAAAGTATCTGATTCCCATTTCCCATCTTTATCTTTTCTTCCTGAGAAACGAACATCCTGATTTCCTGTAACTCCAAGACTAAAATACCAGAACCTGTTTGCATCTGCTCCATATTTATCTATCATCTCGAGCGGATCTATTGCATTTCCTTTTGATTTGGACATTCTTTTTCCATCTGGTGTCTGAATTACAGGATGAATCAACACTTCTTTAAATGGAATTTGTTTTGTAAATTCCAGACTCATAAAAACCATTCTTGAAACCCACAGGTTTATTATTTCTCTTGCAGTTGCAAGAACACTTGTAGGATAAAAAGCTTTAAAATGATCACTCTCCTGAGTCCATCCCAGTGTTACAAAAGGCCATAAAGACGAGCTAAACCAGGTATCAAGCACATCAGGATCCTGAGTATAGTTCTCTATATCTTTTGGGGGTTCTTCTTCAACATATATTTCATTTGTATTTTTTTTATACCAGACAGGAATCTGGTGTCCCCACCAGATTTGTCTGCTTATGCACCAATCCTTTATATTCTTTAACCAGTTTTTATAATGCTCAGCATATCTGCCTGGGGTGAATTTTATATGTCCATCCTCAACAGCTTTAATTGCAGATTCTGAAAGAGAATGATTTTTATCATTCATTTTTACATACCACTGCCACGAAAGATAAGGCTCTATGACTGTCCCACAGCGATCGTGTTTACTTGAGCCTTGTTCATATTCAATAATATTTTTAAGCAGTCCAAGCTCTTCAAGCATTTTTACCGTAGCTTCTCTAGCCTGAAATCTTTCAAGTCCATTAATTTCTTTTGGAATTCCTATATTATCCTTATCCTGAATTTTTGCAGATGTAGTCATGATTTCAGGATACGGTGAAAAATGAGTTCCAAGTTTTTCTATCAGATCTTTGTTTCTCTCATATATTTCATAATCCACTGCATCATGAGCAGGAGTTACTTTCAAGCACCCGGTTCCAAAATCAAGTTCTATTGCCTCATCACCTATTACAGGGATTTGTTTGTTTATAAGTGGAAGAAAAACTTTATTGCCAATCAATTTTTTATATCTTCCATCATCTGGATTTACTGCTACTGCAATATCTCCAAACATAGTTTCAGGTCTGGATGTTGCTACAATCAATCCGCCTTTTGAAATATCATTTAAATCAAATGGATAAAGTATATGATAAAGTTTGGCTTTGGTTTCTTCAGTTTCAACTTCAAGATCACTAATACTGGTGAGACACTTCGGACACCAGTTAACTATTCTTTTCCCTCTGTATATAAGTTTCTTTTTATATAAATCTACAAATACTTTTCTTATTGCTTTTGTATAATTTTCATCCATTGTAAAAACCAGGCGATCATAGTCCATAAAACAGCCTAATTTTTTCATCTGTTCAATAATTTCATTCCCGTGTTTTTCTTTCCACTTCCAGATTCTTTTTAAAAACTCTTCTCTTCCAAGGTCATATCTTTTTTTCTTTTCTGTTTTTGATATTTCTTTTTCAACTACAACCTGTGTGCCTATTCCTGCATGATCCGTGCCACCCTGCCAGAGAACATTGCAGCCGTTCATTTTGTGATATCTGATTAAAACATCCTGAATGGTATCTCCAAAAGCATGTCCTATATGAAGACTGCCTGTAACATTTGGAGGAGGAAGAGCAATTGAAAAATATTTTTTGTCTTTAACTGCTTCTGATTTAAAGAGCTTCTTTTCAAGCCAGATTTTCAGCCACTTTTCTTCAACTTCTTTTGGGTTATACGCTTTGGAAAGTTCTGTCATAATTTATATGATAGCTGATTTTGAGTTAATATAAGTACATGCTAAATATCAGTACTAATTTTAGATTTATTTCAGATGCTTATCTGCGCTATCGAAAAGTAGAACCAGAAAAGATAGCTAAAACATTAGAAGCCCTTGATCAACTTGATGTAAAACAGCTTCCAAAACCAGGTTCTGAAAAACAAATATTTGCTAACTCAAACGAAGGAAGAGTTCTTATGAATTTAGGCACTGTAGCGTTAGGAGAATCTACAAGCACTGATGAAAGGCTGAGTTTAGGAAAATATTTGATTGAATTCTATTACAAAGATTTAAATGGAAATCTAAATCTTGCTGATGTGAGTGAAAACTTCATGTATTGATGGCTTGTTCAAGGAGCGAGGACTTAACAAGCTTCTTTACTATAGTTTTTGTGCTAATATTTATCCTTATACGAGGTATAAACAATGTCAGACGATAAAGATCCTGTTGTAGTTTTTGTAACCACAAAAGATGTCACTGAAGCTGAAAAAATTGCAGGTGAGTTGGTGAAGGATGGTTATGCTGCATGTGTGAATATAATTAACAAGGTCAGATCAGTTTACCGCTGGCAGGGAGAAATATGCAGAGATACTGAAGCCTTATGTGTAATTAAAACAGTAAAAGGTAATTTTGAGGCATTAAAAGACAAAGTTAAATCAATGCACAGTTATACAGTACCAGAAGTAATCGGACTTCCAATCGATATGGGATCTGACAAATATTTAAAATGGCTTGCAAAAGAGTCAAAAATCTTAAGCAAAGTATAAAACTGTTCTGGACATAAAAACAAAATCAATATAGAATTGACCCTAATTCAAAATTATGTTTATCTTTACAGGGTTAATTAAATAAATATTAGCTTAGGAGCCTCTTGAACATACAGTTAAATGCAGCACTCCACTGCTACCAACCATTTAGAGATCTTTATGATGTTACTTATATCCCTTTAAAAAAAAGATTCAATGGTTCTGTTCATCCCAGAAGATTAATTCCAGAGCCAAATGGAACCCCTGCAGAAGACTGGAATATTAACAAAATTACACCTGAATGCTATAGACCACTTGCTAATGGAGGAGTATTTCAAAGGTTAGTATTTAACTTTGGTCCAACACTACTTAAGGATTTATGGATTCATGCTCCGGATGTTTATAACAAAATAATAGAAAGTGAAAAAATAAGCACAGATAGATTTGGCGGTCATAGCAATGCTCTGGCTCAAGCATCTCCAAACCACGCAATATTACCTCTTGCAAAAAAAGAGGATAAATTAGTACACATTAAATGGGCAATTGCTGAATATGAAATGCATTATAAAAAACGTCCTGAGGGTGTTTGGCTACCAGAAACTGCAGTAGATGAAGAGACTCTGGCAATGCTTGCAGATGAAGGAATTAAATATGTCATTCTTGCGCCAAAACAAGCAAAACAATTTAGAAAAATTAGTGAGGATCACTGGCAGGATGCTGAATGGGAAGGAAGAAGAATCGATCCAAGCATTGCATATAAAATTCATTTTGAAGATAAAAAATTTAAGAGAAAAAATATAAATGTATTTTTCTATGATGGTGATTTTTCAGGAAACATTGGATATCCTAATGAGCATACAAAATGGATCTATGACAGTAGTGAAAATTTTCTGCACCGATGGCTGGCTGCAAAAGGTAACTTTAAGCATTTTGGAGTAGATGTAGAAACTTTTGGTCACCATCAGAAAGGTAAAGCAGAGCTGCTCTCAGGAGCAGTTCAATTAATTGATAACAAGCAAAATGGAGATTGGCAAGGAGCACAATTCATTAATTATGGTTTGTTCCTTGAAAAGAATCCTCCTGAAATGGAAGTACAAATTTATAATAATTCCTCCTGGAGTTGTGACTTAGAACTAAACAGATGGGGGCAGACTGTAAGAGAAGAAAAAGAACATAATGGTTACAGATGGCTTGAGGATCGATATACTTTACATGGAATTACTAACTGGCATCCTCAATGGAGAGTTCAGCTTAGAAATGCACTTGAAGATTTAAACATAAGATTAAAGCTCATCTATGAAAGATCTGCACCAAAACATTTAAAAGATCCGGAACAAGCTGCTTTAGATTATGGCTCTGTAGTTTCAAATGCAAAGTCTTTTCATGAGTTTTTTGAAATTCATAAAACTCGAAATGCTGATATTGAAAAAGCATATATGTTACTTGAAATGAAGAAATTTATGAAGTATATGTTTACCAGCTGCGGTTGGTTTCACGAATATGTAGACAGAATTGAGCCTTTTACAAATTTCCTTTGTGCAAACAGTGCTATAAGAATAGCTGAAGAATTTGCCCCTGATGCAGGAATAGAAAAGGATTTCCTGAATAGGCTATCAAATGATATGGCAAGGATATGTTTAAAGGCAAAAGAGGTTAACACTCACCGAATAAAAGAATTTGGTTCATCAGAATTACGGCATGAAATAGCAGCTTAAAGCTTATTTTTTCACTTAATGGCCATTTAATTAAATAAATCTTATGTATCTGGTTATAGACATAAGCCTAACTATTTTATAAAATTAGACATATTTTGATTATTATAATTAATTAAATACTTAAACAACGAGGTTTACAGTATGCGAGCAACCGCTGCATCAGGAATTGGACAAAGAGAAAAAATCACTACATTGGCAGATGTTGTGAGTAGATTCTCTCAAAAGACCAAATCTTTCAGACCTCCTATCAGAACTCCCCTGCCACCTACATCATTTAGACCTTCAGATCTTTTAGCTGACAGGTTTGATGGTGATTATTCAAGGATAGTTAAAACAACCGACAGAACCCCAACTCTTGATGAGTTGAAAACAGTAGCAAGTAAAATTAACTTAAGATTTGATGATTATATAGGAGCAAGACCAGCCTCAGGAAGTGTAAATGGTGTTGCTCTTAGTAAAGTTGGAAATTATGAAAGATCCTGGTACAGAGATATGGCTCTCTTGGCTGATAGCATGTTTGAAATTGGACTGGATCAGGAAGGAACTGATATATTATTCCGGATTTTTAAGTTCTCTAATTCTCCCGAGCAGAGAGAACGTTTTTACGATAATTTCGTAGCTGCTGGCAGAGAAACTTCCTGGAATAGATATCAAATGCAAAACACAGGAATTTTTCACCCGCATATTGTTGGAATGCGAAATGATAGTGGAGATCTAAAAACCAGTCATCGTGAGTGGGGTCATGCACAAATTGATGGAACCGCACTTTCATTACAGGTTTTATTCTACTGGGCTAATAAAGGAAGAATTAATGTATTAGATTTTAATGAAAAGCTAAGTGCTGTTGATTATTCAGATTACCCACCTAACAAATCAGGTTCCAAGGAAAACTTCAATAAACATGAATCTATCATGGTCTTGATGTTAAAGTTTTTATCCTATATAAATGCCCCTCATCAAAATGACTTTGCAGCCTGGGAAGAATTCAGGCATCCAAAAAGGCTTTCAATTGCTGCAGCTACTACTGCCTGTGCTATTGAAGCAAAAGAACATTTTGTAAGAGCTAACTGGAACCCAAAAGATACTTTAAATGTAGCTGAAGACTATACATCTCCTGTCTTCTATAATGATTTAAACAGATTAATTGATGCTGGCACATGGGTAATGGAAAATAGAATTCCAACTGACGGTATTAACCCGGCTAGAGAAAGTGATTACCAGGTAGGAGATGGATCTTCTTGCTGGGTTCTTGGGACATTATATAAAACACTTTCTTTATCAATGAATCAGCAACAAGGTTTAATTAATGCTGTTAATACTTTAATAAGAGAGTGGGGAATGGCTAGGTATGAAAATGATCCATTTCTTGGTTCAGGTTATTTGAGAAATGGTAGCCATAGCTTAATGGCATCTAATAGGATTCCTGGTAGAGAAGCAACATGGCCATTACTTAGTGCTTATTATGCAAAATATAATTTTGATAGGTTTGCAAAAGGTGGTTATATAAATACTGAATTATTGGCTCGCGGCATTAGCCATGCAAATAGTGTTTTTTCTCAAGTTACAGTACCAACTAAAGTTCATCATCATATATATGGAGAGGCAGATGTTGAAGGCGGATATCTTCCAGAAGCAAATTCATTTGACCCAGAAGATCAATCCTCAGTAAGACCAACAGCACATGCATCACCATTAATCTGGACCGAAGCAGCCACAATGAGCATGATGGCATCATATTTAAATGCATTAGGATATGAAAGAAAAAAATAATTTCCTATTGTATTAATAATTACAGCTGCACTTAAATATTTTTTAATCTACCTTTCATAGACATTAATTTGTAATTCACAGTAGCATTAACTTAATTTTGTAAAACCATCTAGAATTAGTTCAACTTTCTTATTTAAGAAAAATAAATCAACAAGACAGAGGGCAAAATGGTAACCAAACTTACACAGGTTAGAAATTATCCTCAATTATTAGGAACATTAAGTGCACCTGCGTGGAGACAGTTTGGTACTGAAAGATTTGCAGGTATAGTTGCACCTATTTCTTATATTTGGACACAACAAAGTGTAGGTCACGGAGAAATTTCTGATGAAATTGAGCTTTTACAATTTTGTAAACAAGCAGGAATAAAAGCAACAATGGCCTTGCCTAACAATCCAATAGGCTATGGTGCAAGTCCATATGGAGCAGGTGATCCACAGGCATTTGAACCAATGATTGTAGCTCCAACAGTAATTGAAGATGATGGAATTAATGCAAAAGACTACGATGGAAAAATAGAAGCCCTGAGAAAAAGATTCCCTTGCGGCACTGGAAAAATTAACTATGCAGTAAGACCAGAAAAGCTTGATCTCCTTTGGGAAATGTTTAAAAGCTTAAAAGGTCATGAGTCCCCGCAGTTCAGAGAATTTGTTAAAGAATTCAGAGATAAATGGCTAAGAGATTACCTCCTATACACAGTAATAAAAGAACAACATAATGATGAAGTAAAAAATTGGAAAAGATGGCATGATCCAAAACTAAGAGATCATGATGAAGCATCTCTAAATAAATTTGAGAGAGAACACTCAGAAAGAATAACATTTTATGCATGGCTACAATGGCAAGCACACATGCAAAAAAGAAAAGTAAAAGCATTTGCCGATCAAATTGGAAGAAAAGTGATTGGCGATCTACAGATTTTCCCATCCAGTGACAGTACAGGACCATGGGCTCATAGATCTTTATTTAAGATGAACGTAGTAGCTGGAGCACCTCGTGATCCGTATGCAGATAAAGGACAAAGATGGGACTCTCATCCTTATGACAGAGAAGCCTTACAGTCTAGTGAAGGAAGAAGATATATTGGGAACCAACAGCAATGGTTTAGCATGCATTATCACGGCAGAAGATATGATCACTCCATAGGTGGTCCAAGAGCTTGGGAAATTCCTTTTAATGCAAATATAGAAGATCAAGGACTCCCAGGAGCATATTTCCCAGAACCAGCTTTAAGAAGACAAGCAGGCTGGGATTTCTTTAAATTATTTCTTGATTCTGCACCAGAACTTGCTCCATTTTTTGAAGATCTTGGGAAATTACCAACTTTACAAGAAGATTTATTTGAGTGGGATCAATTTTGTGCTGAATTAGGTGCACTTGGCATGGATGTAGCCTTCTGGAAAAAAAATTGGGACAAAGGTGGAGATAACTTTACTCATCCAAATGAATATAGAGAACTATCCATGTCGACATTCGGTCCACATGATATGGAAGTAGCAGATGCTTATTATGAAAGGGTTTTAGGAACTGTTGATAGAGAGTTATTTATGCGAGCTTGCAATGAAACCGGCATAAACTATAATGCTGCAGTTAATTTATTATTTGATACAGATAAGTCATTCCCGACAAGATTAAGATGGAAAGATACTATAGATGATCATGATCTTACAAAAAGAAAATTAATTCGAATCTTAAATGCAAATAGGGTTGGAGATAGAAAGCTAACCACAGATGAAAAAAAGAATTTTGATTATATGCGCACAAGTACTTATAGAGAACAAAATGCTCTTTGTAATTTAATGGGAGTATCTGGTGATGCTCCAGAAACAGTTACATCAGATTTCGTTGATGGAATGCTCAGGTTTACAGCAAATGCAAGTTCCATGGCAAATTTTGAACTGATGCCACTTCATTTGAAGCTTTCTCCAACTACCTATGGAGCTAAGAGACCAAGGTTTAATATCCCAGGAACCCCAGATGGAAACTGGGAAGAAGGATCTCCAAAATCAATGGAACAACTACAACAAGATCAGGACCTGATTATGAAGCTAAGAGATATTTACACAAGCTCTGGCAGGTTTACGGAATAATTTAACCAATGTCAATCTTTACATTATCCCTAGGTGCAAATTTTAATTCTAGTAAGGGTTCTACTGCCTTCAAGGTCTGGGCTCCAGAGAGAAAGCTAGCTATTGTTCAGGGAGATAAAGTAACTGAAATGGAAAGTGCTGATGGTGGATATCAGGTCAAAGAGCTATCCAGTATATCTCCTGGTGAAAAATATTCTCTCAGAATAGCTGACGGAAAACTTCTTCCTGATCCTGTTTCAAGGTTTTTGCCTGACGGTTTAGATGGTCAAACAGAAATCATAGATCCTAGTAGTTTTGAGTGGACAGACCAGAACTGGAAAGGAATAGATAAAGAAAATCTCATTTTATATGAACTTCATGTTGGCACATTTAATTCAAGGGGCGGAGAAAAATATGTAGGGGATTATGATTCTGTAATAAAAAAAGGCATGTACCTTAAAGTGCTTGGTACACCATGTGTTCAGCTAATGCCATTAGGACAATTCCCCGGAAGATATGGCTGGGGATATGATGGAATCAATTTATACGCACCTCAAAATTCTTACGGAAGACCAGAGCAATTAAAAGATCTAATTAATGTACTTCATAATGAAGGAATTGCTATTTCTCTAGATTTGGTTTATAACCACGTAGGACCCGGTGGTGATAATTACCTCGAGCCATTTGGACCATATCTTACCAACAAATATAAAACACCCTGGGGTAAAACTTTTAAATTTGATGAAGAAGACAGTAAAGCAATCCGTGATCATATTATTTCAAATGCACTTTACTGGATAACTGAATATCACATAGATGTAATCAGGCTAGATTCTGTTGATAATATTTTTGACAGTAGTAACAAACACATTATGGTTGAGATTAAAGAAGAAATTAAAAAACTTGCTCTTGCTTTAGGTAGAAAAGTAGTTATCCTGGATGAAAGCGATAAAAACGAAAGAAAAAATATAAGTCCAAACGGCTATGATCATGATGCTGTATGGGCTTTTGATTTTGAAAGAGCGCTTCACAGAACATTAACTCATCCAAATGAAACAGAAGAAGCCGGCTGGTATGGAGATTTTAATGTACCTCAGGATTTAGCAAAAGCACTTGTAAGCACTCCTTTTGTGCTTGACGGGACAAGACATTCCAGATATAGGGAAAGAAAAGGAGAAAATCCAAGACACGGTGAAAGTGCTAAAGGACTTTCTGGATCTTCTTTTGTAGTATCTGGTCAAAACCATGATGTTATTGGGAACAGACCGGATGCAAAACGATTAACACATTTAGTACACAAAGATCTTTTAAAAGTTGCTGCAGCATGTAATCTCTTATCCAGATATATCCCTCTAATATCTATGGGAGAGGAGTTTGGAGCAAGTACACCATTTCATTTTTTTACAGACCACACTGATCCTCTTTTTAGAGATGGTGTAAGAAATGGAAGAAGACATGGAGCAAAAGAATTTGGCTGGCTGAATTGGGAAAGCATGCCAGATCCAAATGATCCTGCCTGTTTTGAAGAATCAAAACTTGACTGGGGAGATTTAAAGAAAAACAAAGGATTATTTAACTGGTACCATGATTTAATTGCATTCAGGCTGGATAATCTGGTACCGGAAGTATTTGATCCAAAAAATGTTAAGCCTGTTAAATATAATGCAAATACTAAGTGGATTGCAGTTGAATATGAAATCAGAGGTAAAAGAATTGGTATTATTCATGGATTTTCAAATAAGGAAGAATCAGTAGCAAGTAAACCTTTTGGGAACTCTACTTTTCAAATTGCATTATGCTCCAGCGATGAGAGATATGAAGGAAGTACAAAATTAAAAGGACAAACATTACCGGAGTACTTTACACTCCCGCCCAGAACAACTATTGTTGGCTGGCTGGCTAATGCCAAACCTGAAGAAACTGTGGCACAAGATCATGCCACATTCACAAATGAGTCAGAGACAACAGCTGATGATAAAAGTTTAATTCCTCAAACAGCAGCACTTAGTCATTAGTCAAAACCTCACCTTTTTCAGGATCTAATTCATATAGTTTTTTAATAGTATTTTTATCTCTGGTAGAGAATTTTAGTTCTTTTACTTCCCCTTCAAACATAAGATCATCAGGATTTGGACTAAATCCCCAGAGTCCAAGAGCATGACCGGTTTCACGTGCTGCAATAATTTTAAGTTTGTTTATTTGTTCATCAGGACTGAGTTTTGAAAGAGGTTCAAGTGGTATTGCAATCTGTGACTGAAAATATATAAAAGGACTTATCATTATTACCCCAAGCACCCGAAAATTCTTTTTATCCCTGATTATAGGAAAACTCTGCGCATCTATCTCAGCTGCCACAGGATTACTTGGATCACCTTTTATCTTAAATCTGGACGGGAAAATTACTTTAATCTGGGCACTCTCAATAAGTTCTTTTTCCTTTTTCTCTTTTTCTTTTCCATTTAATTTCTCAAGTACAGAATTATCAATTACTTTTAATTCAATATTTGAAAGAATCTCTCCCCATATATTTGCACCCTCAAGAAATGCTTTTTGAAATTCATCTCGGTAGTTTGGAATACCTTTTGCAGGATAAAAATAAATCTTTATCGGGTTACTTAGATTCCATCTGACATAGTGTTCTTTCCCCTGGTGTTTTGTTTTTATCAGATTAAAATAATCACTTCCTGTCAGGGATTCTTCTCCATGTCTTAAGAGGTGAGTTAGATATTTAACCGTTTCTATAACACTATTTCTGTCAGGAGCTTGTTTTGGAGCGAGTTGAAGATATTTGTTATATGCTTTAAGAGATTTTGAATATTCTTTTATGCTGTCATATGCCTGACCAAGTCCTAAATACACAACCCAAAGCTTTGGATCAATTTTTACAGCTTCATTCCAGAGACTAATTGCTTTATCAGTGTTTTTTAATTCCCATTCTTTTACGGCCTCATTAAACTTTAAAATTGCTTCCTTCTTATAGTGCTTTTCAGATACCTCAAGTGGGAGTTCACTCCTATGTTCTGCTTTGGTCAAACTAGCCATTTCAGGGTTGTTTTGTATATTGATATTTGAAATGAGATTTTTATTAACTGCACATGCAAATGGTGCCGAAACTAATAAAAACCAAAGAGTTATAAGGAAATAGCTAAGAATTAACCCAAAGGATTTCATGCTAATATATGTATTTATACAATCCTCTCTATCTGTTTATATTTCTTTACATGAGATATATTGGTTATTAACAAACCAAATCAAGTATATCGCAAAATAATTCCAGGCAAAGCTTTAAAAATATGGATGCCATTGTAAGAACACAAAATGAAACTACAACACAGGTTACACAGCCAACTGATCAACAGCTTGTCGAAAGAGAACCAAAAACAAAGGTATTAATTGTTGATGATGAAACCACTATCAGAAGAATTCTTGAAACAAGACTAAAATTATCAGGCTACCAGGTAGATCTTGCAATTGACGGCGAAGAAGCTATTGAAAAATTTAATACCTGCCACCCTGACATTGTAATTCTGGATATCATGCTTCCAAAAGTTGATGGGTTTTCAGTATGTAAGGAGATCAGATCGTATTCAGAAGTCCCTGTAATTATTCTCAGCGCAATTACTGACGTATCAGAAAGAATAAAAGGGCTTGAAATGGGTGCAGATGATTATGTGACAAAACCATTCAGCCCGAATGAACTTGAAGCAAGAATCAGGGCAGTCCTGAGAAGAGTTACAGACAGGCCTATGGAACAGACTTCAGGACACTCAAATAATGTAATCGTCATAGGAAATCTGAAAATTGATACTAGCAAAAGACAAGTTTATAAAAACAATGAAAGAATCCGCCTTACCGGGATGGAATTTAATCTGCTTGAATTGCTTGTGAGTAATTCAGGAAAACCATATTCAAGAGCAGAAATATTACAACAGGTCTGGTCATACCCTGCAGATCACAGAATTGATACCCGTGTAGTCGATGTACACATAAGCAGGCTTCGATCAAAACTAGAAGAAGATCCTGCAAACCCTGAACTAATTCTGACTTCTCGTGGTACCGGATACATGTTTCAGAAGATTTAGTCCCTGAAAAAAGCATTTGCGCTATTATATTTGTGTCATGGCAAACACTAAAAAGCTGTGGTCAGGCAGATTCAGCAAAGGCGCGGCAAAGCTACTGGATGAATTCAACTCAAGTCTTGGATTTGATAAAAGGCTATATAAAGAAGATGTTGAATGTTCCATGGCTTATGCGTTGGCCCTTCTAAGTGCCAGAATTATCAGTCAAAAAGAAGCATCAAAAATAACAAATGGACTTAAAAGAATAAAATCTCAGATTGATTCAAAAGGTGAAAAATGGTTTTTAGAAAATAAAGGCGAGGATATTCACACAGTTATTGAAAACAAACTCATAAACCTTATAGGAGAAACAGGGAAAAAACTCCACACCGGAAGAAGCAGAAATGATCAGGTAGTAACCGATGTAAGACTCTGGTTTAAAAAAGAATTGAAAGAAATTATAGTTCTTACAGAAATTCTAAGAAACACATTTATAAAAATTGCAAAAAAACACTATAAAACAGTTATGCCTGGTTATACACATCTTCAGCAGGCACAGCCTGTAACTCTGGGGCATCACTTGCTTGCATATGAACAAAAACTTTCAAGAGATCTTGAAAGACTAAATGAATGTCTGAACAGGACAGACATACTTACTCTTGGTTCAGGAGCACTGGCTGGCTCAGGATTCCCCATAAACAGAAATCTCCTTGCAAAAAAACTTGGATTTAAAAAAATATCAGAAAACAGTATTGATGCAGTATCAGACAGGGACTTTATTGCTGAAGGCTTGTTTTCAATTGCATTATTAAATATTCATTTAAGCCAGTGGGCTGAAGAAATGATTCTGTGGAGCACGGAAGAATTTGGCTTTATAGAAATTTCTGATGCATATGCCACAGGCTCAAGCATGATGCCACAGAAGAAAAATCCTGATATACCAGAGCTGGTCCGTGGTAAAACCGGAAGACTAGTTGGAAATCTTACTGCCATGCTAAATATTCTGAAAGGACTCCCTCTTGCATATAACAAAGACCTTCAGGAAGATAAGGAACTTGTTCTTGATTCTGTTGATAATATAAAAATTGTTCTTAAAATTTCAAATGAGTTCTTACAAAATATTGTTTTTAATAAAGATAGAATGCTTATTTCTGTTTCAAACAGCTTTAGTAATGCAACAGAGGCAGCAGATTACCTTACAAAAAAAGGAGTACCATTCAGAATCGCACATGGAGTTACAGGAAAAGCAGTATTGTATTGCATTAAAAATAAAAAGCTTTTAAAAGATTTAACCCAAAATGAGTGGAAGAAGTTTCATAATTTGTTTGGTAATGATATTATTGAAAAAATAAAAGCAAATGGGTGTTTAAACTCAAGGAAAATACACGGTGGCACTGCATCTGAGCAGGTATTAAAAGCAGCAAACCGTGCAAAGAAAAAAAGGTTTTGAATAGTAAAGCTCACAATCAGGCAATGATCCTTGCAGCAGGAGTAGGTTCCAGGCTCGATCCGCTTACATCACAACTCCCAAAGCCACTTTGTCCTATTTTAGGAAAACCTGTTATGGAACACATTATAAACCTGTGCAGAATCCATGGTTTTACAGAACTTGCAGCAAATACAAATGTAATGGGAGATAAAATTTCAGAGTACTTTAAGGATGCAAAAAAGAATTTCGGCGTAACTTTAAATCTTGTTTATGAACCAAAGTTGACAGGTGTTGCAGGTGGAATAAGAAGCTGTAGGAAATATCTGACAGATGATGTAATTCTTATAATAATGGGTGATGCCCTTACAGATGTAAACCTGACTGCGCTTTATGAAGCACATATAAAAGGAAACTGTCCAGTAACAATAGGCTTAAAAGATGTAGAAGATACTTCCCAGTATGGTGTAGCTGTAGTTGATAAAAATAACATTGTTACGTATTTTCAGGAAAAACCAAAATCACATGAAGCAAAAAGTAATCTCGCAAATACAGGAATTTATTTCTTCAATCAAAGCATCCTGGATGAAATTCCATCTGAAACAGAAGCACCAAAGTTTGATGTTGCTACTGACTTGTTTCAGAGACTAATGTCAAAGAAAATCCCAATGCAGGGAATAAACATTAATTCTTACTGGGCAGATATAGGTACACTGAAACAATATCTCCAAAGCATTAAGGATGTCCTTGAAGGAAGAGTAAAAATTCCTGTCCTCTGCAAAGCATCTGAACATGGATTTATTGAATCAGGTGCTATGATTGACCCTTCAGTAAAAATCCAGGGTAAAGTTTACATCGGGGAAAATGTAAAAATCGGACCAAATGTTGTTTTAAATGGTTCTGTTTGTATTGAAAAAAATTGCACAATTGGTGCTAATTCCTATATAAATAACTCAATAATATGGTCCAATTCAAAAATAGGGAAAAACGTAAAAATAATTAATGGCATTCTGGGAAATAACTGCACTGTCAGTGAAGGAACTGAAATAATTTCAAATTCTGTATGGGCTCCTGATACTGTAATAAAGGACGGTACAAAGCCAACAGTGTTAATAAAATAATTGTTAAGTTAAAAACAAAATCTGATGTTTCTTATAGGTAAAATTGTTGGGACATTTGGAAATAAGGGTGAAGTAAAAATTACACCGCTAATATCACCTTCAGATTATCTGCTTCTGGCTGATTCAATTTTTATTGAAGATGAAAATTGTCAGAAACAGGAGCTTAGAGTGCTTAAATCAAAAAAACATAAAAATATTTATGTATTTTTGCTTGAAGGAATAGATACTATGGATGTAGCAGAAAGCCTGTCTGGATTTTCAGCTTATATACCAAGTATTGAATTTAAGGAGTTACAAAAAAATGAGTATTATTACCACGATCTTGTAGGAATGGAGGCATATACAGAATCTGGTGATTTAATAGGAAAAGTTGACCATATATTAAAAAGCGGGAATGACATACTTGTAATTAAGGATGAATCCGGTAAAGAAATTATGGTGCCTTTTGCCGATGAACTGGTACCTGAGGTTAATTTAAAGGAAAAAACTATTACTGTAAATGCCATAGAAGGTTTAATATAAAGCAATTACTCAGCTACCACAATAATCTATTAGCAAGCAGTCAACATGGAAAGGTTTTGACGATTCATTCGTCAAAATCTGTATAATATTAAAAGTGGCAGACCGTAAGCACTTTGCAAAGCCGACAAGCGAAGAATGAGCGAGGAAGGCGGTGAGTAATTACAATATAAAGCACAGGAAACCATACACCTGTCCGGAACGACCTATTAACTGTATCTTTCATTTATGCAAAACATAAGAATAAAAATATGCGGTATTACTTCTGTATATGATGCAAGGCTTGTTGCTGCATTTCCAATTCACGCAATAGGACTGAATTTTGTTAAAAGATCTCCCAGAAGAATAAATATAAGAACTGCAAGAGAAATTCTGGACAAGATGCCACCTATTGTAATTCCTATCCTTGTTTTTGAAGACGAAAAAATAAGCAAAGTAATGTACCTTTGTAATTCTCTTTCAGTAAGTGTTGTTCAGTTACATGGACTGGAAGCTGTTTCATATTGTCATGATTTAAAAAGATTCAACAAAGGTTTAAAAATAATAAAAGCACTCCCAACAAAAGAAGCGTCTGCATCACAGCTAAATGCATATAAAAGAGTTTGTGATGCATTTTTGCTTGACTCTTTTGACAGGAAAGATCAAATGGGTGGTACAGGAAGACCGTCAGACTGGGCAGTTGCACAGGAAATTGTTTCAAAATCAAAAGTGCCAATTATACTTGCGGGCGGGCTGAATCCATATAACGTAAACAGTGCAATTAAAAGAGTAAAGCCCTATGGAATAGATGTAAACAGCGGCGTGGAAATTCGTACAGGAAAAAAAGATAGAAGTTTAATGGAAAAACTTTTTACTGAGTTGCAGTCATAAAATTTAGCTATAATAACCCACATATGAATCCTATGTCTTCACAAGAAATCCGTAACTCCTGGATTAATTATTTTACTAAAGAACACAATCACAAGCTTATAAAAAGTAGCTCATTGGTTCCTGACAATCCGACCCTGCTTCTTACAGGCGCAGGTATGGTACAGTTTGTGCCATATTTTCTTGGGTTAAAAGAATCTGAGTTTCTACGGGCTGTAACCATACAAAAATGTGCTCGTGTCGGCGGGAAGGATTCAGATTTAGAAAATATCGGGAGAACGACAAGGCATCATACTTTTTTTGAAATGCTTGGTAATTTTAGCTTTGGTGATTACTTCAAAGCAGAGGTAATTCCATGGGCATGGCATTACGTAACAAAAATACTTTGTCTCTCTGAAGAAAAACTAACTGTATCTGTGTTTGAAGGAGACAAAATTACACCACCTGACAATGAAGCATATGGTATATGGAAAAAATTAGGGTTACCAGACAGTAAAATTAGAAAACTTCCCAGGAAAGAAGTTTTCTGGGGTCCGCCAGGACCTACAGGACCATGCGGACCATGTTCTGAGATTTATTTTGACAGAGGAACTGAATATGAAGGTGATGACAGAAATTTGGAAATCTGGAATCTCGTTTTTATGGAGCTTGAAAAAGATGAGGAAGGAAATTTTAAGCCATTAGCAAGAAAGAATATAGATACAGGTGCAGGTCTTGAAAGAATTGCTCTTATCTTACAAAATAAAAAAAACACATTTGAAACAGATCTTTTAAAGCCTATACTTGATGCAACCTCTGAAATAACCAAAACACCTTATAACAAAGACAGCAAATCCAATCTAAGTCTGAAAATAATCACAGATCATATTCGGTGCATAAGTTTTCTTATTGCAGATGGCATAAGGCCTTCTAATCTTGGGCGTGGATATGTACTTAGGATGCTAATTAGAAGAGCTAGTAGGTTCGGATGGCTGCTTGGGAAAAAAGAACCATTTTTATATAATCTGCCAAAAATCGTAAGTGATAATTACTCCAAAACTTATCCTGAGCTTTCAAAAAATTTAAATGTAATTTCTGAAGTTACAAAACAAGAAGAAGAAAGATTTGCTGAGACTATTGAAAGAGGACTTGTTTATCTGGATAATCTTCTCTCCAAAGAAAGTAAATTAATAAGAGGTGAAGAAGCTTTTGATCTATACTCAACATATGGATTTCCACTTGAATTAACAATTGATATTGCTAAAGAGAAATGCAAAACTGTTGATATTACTAGCTTCGAAGCCGCAAAAGAAAAACACTCGGAAGTATCCAGTGGAGAAATGTTTGATGTAAAACTTACGGAAGGGAAAATTTACGGTGAACTTTTAAAAGAACTTGGACAGACAAAATTCTTAGGCTATTCAGAAGAAAAATGTAATGCAAAAGTGCTTGCACTAATAAACACAAAAGGTGAAAGAGTAAATGAGCTTAAAGCTGGTGAAAAAGGTGAAGTAATCCTTAATGAAACTGTTTTTTATGCTGAATCAGGCGGACAAGTAGGCGATACAGGTATTATCTCAGCACAGGATACTCAGTCCTCAGCACTTGTAATTGACACACAAAAACACGAAGGACTTTTTACGCATCATTTAATCATAAATTCAGGAACACTAAAATTAGGCGACAATGTTTTATGTGAAATTAACACAACTAAAAGATCACAGACGCGACATCATCATAGTGTTACCCACTTAATGCATTCAGCGCTTAGAAAAATATTAGGCAGTAGTCTCCAACAGGCAGGTTCAGAGGTGAGCCATGAAAGAACAAGATTTGATTTTACTTTAGACAGAGCAGTAACAGAAGATGAAAAGAAAAGAATTGAAGAAATGGTAAATGACTGGATTAATAAAAAACTTCCTGTTGAAATTAAAGAAATGTCATTTAACGATGCCATGAAGACAGGAGCATTAGCATTTTTTGGCGATAAATATGGGGATTTTGTCCGAGTTATCCAGATGGGTACAAATAATGAAATGGCAAGTGTTGAGTTGTGTGGCGGTACACATGTAAAAAACACAGGAGAAATTGGTTCCTTTAAAATAATTAAAGAAAGTTCAATAGCTGCAGGAACCAGAAGAATTGAGGCTTTAGCAGGAGAGGTATTGAAGGAATATCTAGAAAAACAAAGAAAAGAAGAAGGAGAAAAATTAAAACAATCTAAAGAAGAAGATAGAAATTTTCAGGAAGAGTTTAACAAACTAGGACTAAATAAAGAATGGGAAGAATTATCAAAAAAATATACCGAGAACTACAAAGAAAAACACCATAAAGCCAGAGAGCTAATTGCAGGAAAAGTTGCATCACAAAATATTGAGAAATTAAAAGAGCAGGAATTAAAAGCACAAAAGCTACCAAATGGGATTGTTCTTTTCATGCCAAGACCTGATAACTATACTCAAAATGCTGTTAAAACCTATCTTGAAAACAAGATCAAATCTGAAACCAGCTCAGTGTTTATCATTACTGACAAAAGTAATGACCAAAAGCTTACATTTTTTGTTGGCGTCACAAAAGATCTAATCTTAAAAGGACTCAAAGCAAAAGATCTTGTAAATAAAATTGCTGAGGTCTGTGGTGGCAAAGGCGGCGGCAGAGATGATTTTGCACAGGCTGGCGGGAAAGATATTTCTAAGATTAATGATGCTCTACAACTAGGACAAAATCTGGTTGAAAGATTTAAGCCCTGAATTAACCCTTTAACCACGAAAAGCAACTTTTAATATAGGTGTGATTCCATTAACAATATACTGAACCCCAATACATAAAAGCACAAATCCCATAATCCTGTTAAATGACATCATGGTGGTAGCTCCCATTTTCTGGGAAATAATATGTGCAAGTCTTAGAAAGATATAACAGACAAAAGAAACTAATACTATAACAAGAAATATCACCAAATAATGACTAAAGGTTTTTGCATCACTTGTAAGACCGATAATAAGTGCAATTGAACCGGGTCCACTTAGAATAGGCATGGCTAGTGGTGAAAATGCAATGTCATCTTTTGATTCTGATTCTTGTTGCTCATTAGGAAGAAGTCTTTCTTTTTTCTGAAGCATTTCAACTGCACTTCCAATAATCATCAGTCCGCCTGCAATACGAAGACCTTCAATTGAAATCCCGAAAAATTTCAGTATAAGACTGCCAGCGATAAAGAAAACAAGAAGTACCCCAAGAACATAAATGCTTGACTGTTTTGCAATTGCAATTCTTCTCTCTGGTGAAAATCTTTCTGTAAGAGAGACAAAAACAGGAACAGCAACCAGTGGATCCACTATGGAAAACAGTGAAACAAATGAACCAATAAAAAATAAGAAAAATTCATTCATAATTAAGATACTCAGAAAATTAATTCTAACATTTGTTAATAATTAATTTAGAATTAACTCTGAATCATAGTTTAAAATGAAAAAATGACTCATCGAATTCCTGAAAAAGAAATTATGGACTCAGCTCAAAATGCTCTTGCTTATGCAAGTGCAGACTTTACAGAAGTAAATCAAAACTTTGTAGACCATTTAGTAAAAGAGTATTCATCTTACTTAAAAGAAGTATTAGACCTTGGAACTGGTCCTGCTGATATTCCAATTCAATTAGCTAAATCAATACCAAATATTTTTATAACAGCTGTTGACGGATCACCTGAAATGATTAAAATTGCAAAAGAAAAAGTACAATCACAAGGCTTTTCAAACCAAATCAAGCTTCTGGAAGCTTACCTGCCCGGGCTGCCTTTCAGCCCCCATAGTTTTGATGCAATTATTTCAAATAGCTTATTGCACCACCTGCCAAACCCAATGGTTCTTTGGGAAGAAATTAAGCTCTTAGCTAAAAGAAACTCAATAGTTTTTATAATGGACCTTTTACGGCCAAAGTCAAAAGAAATAGCAAAAAATATTGTAGAAACCTACTCAAAGGACGAGCACCCTATACTAAAAGAAGACTTTTATAATTCATTACTTGCTGCTTTTACTTTAGATGAAGTAAACGAGCAGCTTAAATCCTCAGGACTTACAAACTTAAACGCAAAAATTATTAGTGATAGGCATTTGCTAATATCCGGGATTTTGTAAGAAAATTCTCAACAACAAAGGGATTAATAAACCCTAAGCCTAATTATCTGCTCCTGGTCTTCTTTATTCCCTGCAGTTAATCTCCAGCTATCTGAACTGTTTTTGCTCTTGTTTCTTAGTTCTTCACCGTTAACTGAATGCCATTTGAAATTAAATGAAATGTGTTTTGGATCATCCTGTGTAATGATTACTTCTCTAAAAGCATTTGGGTACTGTACTACTGCAGGACAGCTGTTATGGATTTTGTTTTTTATCTTTGTAAGTCTGGCTGCATGATAATGTCCAGTAAAAACACCTAAAACATTTTTATAACTGTTAATTAAATCCAGCAGTTTGGTCCTGTCCGGTTCGAGGAAAAAATGTGTTTGACTTTTATATGGCTCAATCAGTGGGAAATGAAGTGCAATTATTACATATTTGTCCTTATTTGCTTCAAGCTGCCCTTTCAACCACTCAAATTGTTCAGGGTCTTGAATTTGTCCATGGGGGGTAACTACAGCATCAGTAGTACCATCCAGGCAAATAAAAGTAAACTTATTATTTGGTGAAAAAGAATAATATGGCTTTTTATTTGTAAAACTTGTTGCATTTTTAAGTTTGTAAAAATTTCTTATAAACCCATATTTCCCAAGACCCCCGCCAACGCTTACATCATGATTTCCCAGAAGTACATAAAACGGGTATTTTATTGATTTTGTAATTTCAATAAACTTCTTTACAAGCTTTCTTTCAGGCACATCTACTAGGTCTCCGGTGCCAAGCACAAAATCCAGATCTTTTATTTCATTTATCTCATTTACTGCATCTTTTAAGAGCTTTTCTGAACTGCCTAGAAGCCTTACTGCATCATTTGCATAATTATGCTGCAGATGAATATCTGATATCTGTACAAAATGAAGAAGTGTTTTAGAGCTTTCAGCTCTAATAAAAAGAAAATAACCAGACAAACAGAATAAAATCAAACTAAAAAGTAAAAATAATTTTTTAGATTTCATATTTAACACACTAAGCAGTTACACTTTCACCAAATGGAATAGCTAAGGCAGATTCAAGCCTTTCTTCTACTGGTTTCCAGTTTAAATTAGCAACAAATGCATCAAGATATTTACCTCTATCAGTTCCATAATCAATCATATATGCATGTTCATAAACATCCAGTACTAAAATGGGGTGAGTCATAACTGGAACATTCAGGTTATGTCTTTCAAGTCCATAAACACATATTTTTCCAGTTCTGTAGTTAAGAGCTGCCAGTGACCATCCATGAGATAGTTTACCAACTGCTTTAAGATGACCAACAAAATTTTGTACAGTACCAAAATCACGATCAATCATTTTCTTTAAGAGTTTTTGTGGCTCTTTATCAGTTGCGCCAAGGTTTGCGAAATAAAGTTCGTGCAAAACCGCCCCATTTAACATGCTGGTTTGATCCATGTGCCAGCCCCGGTAATTTATTGTGTCAGGTGAATCAATTTTAAAGTTCTTAATTCTTGTTTCAAGTTCATTTATTTTTGTAATATAGCCCTCATATAATTTGAAGTGTGCCTTAAGCTGATTATCGCTTATATCTTTTAATGTACCTCCAAGAAGGTGATCAAACTTTTTAGCAACATACTGCTTCAATGGTAATTTCTCAGAAGGTTTCTCGGCTGCTTTTAAAGAATTTGAAGAAAGTACTGAAGCTGTAGTTAATAATCCTAACTTTAAGAAATTCCTTCTGTCTAAACCATTATTACCCTTGTTCATTTTCTTTTCCTCCTTTTCGTTAACTGTAAAACATTATATTCTTATAAGCAGGTTTATAAAATCAATACACTTTATAAAAGTAACTCAACTTACATAATTGTCATTCTCGCGAAAGCGGGAATCCAGTCAAATTAAGCATTTGTCAGTTTTCTGGATTCCCTGGTCAAGCCAGGGAATGACATTTCCACAAAACTTTTACAGATCCGGGCGTTATAATTTGATTTATGAATGTACTTGTAGTTGGCAGTGGCGGAAGAGAGCATGCAATATGCTGGAAATTAAACCAGAGCTCACATGTCACACATATATTCTGTGCTCCTGGAAATGCAGGAATTGCAGAAATTGCTACATGTGTTCCTATAAAACCAACAGATATAACTAAACTTGCAGAACTTGCAATTGCACAAAAAATTGATCTGACCATTGTAAGTATGGACGAACCATTATCTCTTGGAATAGTTGACCACTTTAAGGAAAAAAGACTAAGAATATTTGGTCCTACAAAAAATGCATCACAGCTTGAGTGGTCAAAATACTTTGCAAAAGAATTTATGCTCAGACATAGGATTCCTACTGCATCATATGCTTGTTTTGATCAGAGAGACTTTGCGCTGGCATATGCAAAATCTCAGGATCCGCCAATAGTTATAAAAGCAGACGGGCTTGCACTTGGAAAAGGCGTAACTGTTGCAAAATCACTTGAAGAAGCAAAAATAGCAATTCACGACTGCTTTGACGGTAAGCATGGACAAGCAGGACAAAAAGTTTTAATTGAAGAATTTATGAAAGGTCAGGAAGTTTCAATATTTGCAATTTCAGATGGTAAAGATGCTGCAATCCTTGTGCCTGCACAGGATTATAAAAGGCTTCTTGAGAACGATGAAGGACCAAATACAGGAGGAATGGGCGCATATGCACCAGTGCCATTTGTTAATATGCAGTTGCTTGGAAAAATAAAAGAAGAAATAATCATCCCAACAATAACAGGAATGGCTAGTGAAGGAATGTCTTATCAGGGAATCTTATACTGCGGACTTATGATTAATGAAAAAGGAGAACCAAAAGTAGTAGAGTTTAACAGTCGCTTTGGAGATCCAGAAGCACAGGTGGTATTACCTCTTCTGGATGAAGATTTATTTGAATTATGCTGGGCTGTAACAGAAGGCGATCTGGGAAAATTTAAGGAAGGTCTTCACAGACTGGATGGATCTGCACTTTGTGTTGTTATTGCTTCAAAAGGGTATCCAATAAATTATGAAAAAGGTATTCCAATTGACTTTTCCAGACTTAATGAACCTATTGAAGTTGTAAGCGGAAAAAATCCACAAACACTTGAATCAATTTTAAAAGCAAAAGGAATTATTTTTCATGCAGGCACTGCCAGAGACTCAGACGGCAGACTTGTTTCAAATGGGGGAAGAGTACTTGGAGTAACAGCGGTATCAGATGGTCTTTTAGATGCACAGGTACTTGCATACAAACTATGTGAAAGAATAGATTTTGAAGGCAAAACCTACCGTAAAGATATTGGAGATAAAGGAATGGTTTAAATTCTAAGTCCCTGGCGCAGTATTGCTCTGCTTAACTCGATTTTGATTATTTGCCTTTTCTTGTCCTTCCTGAGTACTAGCCTGACCCCTCATGTCGCTTATTTCACCTTCAAGCTGTGCAACAAGTGCATTTTGTTCATCTATACGACCCTGACCAACTGTAGGTCCTGAGGATCTTGGAGCACTTACTTCTGTTGACTGATTCCCACCAGTAACAGTTTGAGAAGAACCTGAGTTGCTTTTATCATCTGCTTTTTGTGATTCAAGATTATCTCGCCTCGATCTTGCACTCTCTAATTCGATTTGCTTTGCTTGCATACTATTTCCTGTTCCAAGCGATGCAAATATAGCCCCATCATTTAATATGAACATAGTTTTTCTCCTTATGGGAGCATATAATCACGTGGAAACTAAAAGCAGGTTAAAATCCCATAAAACAAAGTAAAAAACCCCGTAGGAGCTCTCATACAGGGTTTTTACTTCCTTAAGTTCTCTAAAATGAATCCTAAGATTCGACCTTTAGATTAATCAACAATATGCATGGCAGCTGGACCTAGATTTATTTTAATATACTGGACTTTTTGTCCACTCTTTAGGTGCTAATCATGCATAATTCCAGTAAACCATATTTGAATTAAATGGTGGTTAAAAAATTCTTTTGTAAAAAATTTTTTATTAAAATAAAAAATCTATCAAACTAATGGGGGGGTTCCCTTTGTATTATTAAAATCGCCTCCAAGTAGATTTTTTAAATTATCAATTTTAAGTTCAAGAAATTCCTTTAATATTTTTTTGTCTTCAGTGTTGAATTCATTTGAAGCCCTAGTTACAGTTTCACCTTCGGACTGATTTACTTCTCCAGCAGCATTTCCCTGTCTCATAGAACTAAGCTGAAGCTCATATTCAGCAAGTTTATCCCCGATCAGTTTTTTAACATAGTCATTGTTAGAAAACTGGCCGGAATTAGTTTTGAGACCTGCAAAAGGCAAATCTCCACCAGAATTTACTCGCTGGCCGTCCATTAGAGCCTTTCTTAACCCCTGGGATGTAGTTAACCCTAGAAAAATTAAAACTGGTTTAAACCCGTGTAATCTATCACATATATAGTGTAAAAAAATAACCCCCTGCGAGCTCTTGCAGGGGGTTATTTCCCTTTTAACTTTTACCTAAATCCCCGAGAACCGGGAATTCGACCTAGTTTACCGCACCGACTCTGTTAGTTGAACCACGCGGTTAATTTTTCCGCTCTTTTTGGGTCAAACCTGTTGCCCACATTTTGAGGCGCTAACAGATCAGCTACTAATAGATTACTCATATTTGAAGAAAATTTCAAGAACCTCAATCCCCCATATAAAAGGAATTATTTTTAATAATTGAAAGTGTGAGTCTTTGTATGGTTAAAACTAAATTAAAAAAAAGTTACACTTCTTGTTACTTCTTCTTAACCTCGGCCCGGCTTTGCTTTTGAAAAATAAGTCAGTAAATTTACCTGGGATCCGACATTATCCTTCCTTTTTACACTTACAGCTACTTCCTTTAGTCCTGTATCCTGAGAAACATCAGAAGGATAAACATTTGGGGCTTTGCCTGATTTGGGATCTATATATTTTATTGTGATCCTTACTAGATAATCTTCTACAGCTTTTGTTGAACTCATGCCTTCAGGTCCGGGCAATGCATCAAGTTCAGAATTATAATATTCCAGTGCCCGGAGCCTCTCAAGTTCATTTTGTGCAAGATTAATTGCTTTATTCTGCATTTGAATCCTTACATTTTTCTGAATAATGTATGGAAACAATGCAACAATACCAGAAAGTGCAGTAGTAATAATTACCACACTTACCATCAATTCAATAAGTGATTGTCCGGATTGGTTACGCATAGTTCAGATACTAACAGTTATACAACAAATATTGAAATAAGAAAATGCTTGTATTTTTGTTATTCTATTGTTATGAAAATAGAATTTACACATGTTGCTTTATTGGTTTCTGATGTTGATAAAACAGCTGACTTTTATTACAAATACTGTGGGTTAACAGTACTAAACAGAAGAATGGATCCAAATACAGGCTTCAGAGTTATCTGGCTTGGAACAAGTCTTAATTTTATAATTGTAGCTTTTGAAGGAGAAAAGCAGCCTGTTCAATCACTTGCAAAACCACTTAGCCATCTTGGGTTTTCACTTGAATCCAGAGAAGAAGTTAATGAAATTGCTGATATTGCAAGAAAAGATGGAACTTTAAAATATGGTCCTGTATATTTTGACGCAGTAGTTGGTTATATTTGTGAAGTTCTTGATCCAGATGGAAATTCTGTTGAGTTTAGTTTTGGACAGGAACTCGGGAAAAATATTAAACTTTTGAGCTAACCTTTTTCTCTGATTCTTTACTTTTTGCATCCTCTTTTTCAACCACAATAGGTTTTCTCATAACCATCCATGTCTGAACTATCTGAATAAATCCGCTTGCAACAAAATATAAAAGAACACCGGAAGGAACCGGAAAGAACAAAGTCATTACACCAACCATAGGTGGCATCATTGTTTGCATCATTTTTTGCATTTCAGCCTGTTTTTCATCTGTAGGAGGTGGGGAATAACGAGATGTGACCTTCCCTGAAAGCCAGATAGTAAGAGTAAAGAGAAAAACAAGAACGATAACATCAATATTTAATTTCCCTGTCTTTGGATCATAGGCACCTGTTTTCCCTAGCCCACGAATAAAGAGGAAGTCTTCGCTTTCTGAAACAGCAGGCAGAACTGCATTTAAAAATATTTTTCCGGGGTCTTTTGCTTTTATAGTAGAAGTATTATCGGGGTTAATCTGAAGGGTGGCTATTGAATTTAAGTTTTTTGTTGTCTTATAAGTAGGATTATAATATGGTGTGTCAGTTATTTCCCATTTAACATTGTCTGTAATCCCATTTAAATTCCCTTCAAGTTTCTGAACTTTATAATTTATTTCTTTTCCTGCAGGTATTCTGACTTCACCTGGATTTAAAACAAGTCTTCCTTTCTGACCTTTTTCACCAACATAAATAGTAGGATTTGATGAACCTTTTATTTCCTCTTTCAGTGACTCATTTGCATCAAGGACTTGTATTGGTACTGTTACTGCTACAGGTTTAAATGGCGCCCCATTAAAAGCCCAGAAAAGAGCAATCAATATAGGTAGCTGAAAAAGCATAGGGAAACATCCACCAAGAGGGTTTACCTTATTTTTCTGGTAAAACTCCATCATATCCTTCTGAAAATCTGCCTGAACTTCTTTTAACTTTGCAGGTCTGTCTTTATACCTGTCTTTATTCTGATTAAATCTCTCCTGAAGTAGTTTTATTTTTGGCTGAAGAGCCTGCATTTTTTTCATCGATACGGTTTGTTGTTTGGTAAGAGGATAAAGAATTACCTTAACAACAAGCGTCACAGCAATTATTGACCAGCCATAACTCCCAAGCAGTTTTTTAAAATACTCAAGAAGAGGAAGTATGAAATGATATGTGATTAAACCAAAATCCATTATTTACACCCGGACTTTAGAGAACCACATGGAATTTCATCAATTCCTCCTTCAAAGAGGGGATTACACTTCAGGATTCTCTTTATTGACAATAAAAAACCACAAAACAGGCCATGTACTTTAAATACATCTCTGACATAATCAGAACAGCTTGGATAAAATCTGCAATGAGAAAATAAAAAGATAGATCTTAAGGTTCTAGTTTTCTGCCATAACATAACAATAAAAGTAATTACAAAACAAAATGTAAAATAAACCTTTGTAAACAAGTAATTAATAACCTTAAGATAAAAATTTATGACATTCATAGTTTTGTTTATTAGCTCGTTCTTAATTTATCAAGTTTAGTTATTAAAGCATTCATTGTTGATTTAATTCCCTGAAAAACTGCATTTTTTATTGAAGGGTTTGCAATCCATATTAAAGCATTAATATGACTTGTTTTTTCAGCAGATATTTCCTTTCTCAATAATGTATAGGCTGCTTTCATTCTTCTTTTTATCAGATTTCTTTCAGTTGCTCTCTTATCTATTTTCGTACTAACAATAAAAGCAGCTTTAGGGAAACCGCTTTTCCCGTTTTTAAACCTGTTAATATCCTTTCTTTGAAGAAAATAATAAAGCGTTATAAGCGGTGAAGATATTTTCTGCTTTTTTTTAAAAGCAATATTAAATATATACCTCTCTTTAAGTCTTTCAGCTTTAGGCAGCATAACTACCAGCTAGGTGCCAGTTTTTTTCTGCCTTTAAGTCTTCTTCTTTTTAAGACTTCTCTTCCAGCTTTAGTTTGCATTCTTGCCCTAAAACCACTTGTTTTTACTTTTTTTCTTCTTGATCCGCCTAGTGTTCTTTTCATATTTTTACCTATCTCTTACCTATGTAATTTATAACATAGTCTGGCTGATATTTTTTGTTTTACAAATTATATCTTTTTAATTAAAAAATTTCTTCTACATTGCTATGAAAATCAAACAGCTAGGATTAAAGAACTTCATGTTAAGCTCATTAGTCCATTTAAAAACAATTTATTAGCAATTAGAGATTTCTGATCATAAACATTTTTCAACATGAGCACTGAACTTGAAAATCTATGGCATGACATACAGGGCCTTCTTTCAAAAGAAATGAAAGGCCCGAGCTTTCAGACATGGATTAAGCCATCAAAACTAATAGAAGTCAATGATTCAGTGGCAGTTATTGCAGTTAAAAATGATTTTAATAAAAACTTCCTGAAGCAAAATTATATTGAAAAGATTTCAGGTGCAGTTGAAAGAAGAATTAAAAAGAAAATAATTGTTGAGATTGTCGTGAAGGAAGATTTAAATATCGGTGAATTTGTTTCTTCTATTGCAATGCTTGAACCTAAAAAGCTGCAGGAAGAGCTAATAACAAACAAAGAAACAAATAAGGAAAAACAAGGATATTTTGATCATACTTTTAGATATAAAAATAATTTGAATCCATCCTATACATTTGAAAATTTTGTTGTTGGTCCAAGCAATCTCTTCTGCCATGCGGCATGTCTTGCAGTGGCAGAATCACAGGGTGATATATATAATCCTCTGTTTATTTATGGTGGTGTAGGGCTTGGGAAAACACATCTTGTCCACGCAATTGCAAACTATATGCTTGACCAGAACAAAGGGCAGGTAAAATATTTAAGTTCAGAATCATTCACCAATGAACTTATTCATTCAATAAAAAATGATGGTATGAATAAATTTAGGGAAAAATACAGACATGTAGATTTACTTATGATCGATGATATACAGTTTCTTGCAGGGAAGGAAGCTACCCAGAATGAGTTTTTTCATACTTTTAATACACTAAAAGAAAGTGGGAAACAGGTTATTCTTACTGCAGACAGACCACCAAGTTCACTTTCATCAATTACAGACAGACTTAAGAGTCGTTTCGAGGGCGGGTTAATTGCAGATATTCAGTTTCCTGATCTTGAAACAAGAATAGCAATTCTTCTTCTTAAGGCTGCACAACTTAACATAAATCTCCGAATGGATGTAGCTGAATATATTGCAACAGTATTTTCAAACAACATAAGAGAGATTGAGGGAGCGCTTAAAAGAGTTTATGCTTACCTGTCATTCACACAGGAAGAAATAAATTTAAATAATGTTCAAAGAGTTCTTTCTGGAGGAATATCCGGACAAAGCACAAAACCCTCTCCTGAAGCGATTCTCAGGACAATTGCAAACTTTTATAACATAAGATATGAAGACTTGATAAGTCCAAAAAGATCATCTGATTTGACTCTGCCAAGACACATAGCAGTTTATATACTTCATGATTTTTATAATTACAGCTTCCCAAGAATTGGTGAACTTCTTTCAAATAGAACTCACAGCTCAGCTATATATGCCTATCAGCAGGTAAAGAAAAAACTCACTGATAACCCTGGTCTTTCAGAACAATTTGCTTCTTTAAGAGGTTTACTTGAAAGAAAAAAATGAAAGGTATGGACAATCTTTATCTTAAATAAGAACTACAAGTTATTTGGCCTTATAATTTCTAAATAAAGGAAGTGCAAACTTGTTTTGCACTATAAAAAAGGAGAAATTTTATGGCAACGAAGCAATTAGAATTACACCAATCAGTAGTTAAGTTCTTAAGTAATGCCCCTAAAAAAATGTTAATTAACGGGCAGTTCGTCCAGAGTGTATCAGGAAAAACATTTGAAACAATAAATCCTGCAACAGGTGAGGTAATAACCAAAGTATATGAAGCAGATAAGGAAGATATTGAAAAAGCAGTAAAAGCAGCAAGAGTAGCTTTTGAAGGACCATGGAAAAAAGTCCCTCCAAACCAAAGACAAATGCTTTTATTAAAACTTGCAGATTTAATTGAAAAGAATGCGGAAGAACTTGCACAACTTGAAACACTTGATAATGGAAAACCAATTAGAGAATCAAGAGCTGTAGATGTACCAGTAACAGCTGATCATTTCAGATATTATGCAGGCTGGGCTACAAAAATCCACGGTGAAACCATTCCTGTTTCATGCGGAAATTTTCTTACCTACACACTTCGTGAACCTGTAGGTGTAGTTGGTCAGATTATTCCATGGAATTTTCCGCTTCTTATGGCAGCATGGAAAATTGCAGCAGCAGTTGCATGTGGTAATTGTGTTGTGCTGAAACCAGCAGAGCAAACACCACTTACAGCCCTGAGACTCGGTGAATTAATTATGGAAGCTGGTTTCCCTGCTGGAGTAATAAATATCTGCCCTGGATTTGGAGAAACAGCAGGTGCAGCACTTTCAGGTCACATGGACGTTGATAAGGTTGCATTTACAGGAGAATACATAACAGGCAGAAAAATAATTCAGGCTTCAGCAGGAAATCTGAAGAGAGTTTCTCTGGAGTTAGGCGGTAAGGCACCAAATATTGTCTTTGTAGATGGAGACATGGAAGCTGCAGTAAAAGGATGCATTGGTAGTGTGTTCTTTAATCAGGGGCAGGTATGCTGTGCAGGTACAAGGCTCTTTGTAGAAAATAAAATCTATGATGAGTTTATTTCTAAAGTCTCGGACAGGGCAGGAAAATTAACCCTTGGTCCAGGACTTTGCGAAGAAACACAAATGGGTCCACTTGTAAGCAGCGACCAGCTAAAACGGGTTACAGGATATCTGGAAACAGGTAAAAAAGAAGGTGCAAAACCAGTATGTGGCGGTGACAGAGCAACAGATGGTGATCTTCAAAAAGGTTATTTTGTAAAACCAACTGTATTTGCAAATGTCAACAATAAAATGAAAATTGCACAGGAAGAAATCTTCGGACCTGTTGTAAGTGCAATTCCATTTAAAGATATTGAAGATGTTATAACGCAGGGAAATGACACCACATACGGACTTTCAGCAGGTATCTGGACAAAAGACATAAAGAAAGCTCATGCAGTTGCAAAAGCAATTAAAGCAGGTACTGTCTGGATTAATTGCTATAACGTCTTTGATTCTGCAGCACCCTTTGGTGGTTACAAACAAAGCGGCTTCGGACGAGAAGGCGGAATCCATGCACTTGAACTTTATACACAAATAAAGGCAGTATGGGTTAATTTGGATTAATTGTTTAACAAAATCAATTAAACGAAATTTTCAATCCCAGATAAAACATGCTTTGCTGCTTTATACCCAGCTTCAGTCAATTCATGGACCTGCCATTCTTTTAAATTAAAATCAAGTGATTTTATATTCCATACACCAGGATTAATTACAAATAAATTTCCTCGTTTGCCACAGCTTTTCTCAAAATCCCATCTTTTAATATCTTCCTGAACCCTGGCATAAGAACTTATTTCAAGCCCTTTAATGATTTTTGAAATCCTGCCTTCATTTTTTTCAAGCAGACCAGGATAACCAAGACTTACTGCGACTACAGGCAGTGATTTATCATTAAAATTAAAAAATATAGGGCAATTTTGCCAATGCCCACCATCAATATATGTGCAGTCATTAACAAAATGTTCCTTAAAAATCCCGCTTATTGCAGAGCTTGCTGTAATTGAGTTTTTCAGATCTGTGATTTCAAGCATATCAGTATAAATTGCTTTTACACTGCACAGAGGATTTTTAGTAGCCATTATGTGGAGTTTATCCGTGGAATGAATTTGCTGAAGTTCAGCCTGGCTAAACTGTTTTTCAACCCACTCACCCAGTTTTATTGTTTTTGGCTCTATAAATAAAAACTCGAACTTATCAGGCACAAACCAAATAGGAAACAAAAGTCTATGAAGTTTTGTTTCTTTAAAAAGTCTGATTAGTTTATCAACTTCTCTTTTTACAAAAATAAAAGGTGCGACTATTGCCCCACCTGAGACTGCTGCAATTTCATCAATTTCAATATTGTTCTCACACAGATATCTATAAACTCCCAAATGGGCATATGATCTAACTCCGCCGCCTGAAAGTACAAGGTTACATTTTTGCATGTAATTATTTTAAAACAATTTGTTCAATTTGCCTAATACTTATATTTTTAATCAATATTTTTTTTCTTTTCCCCGTATGTCCTGAAATAATCTCAATGTTTCTCTTAGGCACTTTTAACTTGTCAGAAAGAAACCTAGTTAATTCTTCATTTGCTGCATTATCTACAGGAGGTGATTTTAATTTAATTTTTAAGTAATCCCCGTAAAGACCAGAAATCTCTGTTCTTGAAGATTTTGGAATAACATAAACAGATAAAATTATTAAACTGTCTTTTTGTTTAAAGAAGCTCAAATTTTCGGGGATTTTTCTTTTGACGGGCTTTCGGTTTCTTCACCTGCAACATCGACTGAAATCGCTTTTGTTCTTATAATATCAGCTCCAAGTCCTTGTAATTTCTCATCCAGATGTTCATATCCACGATCTATATGAGTAAGTCCCGTAACCTCTGTTTTGCCTTCTGCAATAAGTCCTGCCACCACAAGAGCACCTGCTCCTCTTAAATCCTGACCGCGGACTTTTGTACCGCTTAATCTTTCAACACTGTTTATAACTGCAACATTGTTATTTACATTAATATCTGCACCCATTCTTACAAGCTCATTTACATGCCCAAATCTGTCCTCATAAATGTTTTCTTTTATAGTGCTTGTCCCATAACCTACTGAAAGAGGGACACTGATTATTGCCTGCATGTCGGTAGGAAATCCAGGATACCAGCCTGTGCTTATGTTTACTGCTTTAAATCTTCCTTTTATTTTTCCTTTTATTGTTTTTGAGTCAATCTTTTCAATAATTACACCACTCTCCTGCAATTTACTTACAGTAGCCTGAATATATTCATGTTCTACATTTCTTAAAACAATTTCACCGCCTGTTGAAACAGCAGCGATTAAATATGTACATGCTTCAAGTCTGTCACTTATCGGGGTAAATTCCGTAGAATGTAAATCTTTTGGTCTTACACCACTAATAACAATCTGGTGTGTTCCTGCACCCTGAATCTTTGCACCAATTGAATTAAGAAAATTTGAAAGATCAGCAATTTCAGGATCACATGCAGCATTCTCAATAATGGTTTCACCATCTGCAAGAACGCTTGCCAGAATAATATTTTCAGTAGCACCATTACTTGGTAAATCAAGATATATTCTTGTACCTGTAAGCTTTGCTGCAGATGCAATCATATATCCCTGATCAAGATTTACTTTTGCACCAAGAGCTTTTAATCCTTTTTCATGTAAATCAAGTTTTCTTGCCCCAATCTGACAACCGCCTGGCATTGCAACTTTTGTTTCTTTAAATCTGCCAAGAAGTGCTCCTAAGACAATAAAAGAAGCTCTAAGTTTGTTTACAAGTTCATGAGGTGCAAATGAACCCGAAATATCAGAACTGTCAATTTCAAGAATACTATCTTTAAATTTGACTTTAGCGCCAAGAAATTCAAGTACTTCAACCATGCTAAACACATCAGCAAGGTTTGGTACATTTCTAATACAAACTGGTCCAGGAAAAAGCAGAGCTGCTGCCATTTGTTTTAAAACAGCATTCTTTGCACTGGCTATAGTTAATTCACCAGATATTCTTTTCCCACCAGTTATGACTAATTTTTCTTCCATATTCCTTAATTTTTATACCGCTAATCTTTCCATTTATTGCACAAATGGCATTTTATCATTTTTCCTCTAAATTCAGACAGATTCTTTATACCCTCATTTTATAATGGTTTCGTAAAGGCAGGTGTCATGTGTCATTCAAAGATCTAAGGTCATTCATAAGTAAACTCGAAGAATCAAATGAACTTGTTCGTATTAAAACTCAGGTCAGTCCCTATTTAGAAATTTCTGAAATAACGAACAGAATCTGTAAAGGGCCACAGGAAAAAAACAAAGCCCTTCTTTTTGAAAATGTCAGCGGATTTCAGATTCCTGTTTTGATTAACACTCTGGGGTCTTATAAACGAATGAATCTTGCCCTGAGTACTAATTCATTTAAAGAGATTGGTGAAAGGATTGAAAAGTTCCTTGATAAAAAGGTTCCAGATAGCCTGTTTGGAAAATTAAGCATGCTGCCAAAACTAATTGAATTAGCTTCATTTCCTCCAAAGCTCATATCAAATGCCCTTTGCCAGGAAGTAGTAATTACTGACCCGAAAGAACCAATGCTAGATAAGCTGCCTATTATCACAGCATGGCCATCTGATGCAGCTCCTTTTATAACAATGACTGTAGTAGTAACAAAAGACCCACAGACAGGTATAAGAAACGTTGGAATGTACAGGCTGCAGAAACTAAATAACAACACTACCTGCATGCACTGGCATAAACATCATGATGGTGCACAAAACTATCAGGAAAAGGTAAAGCAGGAAATAAAACAAGATGAAAAGTCAGGATATCACCCTATTTATGATTCTTTGTGCAAAGAAACAAATCCAGATGACTCAGGCGAACATTCTTCAGTTAAGGTTTTAAGCAGAACAGAAACTCATAACTCAGCACTTGGCACTTCCGCCCAAGTCGGACCCGCCTCTGGCGGGCAACACTTAAGAAAAATGGAAGTAGCTGTTGTAATTGGGTGTGACCCTACAGTTATGTATTCTGCATCTAGTCCATTACCCCCAGGAGTTGATGAGTTTTTATTTGCAGGATTTTTAAGATCTTCACCAGTAGAACTTGTAAAGTGCAAAACTGTGGATCTTGAAGTCCCTGCTACAAGTGAAATTGTACTTGAAGGATATGTGGATCTGGATGAACTTACAACAGAGGGTCCATTTGGAGATCACACTGGTTTTTACAGTCCTAGTGGCCTTTTCCCAAAATTTCATATTACAGCAATGACACACAGGAAAAATCCAGTTTACACCACAATTATTGTTGGTAAACCACCAATGGAAGATTGTTTCATGGGAAAAGCAACAGAGCAGATTTTCTTACCATTGATTAAAGTTATCCTGCCTGAAATTGTGGATCTAAATCTACCTCTTGAAGGAGTGTTTCATAATTGTGCAATTATTAGCATAAAGAAAAAATATCCTTATCATGGCAGGAAGGTAATGAATGCAATCTGGGGATTTGGTCAGTTAATGTTTTCAAAATATGTAATTGTTGTGGATGATGATGTAGATGTGCATAATATTCCTGATGTAGCTTTCAGAGTTTTTGCACATACCGATCCAAAACGTGATTCTCTGTTCACAGAAGGTCCAACAGATATTCTGGACCATGCTTCTACTGTTATGTCCATATCAGGAAAAATGGGACTTGATGCAACACGAAAGTGGAAGTCAGAAGGACACAATCGTCAGTGGCCTGATGAAATGATAATGGACTCTGCTACCAAAGAGCTTGTTACAAAAAGGTGGAGTGAATACAGATTTTAATAAAATATAGTACCCTTAAAATATGTACTTTATTTTTCATCCAATATCTTCAATAAATCATTTAATAGCTAGACTTGTAACAGATCAGATTACTTTTATTATTTCAATTGTTTTTTTTATTTTTCTTTCACTAAACTACAAAAAAAGGTTCTGGGAAGATCTAGATAGATCCATGTTTTACTGGACAGATGATGCAAAGCCAAGATTTTTAAAGAATTATGCTGAGGATCTTGCAATTTTTGGGAATGCAATCTTTCATATAGCATTTATGATTGTTCTCTCAGTAATCTTTTTCATTGTAAAACACAGACTTTCTGTGGTTATTTCAATACTTTTTACTCTCATATTTTCATGGGGTTTAAACAGGTTAATAAAACTAATTTACAAAAGAACAAGACCTGAAACAATTGCAAGCAACATCAGAAAAAGAATGAGCTATTGTTTCCCCAGCGGGCATGTAATGGCAAGCATCCCAATATATTTTTTCAGTGCAGTGTTGCTTCAAAATATTATGGGGTTTTTACCTTGGTACATAATTGCATTTGTAATTTGTTATTTTGTTATAGCTTCAAGGATATATTTAAATCATCATTATTTCACAGATATCCTGGGTGGAATTGCAATGGGTATTTTTTGCCTGAATATTTCAATATGGTTTTATTTTATTGTAGGATTAATTTAGGCTTGTTCTTTGGCTCTTTTTTGATCAGCAAGCTGCGTGCAACATTGGGCAATCTCTGGAAATCTTTCTTTCCCCTGATTTCTTGTTAAACGTTGATAGACATTACCACTAGTACTGGTTAGCTGACTTGGAGAAATGGTCTCACCAAAATGCATAAAGACAGCTGCTATGGCATCTAATTCACCTGCATCAAATTTATCAATAGTGCGATCAAATTCTGGTCTGTCATATACATAAGCAACTCTAATTTCTTCAAGTTCTCTCCATACTCTATCAACAGCACCAAACCACTCAGAAATTGATCCAACACGAGCATCATGTAGTCTTGTTAAAGATGCAAGTGCCCTGGGACTAATAATTTCTCTTGGGTCTTTACTATAATCCCTGTCTGGAGCATTTAGCTCTCCTCGTGTAACTTCTAAATGAAATTCTGTTTGCTCATCAATTTGGTTTGAATGAGCACTTTGTATTTGTCCAAGTGCTGGCAGTAAAGCTGTTCTTACTTTGTCGAATTGTACTGTTGAAAGGGGCATATTTATAACCTCAAGTTCAATACTACCAATCCAATGAGATAAAAATATAGTATATTAGAAAAAATTAATCTGAATTATAAATAATTAATTAAAATATCCCAATGATCACTTATTGCTGGCTTGCTTTCTGTTCTATTACTCTCCCTATATAATCAGCAATCTCTATAAGAACAGGTTGTACTTCCAGAAGCTTTCTATACGTGTATGAAAAATTTAAATGCACTCCTGCTAATTCTTCTAGAGAAATATTTTGCCCTAGCTGTCTGAATATTTGTTCAAGTCCTGATAGTGTTTCTAAAGGAATTTCTCCCAGTTGTTGATGAAAAAGCTGCCTGTCATGGATATAAGTAATTCTTATAACATCAAGATGTCCCATAGCATCCGATACCCCTCCAAGCCAGCTACTATATGCTTGTACTGCCTCTCCTGAGTCTGGGCTTTTTCCTGATGTAGCAAGTCCTGCGAGCTCTGCAGGCTCTTGGTTTACAAATCCACCATCAAGTCCTTTTAACTTTCTAAGTGCTTGTAACGGTTGCCGTAAAGTGGAGAAGAGTGTTTGAAGATTTACTGCTGCAGTCATAATATATACTCTAAAACTTAGCAATTATACTTATAAAAAGTAAATTGTATTAGAAAGAATTAATCTAAATTATAAATAATTAATTAAAATGCTCTACAATAATCATAACTATTCACCCCATGCAAACAAAATCAAAAAGTTCAAACCTTGAAACCCTTCTGGAACTAGCCAAAAAGCAGGGTGCCCAGCAAGCAGAAGTGATACAAATGTCCTGGACTGAAAACCCAGTAAATTTCGAGAACAATAAATTAAAAGCTCTCGAGAGCAATGAATCATCAGGAATTTTTGCACGGGTAATTAAAAACAATAAAATTGGTTCATCTAGTACAACAGATCCACAAGCGACAGAAAAAGTTATTAAAGATGCAATAGAATCAAGTGATTTTGGACCTGATGCAACATTTAAATTTTCAGATAAGAAGCTGGAAAATAAAGAAGTTGATTTTAACAAGCCTGATCTACCGCTTGAAGAACTGGTTGAAAAAGGAACTAAAGCAATTGAGTATTTAAGGACATTTCATAAGGATATATTAATCAGCGGTGGATTTAATCTTGGATTTGGTGAGACTGCTTATTTAAATTCAAATGGTGTACACAGCATAAGAAGAAAAACAATTTATTCCACCAGCCTATATGCACTGCTTGTAAGAGGAGAGGACTTTCTTGGAATATATGACGGTAATAGCAGTCTTGAAAGATTTCCTGATGAAAAAGAAATGAGCAGAAAAATATTTGAGAAACTTACATTTGCCCAAGAAAACACAAATCTTACAACAAAAAAATATCCTGTAATATTTACTCCACATGCAGTTTCAGGAATATTTGGATATATCCTTTCTGTGCTTTTAAACGGTAAAGTCATACAGCAGAAAATCTCTCCGCTTCACGATAAACTAAACAAACAGCTATTTGACAAAAAACTTACGTTTATTGAGGATCCTCAGGCTGGTACAAGAAAAGCTGAATTTGATGATGAAGGTATAAAAACAAATCAGAAAGTCCTTATTAAAGAAGGAATCATAAACAATTTTTATTTTGATCTAAGCAGTGCAAGCAAAACTAATAACTCATTATTCTCTTCTACTGGCAATGGCTTCAAACCTTCTTTAGGCAGTCCTTCTTCACCATCACTAACATCGGTTCAGATAGAATCAGGAAAAAGAAATTCTAAAGATATTATCAAAAATATAAAAGAAGGGGTAATAGTGGACCAGCTTCTCGGTGCAGGTCAGTCAAATACGCTTGCAGGAGAATTTTCTGTAGGCATTGATCTTGGTTATAAAATATTAAATGGAAATATTCAGGGTAGAATAAAGAACTGTATGGTATCAGGAAATATTTTTGAGGTGTTGAAAAATGTTTGTGAGATCTCATCTGATAGAGAATGGGTGGGCGGCAGTGAATTATACCCATATTTTATGTTTGAAAATTTAACGGTAGCAGGTAAATGAATATACAAAGCAAACCACAGTTAAAAGACAGGCTTATAATTGCGCTTGATTCATCAGACGAACAGGAAGTCATTGGAATAGTAGATAAACTGGCTGACAAAATTGGTTATTTTAAGATAGGGCTTGAACTTTTTACAGCTTATGGACCATCAATAGTAAAAAAAATAAAAGATAAAGGATGTAAAATATTTTTTGACGGGAAATTCCTGGATATACCAAACACTGTCAGTCATGCAGTTTCAAATATGGTCAGGCATAAAGTAGACATGCTTAATGTTTATTTGTCTGGCGGGAAGAACATGCTTCTTGAAGCTAGAAAATCACTCCTGGAAACAGCACAAAAGGAAAATATAAAACCACCAAAACTTCTTGGTGTAACAGTTCTTACCAGCATTACAAACGATGTCTTGCAGAATGATTTAAAAATACAGGCTCAGCTGGAAGAGTATGTTTTACATCTTGCACAGTTTGCAGTGAAAATAAATCTGGATGGGATTATTTGTTCTCCAAATGAAGCAAAAATTATAAAAGGTGCTGCAGTAGAAAATAAGGATTTTTTAATTGTTACACCAGGGGTAAGACCAGTCTGGGCAGAAACAAATGATCAAAAAAGAATAGCTACTCCGAAAGAGGCTATTTTAAACGGGGCTACACACATTGTAGTAGGGAGACCAGTTACAGGCAGTAAAGATCCGCTTGATGCAGTAAAAAAGATTCTTGACGAATTAGAAGAAGCCATTAGGTAAGGTATAATTTAAATCCATAAAATGATATCCAAACGAATTCACATAATAAAGGATTTGCTCGATTTATTCGACAAATCCGATCAGACTAGGGAGATTGGCAGAAGGAAGCTTCAGCTTGTCTGAAGCATTATAAATAAAGAAAATGGCACAAACAAAAGACTATTACGAGATTCTTGGCATTCAGAAGGATGCTACCGAAGAAGAGATTAAAAAAGCCTTCAGGCAGCAGGCTAGGAAATATCATCCTGACAACAAAGAAACCGGGAATGAGGAAACTTTTAAGGAAATAAATCAGGCTTATGAAATACTCAGTGACCCACAAAAAAGGTCTATCTATGATCAATACGGTACTGCTGGTTTAAAAAGTGCATTTGGTGAAAGTGTTTTTGACTTTGGTTTCAGGGATTTAAGTGAAATATTTTCAGAATTTTTTGGTGCAACTCATAGATCACACAGATCAACAGGACCAGAACGGGGAAGAGACATCAGATATGATCTTGAAATTGAGTTCCTGGAAGCAATAAACGGCTGCTCAAAACAAATTACAATAACACCTCTTGAAGACTGCGAAACATGTAAAGGTACAGGAGCCAAACCAGGCTCAAAACTAAAAAACTGCAGAAGCTGCAATGGACTAGGTGAAATAAGAATGGTATCTGATTCATTTTTTGGTCAGGTTACTCAGATAAGCGCTTGTCCGAGTTGTAGCGGCAGCGGGAAAATTGTTGAACAGCCATGTACTGACTGTAATGGAAAGGCTCAAAGGAGAGTCAAAAGGAATGTGGATGTAAAAGTCCCGTGCGGTGTGGATGACGGTGCCAGACTCCGGTGGGGAGGAAAAGGAGAAGCAGGCAAAAAGGGTGGTCCACCTGGTGATTTATATGTAGTTATAAATGTAAAAGAACATGATTTATTTAAAAGAGAAGGTTTGAACATAATCATTGAACAAAAAATTTCATTCAGTCACGCAGCTCTTGGTGGAAATATAAAAGTTCCTACTACAGAAGGTGAGAAACCATTAGCCCTACCAAGCGGGGTTCAGTCCGGATCAGTATTAAAAATGCCAGGGCTTGGCGCACCAAAATTAAATAATGCAGCCAGACGCGGAGATCAGCTTGTATATATAACTATTGAAACACCTTCAAAATTAACCGCTGAAGAAAGAAAGATCTTTGAACAGCTTGCAAAAATCCAGCAGGAAAAAGGGGATAAGAAGTTTGGCATTTTTTAACTAAGTACTTTTAAATTCAGTATTAAAAAAATTTAATCTGTAAATTCTAAAGAAATGATTTAGATAATCGATGTTCTTATTTTTGATTTGATATATTCAAAACACTATGATTACACTTCAAACATTAACAGCAGGATTAAAAACGGTATTCAACGCAGTGGTCCCAAGCTCTTATTACAGGCCAGCATTCAAAGCTGGTGATGTCATAGAGTCAAAATATGACGAAAGATCTGACGTACCGCGTATTCCAGGGGATACATTGTATTCAATACAACCTGACGGAAAACTTAGAATAGAAAGAATCTCCTATGGAAATTATGTTCACAGTGACCCGAACAATAAAACAGCAGCTACATTCAGACATGACAGTCGATTCGGTTCCCCGCATTATGAAGTTAAAGTTCTTGATGATAGAACATTTTTAAATAACTGGACAAGATACTTCGACCAGTCAGGTTCACTTATTCACTTACCTGTACAAATGGTTGAAGAAAGATTTAAAGTACTGCCTTCTATTGGAACAAAAGCAGCATAGATAATCTATAATATCTATGTCATGCCTGACATAAAACCTGAATACAAAGAAGCAGCAAGAAAAATAGAATCTGCATTATACGAAGTAAAAAAAATCATTGTCGGTCAGGATTATATCCTGGAGAAAGTGCTTGTTGGGCTTTTATCAGGGGGACATATACTTTTGGAAGGACCTCCGGGGCTTGCAAAAACATTGATTTTAAAAACCTTTGCTGAGGTTCTGGATCTTGATTTTAAAAGAATACAGTTTACTCCGGATCTCCTGCCATCAGATTTAATCGGAACACAAATATTTAATCAAAAAACACAGGAATTTGAGACTATCCTGGGTCCAATAATTGCAAATTTAATTCTGGCTGATGAAATAAACCGTGCCCCTGCAAAAGTACAAAGTGCGCTCCTTGAATCCATGCAGGAAAAACAAGTTACAATTGCAAAAAAATCACATAAAATCTCAGAACCATTTATTGTGCTTGCCACCCAAAATCCAATAGAAGCAGAAGGAACATATCAGCTTCCTGAGGCACAAATAGACAGATTTATGTTTAAACTGATTATTGGATACCCTAACACAAAAGAAGAAATTGCAATTATAAACAGATTCTGCACAGAAGAACCCCCGCATATTAAAAAGGCTATAACAAAGAACGAACTTCTTGACTTTCAAAAATTATCAAATAAGGTATATGTCGATCCAAGCATTGTCAGTTTTATAGCTGATCTGGCTTCAGCCACAAGAAATCCTGTGGACTACAAACTTGAAAATATTTCACCTTTTATTAGCTATGGTGCAAGTCCCAGAGCATCATTAAATCTTACTCAGGCAGCAAAAGCAATGGCACTTATAAAAGGAAGAGACTATGCAAAACAGGAAGATGTAGAAAGCCTGGCTCTTGATGTCCTAAGACACAGAATTACTCTGAGCTATGAAGGAATTATGGCAAAAGAAACTGTGGGAAGTATTCTTACAGCTATTTTTAATAAAATTAAACCAAAAGCAGTTCTTGCCAGATAGTTTTGTTATTGTAAATTATTTTTAAGATACTTCGTTTATATAAATGAAAAAATCTTTGTGTGGGTATAGCAAAACTACATGAGAGATTTAAGTAATTTATTAAAATCTAGGAGAGAAAACATGAAAAAGAATTTTATTGTTGGCATTCTGGTTGGATCTGTTATTGCAGGATCAGTAATTTATTTTGGTTATTCAACCTATGCATTAAACACTTCAAAAAGCAGTTTAGTTATACCAAGCACAAGCGACTGCGATAGTACAGGCAGATAAGCTCTGTTATTAATTGTTTTTAATAAATTAGGGATAGCCCTAACCATCTATATTTTAAAAGTATTTATCCCAAATACCTTTTTATAACAATATGAGTACTAAACCAAATGATTTATGAGTTTAGTTGTTTACCGGGGTATAGAAATAAAAGAATAGGTTTTAGTTTTCACTCTGTCACCAGGAAAGAAGGATTAATAATGAAAACTCACTCTAAGCTTTTTTATGCTGTTTTAGTAATTCTGGCCATTTCAGCTTTTACAAATACTTTTAATTATAAGTATTCAATACCATCTATAGCTCAGACTGAGGGCGGTGATGGCGGCTCTGGTACTGGCGGCGGTGATGGCGGTTCTGGTACTGGTGGCGGTGGTTCCGGTACAGGCGGCGGTGGTTCTGGCACAGGCGGCGGTGGTTCTGGCACAGGCGGCGGTGGTTCCGGTACAGGCGGCGGTGATGGCGGCGGTGGTTCCGGTACAGGCGGCGGTGAT
>DUDS01000012.1:0-1396 GCA_004769085.1 Candidatus Melainabacteria bacterium SSGW_16
TTGGCTCTTGTTATTATGACGATTTATACTTCAACTATATTCTCTTAACCGTTTCTTTGTCAATGCTTAATTAAAAGTTAATCCAAAAAGATGATTAATTTTTTCTAACTAAGGTGGCTTCCTGTAATAAAAGGCTTTTACCATCTAAATATTCTGGAACTTTTATTTTAAAAATATTTAAGATTGTGGGGAGCATATCAGTTATATCCGCACAGGATAGGTCAAATTTACTAGGATCTTTTTCAGCTAAAAGAAGAATCCCATCTTCAATATGATTTCCGGGGGAAAGATGACTGGATTTATGGAAAAGATCCTTTTCCTGTGTGCCTGCAAAGAGGTAGTATCCTGTATTTGGAATAACTACCAAATCAGGGATTTTTTCAATATGGTCACCTTTAAATATTTCCTCTTTTCTACAAACCTTATTAATAAATGCTTCTCCTGAAACAGGGTCCTTAACATTTTCAATCCTTCCAATAATTTCATCTTTTAATGCTTCTGCTTCTTTTTTAGGCACAGTTCCATCTGGATCACGTCCAATTACATTCAGCTGAATAGTTCCATAAACAGTGCCTATCCCGCTAAATGCTCTTGTTTCCTTATAGTCTATCGGGTCATGGGATGCTCTTGGGACAAGGACTCTCTGCTCCATTTCTTCCTGGTTTTTTTGTCTTATTCTGTTTTTAAGCCTTGCTAATGCATCAACCTTGTTAACCATTTTAATGGCTGTGCTTTTTACACTTGTCCTGAGTTGTGTTGCTATATCTGTCTTAAGTTTAAGATAGCCATGCTCCTTAAGCCACACATTAACAGCCATCCTCTTTTTAACAGGACCAAAGCCATGATCGCTGACAAGAAAAAAGACACCTTCTTCATTAAGTCTTTCCTTTATCATCCCTAGACACCTGTCGAGGTTCCTGTAAAAATCCCATATCTTTTTCATTGTCTCATTCTGGGAATTAAAATCCAGTGAAGCAATCTCATTCCAGAAACCATGCTGAATAATATCTGTTGTCTGAAAATGAACCATGAAAAAATCTACAGGGTCATTTTCAAGAAGCCACACCGCACCTTCTCCCACCTTTGATGTAATCTCAATAAGTTTATCCAGATAGTCAGTATCTTTTGTTCCTTGTTTGTCAAATGTAGTAAGGCAGATTGGGTAATCCCCCAGTTTTTCAATCAGCTTCATCCCCAAATCAGCCGGATAAGTAAATGTTTTTTTATTACTTGGTCTTTCCCACCCGGATACAACATAACCATTTACTTCAGGTGGAGGATAATTAATAGGGACATCTACGACTCCAACTCTTAATCCATTATCGGAAAGAATTTTCCACAAAACTGGAGCCTGAATTGATTTACTTGATGTAAGAGAAACATTATATGTCCCCTG
>DUDS01000012.1:1445-19484 GCA_004769085.1 Candidatus Melainabacteria bacterium SSGW_16
GGTGTTACAGGAGGAATTGTTGAACGGAGATTACAGCTTCTGCCGGTTTCAAGAAGGCTCTTAAGATTAGGCATAATACCTGCTTCGGCAATTGGTTTAAGATTTGACCATACTCCTCCGTCAAAACTTACAATAAGCACTTTCGGTGATTTTGAAACCATAATAATAATGATAGCAGAGGATAAAACGATATACGTCTTCTATCTAACAGAACAAACCGGCTCTTTTACTTTTCCAAGCACTCTGTTAAAAATTAAATCAATATTCTTTACAAGTTTTTCCGGTACAAAACAATCTTCAATTTCTTCTTTTTTAAGATATTTTAAAACTTCTTTATTGCTAATAATATTCTGTTTAAAATTCCCGTTTTTTCTGTTCCATGCTTCATGTGCATTTTCCTGAACAATTTTATATGCAGCTTCTCTTTCAAGCCCCGCCTCTACAAGCTTTATCAGGATTGTCTGAGAAAATGCAACTCCACCAAATTTAAAAAGATTCTCCCTCATATTTTCAGGATACACATTCAGCCCTGATATTATTTCATTCATTCTTACAAGCATAAAATCTACAAGTGTGGTTGAATCAGGTAAAATTATTCTTTCTACGGAGCTATGGCTTATATCTCTTTCATGCCAGAGAGGAATGTTTTCCATAGAACTCAATGAATAGGATCTAACGAGCCTTGCAAGTCCACACAAATTTTCACATCGCCATGGGTTTCTTTTGTGAGGCATTGCTGAACTGCCTTTTTGTTTTGAGTAAAAAGGTTCTTCCACCTCAAGAACTTCTGTTCTCTGAAGGTGTCTTATTTCAGTAGCTATCTTTTCCACAATAGTAGCCATAATTGCAAGTTCACACAAGTAATGCGCATGCCTGTCGCGGCTTATTACCTGCGTGGAAACCGGTGTAGGAGTTAAGCCAAGTTTACCTGCTGCAATCTGTTCAACTCTTGGATCAATATTTGAATATGTTCCAACTGCACCTGAAAACATCGCAGTTTTTATCTCTGATACTGCTGTATTAAACCTCTCCTTTGCGCGGTGTAATTCATCATAAAATCCAAGCAGCTTTAGTCCAAAAGTTGTGGGTTCAGCATGAACCCCATGAGTCCTTCCAATGCATATTGTATTTTTATGTTCAAGAGCTTTCATTTTAAGAGCAAGGATTAATCCTTCGATATCTTTCAGGATTACTGAACCTGCTTGTTCAAGAAGAATTGCAAGCGAGGTATCAATAAGATCAGAGCTTGTCATCCCCATATGAAGGTATCTGCCTTCAGGTCCTATAGACTCGCTTAGTGAGGTAAGAAATGCAATGACGTCATGATGAACTTCCCGATCAAGTTCTTCAATTCTTTTTAGATCTATTCTTGCTTTTTCTTTTATTTTCTGAACGGCTTCTTTTGGAACTTTGCCTATTTCCTGCATTCCTTCAAGTGCTGCAATCTCAACCTGAAGCCAGATTTTGTATTTATTCTCTTCTGACCATATTTTCGCAAGTTCAGGCCGAGTGTATCTCTCTATCAATCTATTAACTCAAATAATTAATACTTTGAGCCTCCATTTATAATTCTCAACAAATAGAACTAACTAACAATGATTATTTTACAATTATCCCATGTCATATACAACAAAGGAAAATTTGATTGAGTGTTTTAATCCTGCAACACAGGAAAAAATATCTGATGTTCAGATTACACAAGAACCAGAAATTCGTCGAATGGTTAAAAAAGCAGAGGGAGCATTTCTCATCTGGAGTAGTCTTGGAATTCAAAAAAAAATAGAATATCTAAAGAACATTTATGACATTATAATAAGTGAAAAAAACAACATTGCACAGACAATTACTAAAAACAATGGTAAACCACTTGCTGAATCATATCTTACTGAAATTGCATCAACTCTTCAGGTAATGGAATACTTCATAAAGAACGGGGCTAACCTTCTCTCAAACAAAGAAATTGCTCTTGGTCCACTTTACCCAACAAAGAAAAGTTTTATCGAGTACGAACCTATCGGTGTAATTGGGATTATTGAGCCGTGGAATTACCCATTCTATCTACCTTTCTCAGTAATTACCAAAACACTAATTACAGGAAATACTTTCATATTCAAGCCCTCAAGCACAGTATCTGCTATAGGAAAATTAATAGAAGATATATTAACCAGATCAGGAATCCCGGAAGGGGTTGCAAATGTAATTTATGGGGATAGCAGAGCTGCGGATATCCTGCTTGATTCGGAAATAGATAAGGTCGTTTTTACAGGATCAGCCAGCGTTGGGAAAAAAATCGCAGAGATCTGTTTAAAAAAACTGATTCCTGTATGCCTTGAGCTTGGCGGGAAAGATCCTGCAATAGTAATAAATGATTCAAATATTGATTATGCTGCAGGAGGAATTCTGTGGGGAGCAATCTCAAATTGTGGACAGGCTTGTGCTTCTATTGAAAGGGTTTATGTGCAGGCAGAAATATACAATGAATTTACCGATAGAATTTCTTCTCTGGTCAGACAGCTAAAGATTGGCGATGGGCTGGTAGATGAGACTGATGTAGGACCTCTTATAAACGAAGAGCAGTTAATAAAAATTGAGGATCATATAAATGATGCTGTTAAAAAAGGGGCAAAAGTCCTTTGTGGAGGAAAAAGAATTGTTCGTGATGGATATTTCTTTGAACCAACGGTGCTTACAAATGTAAATCACTCAATGAAAGTAATGCAGGAAGAAACATTCGGTCCTGTAATCCCGATAATGAGATTTGAAGAAATTGAGGAAGCTATACATTTAGCAAACGGCTCAAAATATGGTTTAGCTGCAAGCGTATGGACAAGCAACAATGATATTGCAAAGAAGATTGCATCATCTTTAAACTGTGGCACTGTATGGATTAATGATTCGCTATTTCTTCAGGCACACCCTGCATGTCCATGGACTGGTTATAAAGAAAGTGGCTATGGTAGCTCTACAATCTATGATTTTACAAAACCAAAACACATAAATTTTGACAAAGGTTATATCCCCGGGATAAGACCAAAAAGTTACTGGTGGTACCCGTATAAAGGGAAGGCAGGATCATATTCAGATTTAATAGAAGTACTGTACAAGCCAACTTTAAAAGAAAAAGCAACGGCTTCATTCAAAACTATTCTTGATTTCTTAAAATAAATCTAGTCTTGCTGCTCTTGTTCGTCTTGTCCTTGTTGATCCACAGCGTTTTGTTCACCAATAAGATGCTGTATTTCACCTTCAGTAGCATTTAGTTCCCCATCCATAAGTATTTGTCGTCCCATTACCTTTCTAACATCCTTTATCATGATTGGTCTTGAGTTTTTCAGAAAGTCCTCTGACAGATCACCCCAATTACTTGAGTTCCATCCTTCATTTTCAGCGGTGCTTGGATCATCAACAAAAAGTCTATGAGCTATTTGCTTTAACTTTTCTTCTGCTCTTCCTTTATCGTTTTCAAAATCCTTGTCATATTTATCTGCCACAAACTGAAGTGCCTGATCAATATTTCCAAAATCCTGAAGCCATTTTTCTACAAAATCTTTTAATTGTCCATCTTCATATAGAAACAGGCCGAGCCTTTCTTTTATGGCATACTGAATCATCTTTTCAGATCTTTTGCCCTCAATTGCATTTCTAAGTGATATTGACTGTGGACTAGCCATAAATAACCTTTCCTGTTTTTCTTAAGAGTAAATTCACATGGTTTGGTTATAAACAGTTTAAAACTTTGGGTAATAAATATTAAATGTGGTGAGAATTTAGCTCCTATACCCTGGTTTAATAAAAAGTTAACACAAAAGCAAAAATAAGAGCATTAGATTTTAATTTCCTAATCCTGGTGGTATATCCAAATTATGCTGTCGAGATTATTATTTGTTTTATTTACAATTGTCTGTATAGCATATACCTGGGTTCATACAGGTAAAGCTAAATCGTGTGATACTGTAAATGAACCAAAAGGTACTTGCAAGTGTGTGGCCAAATGGAAAGTAATAGACTCCTTTGGTAATTCAAGAGAAGAATTAGCTACATACAATTTCCAGGCATGCGATGAAGAATGTGAACCATACGCTCAGGAAGTCTTCTGTAATGATGTCTGCGCTAAAGGAAATACCCCTAAAGAGAAAAATGCCTTATGCCCAGGGAGAAAAAGCCATTTCCCGGGAAATATTGAATATGAATGCGGCTGCCCTTTCGATATTGCAGCAAATTAACCAATCTATTCGAGGGGCCCTCCCCTGTTTCTAGCGGGTCAGGCCTTGGAATGTGCATGTAGTAACCAATCTATACAACGATCTTTTCCCTCTAGAATCTCTCCTCTGAGATATAATCTCATAGCAGGCAGGAATATAGACTCTGCAGGTGTCGAGGAAACGGCCCTCAAATATAGAAGGAGAAAAATAATATGGCAACTAAGAAAACAGCAAAAAAAGGTTCAAGAAAACCAAATAGTGGGTTTATGAAACCGATTACACCAGATGCATCACTAGCAAAAATTGTTGGTGAGCAAGCACAACCAAGGACACAGATTACGAGTAAACTCTGGGCTTATATAAAGAAAAAAGGACTTCAAAATAAAAAAGACAGAAGACAAATTGATGCTGATGATCTGTTAAAGGCAATATTCAATGGCAAAAAGCAAGTAAGCATGTTTGAAATGACAAAGCTTGTTGCACAACACGTAAAGTAACTAATAAACTATAAATAAAAAGTTACATAGAAAAAGCTCTGTCAAAACGACAGGGCTTTTTTATTTTTTCTGTTTATAAACTACAAATTTTTGAAGCGTCAAGAAGTAATGTATCAAGTGCTTCCCTGAAAACATCCTTACTGATTTCCCCTAAAAACACTTTTTCAACCTTGTGGTTGCCTGGGCACATAATTGCAACTTTTGGAACCATTCCTTTGTTTTCCTCAAAGAACCGGACAAGGCCTTTTTCCTCTGCAAGCCTTTGGGACTCTTCTATTGCACTTTTGGTTGATACATCAAATGTTACAAAATCCACCTTGTTTGAATATTCATATTCAAGCTCTTCACGTACAGGCTTAAAATCCCTGCATGCACTACAGTTTTGTTCCGCAGTAATCGTAACAAATACAGGATTATCAGATGCACGTGTCTTTAGAGAAAATATAAATCCTGCTATCACTATTAAAACTACTAGAATTCTTTTATATGTTTTCATGAAGTTCCTTCCTAACGTTTGTGTTTCTTTATACCGTTAAACTCTTTCTCATTTCTTGTTGCATTGGAATCATATGGTTTAAAAATCTTTCCTTCTTCAGAGGAAGGCAGGTTATTTTGAATTGTGTTTCCGTTATAACAAAGGACCTGATCTGGCCCTGTACACTCAGGAAGAACAAGTGCTTTTGATAACAGAAAAGCTGATAGCGGCATTGGCTGACCATATGTCCAGAACTTAAGTTCACCTGGTCTTCCTTCGCCTGCTATTTCCAGCGGTCTTTCCGGAGGATTAACAGTATCAGGACGACCTGCTTCTGCTGTAGTTTCTTTCGGCTCATCTGGTCTTTCATCACCACTATTTGCTATCTGCGGTCTGCCGTTAAATGCACATGCCTTATCACTGTTAAGAAGGATTTCATCAAGAATTGTTCTGTAATGATTTATTGGTACTGCTCCAAGATAATTTCTGTCCGGAATTAGTGCTCCTGGACAATAAATAGCTATTCTAGGGAATGCATTTCTGTTGTTATTAAAAAACTCAAGTATTCCATAGTCCCTTGCAACTTTTTGTGAATAAAAAACTGTGTCATCGTTGGTTGCATCAAGTTTTACAAATGTTATTCTTCCTGCGTATTCTCTTTTGAGTTCTTCAACAATAGGATCAAGCCATCTGCATCCATAGCACCATTCAGTTGAAATTACAGCAAACAAGGGGGTCTGACCATCGTAACCTTTATCAATTGCAATTGAACTCTGAGGTCTTATAAAAAACAAAAGACTTAACAGGAATACATAAAAAACTATTTTCTTTTTTAAGGCAATAACCACAATAGATACCCCGATTTCTTTAGCCATTTGTACTATATTCTTGTTAAGTATAAATTATGAAGGGTTAAGAGTAAGCCCTGATTCTATATGTTGATTAGGTTAATTAAAAAGATTTAACTTAAAATTTTCTAATTGAGCCTGTAACCACTCCTACAATCTTAAACTCTGATTCCGGGTAGATATCCTTATATTTTGGATTTGCTGCTTTAAGGTAATACCTGGCTCCTTTTTTCCTTAAATATTTAACTGTGTAACCTCCATCAACTATAGCTACAACTATAAGTCCGTGGGTCGGCTGAATTTTACTGTCAACAACTATTAAATCTCCATCATATATTCCTGCATCAATCATGGAATCCCCGGATACACGAAGCATAAAACTTCTTTCCTGGTCTGCTCTCATGTAACTTTCAAAATCAAAGACCTCATAACTATCTTCTTGAACAGCAGGGGAACCAGCAGGTACTCTTGAATCAAAGATTTTTAATCCAAATAATTTCTTATTAAGAAACAAAAAATTATCTATTTTCTTTACAAGTCCTCCAAACATAAGAGTCTCAAGATAATGCTGCACTGAGTTATGGTACTTGTACTCAAGATCGCTTGCTATTTGTCGTATAGAAGGTAAAGGTCCTTTTTTATAGGACTTCTTCAGGGCATTAAGAAACTTATTCTGGTTTTCTGTAAGTTCAGTTGCCATAATAACGCTATTGCACTCACAAATATAGGATCTATCCGATTCATTCGGTAAATCCGATCAAATGTGAAATAACTTAGCTAGTAGCCGAGGAATCTGCGTAGCAGTTCCGAGGCGTTATAAAAGAAGACTTGTACAAATGTACAAATGTTCCCTAGGATTATTTTTAACAAACAAATGTGCTTACACAGCGAAACCTATACCCAAAACGGAGCGTTGGAGGCGCCAAGCCCACCAAGCGGAGTGAAGGGTATGGGTTGAGCACAAAAAATGTAAGCACATTTGAGCTTTAATCATAAACCCTTATAGTGGTAAATACTCCGGCTTTTCCATATCTTTCAACAAGTTCATAATAATCTTTGAAGACTTCAACCCCACGAACAGTGATTTTTTCTTTTCCTAAATCCCCTTTCCCTGAAAGTAAATATATTATTTTCCCTTTTTCTGATTTATCCTTCCCAACAAGTTCAAGGCTGTAAGTTGCATCCCCTATCATTCCTTTTACATTTTTCATGAAAATCTCATAGTTCAAATCCTGATTGCCTATTTTTTCATTTATTTTTATTTTTCTCTGAAGACCGATAAGTTCTTCAAGTCCAAACAATCCCTTCGGTTTAATCCCTGGACCTTTATCAGCCTCAAAAAGAGGCCCTCCGTCCACTTTCTGGGTAAAAATTTCTCCATCTATCATTACATTTCCAGCAAAAATAAACTTAGACCCGTTTTTGGCTTTTGGATCAACACCAATGGTAAGGTTTTGCTCAAACTGGGTACTGTCAGGATATTTAATCCTTCTATATATCATTACTTTACGGGGAGCTTTTGGTATATTACTGTGACTCAAGCATCTCATCACCGCAGGAGAAGGGAAATATAATATTGCTGCTTTAACTGGAGAATCAGCAAATAACAGATCCTTTTGATCTGTCGCTTCTAAAGGCAACGATATTGTAAAAAACAACAATACAAGAAAAACAAAAAATATGATTTGATTTTTCATTTGTAAGTATTTATCCAAAATAATGGTAACATTTTATTTATAGACATCTCAAATAAAAAAATGAAAGTTTGCCTGCCAAAAGAAATAGAAGAAAATGAGACACGGGTGTCTCTTATTCCGCAAAGTGTAAAAAGATTCACACAAAAAGGTATTGAAGTATTAGTTCAAAGTGGAGCCGGTGATAGATCATTCTTTAAAAATAAGGACTATGAGGACTCTGGAGCAAAAATCATAAGTTCTTCTAGTGAAGTGTATTCATCAGGCGACATTATCATAAAAATTAGAACCCCTCAAAAACAAGAAGTAGATCAAATGAGGGAAGGTTCTGTTCTAATTTCTCTTCTTTATGGGACATTAAATCCGGAAATTATACAAAAATTAAGTGTTAAAAAGGTTACTGCATTTGCTCTTGACAGTGTTCCAAGAATTACAAGGGCACAAAGCATGGATGTTTTAAGTTCAATGAGCACAGTAGCAGGATACAAAGCTGTTTTAATCGCTTGTGAAAATCTACCAAAGTTTTTCCCAATGTTAATGACTGCAGCAGGAACAATTGCACCAGCTAAAGTATTTATAATTGGTGCAGGTGTAGCAGGCCTTCAGGCAATTGCTACAAGTAAAAGACTTGGTGCAGTGGTTGAAGCTTTTGATACAAGACCAGTTGTAAAAGAACAAATTGAAAGTCTTGGCGGAAGATTTGTAGGTCTTGATCTTTCCGGTGAAAAAACAGAAGGAGAAGGAGGCTATGCAAAAGAGGTTTCAAAAGAACTCCACCAAAGGGAACTAGAATTAATATCAAAACAAGTTAAAAAAGCAGATGTTGTTATAACTACCGCTCTTGTACCTGGGAAAAAAGCACCTATACTTATTACTGAAAACATGATAAAGGAAATGCAAATAGGATCAGTAATTGTTGATTTAGCTAGTGAACAGGGTGGAAATTGTGAACTAACTTCACCTGGACAAAAAGTTGTAAAGCATGGTGTTACAATTTGTGGTTACTTTAATTTACCTGGACTTATGCCAAGTCATGCAAGTCAAATGTTTTCTAAAAATATGGAGAGTGTTATGAGCCATCTTCTTAATAAAAACAATGAATTAAACTTAGACTTAAACGATGAGATTAATAAGGGTGCAATAATTACTCATGGTGGAGCGATTTTACAGGAAAGTATAAAGCAAATGCTTGTGGGTGTACATTAATGTCATTTGGGGAATTTTTACTAACGTTTTATATTTTTGTGCTTGCAATATTTGTAGGATTTGAAGTTATTTCAAAGGTGCCACCTACACTTCATACACCACTTATGTCAGGAACAAATGCAATTTGTGGAATTAGTATTGTTGGCTCTTTAATTGCTTGTGGAAGTAATAATCAAATAGCAATAATTTTAGGTTCTGTTGCAGTTATTCTTGCAACAATAAATGTAGCTGGTGGTTATATAGTTACTAACCGTATGTTGAAGATGTTTAAGAAGAGATAGAAGAATGCGCGAAAATTTAATAAATCTATCGTACCTAATCTCAGCAGTAATGTTTATTACTGGTTTAAAAATGCTGAGTTCGCCGAAAAGCGCTAAGTATGGAAATTACATCTCAAGCATTGGAATGTTAATTGCAATTTGTGCAACGCTTCTTGATAAAAACATTGTTAGTTACCAGCTTATTGTTATTTGCATAATTATCGGTGGAGTAATAGGCACATATTTAGCACTAACAGTGAAAATGACTGACATGCCTCAAATGGTGGCACTTCTGCATGCTTTTGGAAGTCTTGCTTCTGCCCTAATTGCAGTATCAGAATATGTACGACTTTATTACCACTTAACGCTATACGACACAACAACAATAATTCTTACTCTTGTAATAGGCTCCCTTACTTTTACAGGCAGCATTGCTGCTTATGGGAAATTACAGGGATTAATTAGTGGGAAACAAATAACATACCCATTTCAAAAAACACTAAATTTACTTCAGCTTTTGGTAATTGTTGGTGGTAGTTTTTATGCATTTTTTCATCCACAGGATATATTTTGGCTTGTTGTAATTGGAGCTCTTGCTTTTAGTTTAGGTGTTCTTTTTGTTTTACCAATTGGCGGCTCTGACATGCCTGTTGTAATTTCACTTTTAAACTCATACTCAGGAATTGCAGCATGTACAGCTGGTTTTTTACTGACAAATTATTCATTAATTGTTACTGGCTCATTAATTGGTGCATCTGGTATGTTTCTTACTTTTCTTATGTGCAAAGCAATGAACAGGTCCCTTTGGAATGTAATGTTTGGTGCATTTGGACAGGTAGTATCAGCTAGTGGAGGGACTGGTAGTTCTAAGGATGGGAAAGTTGTTAATGTACAAGGCTATACTCCTGATGATGCAACGACAGTACTTGAGAGCGCATCGCTGGTAATAATTATCCCAGGATATGGTCTTGCTGTAGCTCAAGCACAGCATAATGTAAGAGAACTTGCTGATCTCCTTGAGAAAAAAGGTGTTGAAGTAAAATATGCCATTCACCCTGTAGCAGGACGTATGCCAGGGCATATGAATGTACTGCTTGCAGAAGCAAATGTCCCTTATGAAAAGCTTTATGAAATGGAAACAATTAATCCCGAGTTTGAAAGAGCTGATGTGGCACTTGTAATAGGGGCAAATGACGTAACAAATCCTGCTGCTAAGAATGATCCAAAAAGTCCGATTTTTGGAATGCCGATTCTTGAGGTAGATAAAGCAAAAACAATAATTTTCATGAAAAGATCAATGGCTCCAGGTTTTGCAGGAATTGAGAATGAATTATTTTTGCTTCCTAAAACCATGATGTTATTTGGTGATGCAAAAGATACTGTTGTAAAGCTTGTGAATCTTCTTAAGTAAATGAGAATCAGGTTTGTACTTCTTTTTATTTTAATTTTATATGCCTGGATTGCAGGATCCAGAATTTTCAATTTTAATTTAGATCATGGAGGTTCTGCAAGTTATATTTCTCACAATCATCTTGCTGAAGCATTTCTTGCAGGGCAATTAAATTTACTAAAAGCCCCGGAGCCTGGTTTACTCAAGCTTGATGATCCTTACGATCCTACGACAAATTTTATGTACAGATGGCAAGATGCCTCTGTTTACAAAGGAAAGCATTATTTATACTTTGGTCCTGCTCCAACCCTTGTTTTTTACCTGCCCTTCAAACTCATTACTCATGGATCAATCCCTGACACACTGGTACTTATAATTCTTGTCTTTGGAACATTAATATTCTCAACTTTAATATTGATGTGTCTGATTAAAAATCATTTCCCCCATATACCAAAACAAATGTTCATTCTTGCCATATGCATCAGTGGTCTTGCGAACATTGGTCCACATATGGTTCATAAACACGGTGGGATTTATCATGTATCAATTGCTTCTGGATGTTTCTTTTTAACAGGGGCATTATTCTACTTCATAAGATCTTTACAAAATCGCACATTTCCTTCAAGATGCTTATTCCTTGGGAGTTTATTTCTTGGACTCGCAGCAGCATCAAGACCTGGTCTAATTCCATGTGGAATTCTCATCTTTATAATCTGGTCAAAACTAAAAAAAGAACTGGTTGACGCTTCGAAAGAAGAAATAAAAAGGAAATGGTTTGCTATTTTTCTGCCATATATAATCTCTCTTTTTCTTTTGGCTATCTATAACTATTTAAGATTTGACAACTTTTTTGAGTTTGGATTCACATATCAGACAGGGGATCTTAATATCAGAGCTTTAGGACCTATCGATATAAATAACATTCCTTCAAGTATTTATCTCTATCTGTTTCTGCCTCCTGCTTTTAACTCTGAATTTCCCTATTTTCATATTTTAGTCCCTGATATGTGGAATCTGGGTAAAAGATTTTATGTACAGGCTATGTTCGGATTACTTGCTGGTGCTCCTTTTCTGTGGATTCCTTTAATAGGATGGCTGATGTTAAAATTTTCGCCCAAAGAAACCATTTTTAACAGGGTTAAGTTCCCCTTATTTGAATTTCTTCTAATTGGAACAGCAGCAGCTATTACACTTGGTATAAATCTCATTTACTCAGGATGTTCAATGCGATTTATGTTCGAATTTGCAACCCCTCTTATCCTGCTCTCTCTTCTTTTCTGGTTCTACTTTTACTCACTGTTCACTGATAATCTGAAAATATTATTAAACAGAATTGCATTTCCTCTTGGAATAATAAGTTGTGTTATCGGAGCCTCTTTTGGAATTGAAACTATCAGATCTCACACCCCTGAAAAACTTGAACTTCTTGAAGCATGGTTCAAGCCTGTGTCAAAGTTTGTTTTTAATATACATCCAAACTGGGAATACATTCTTCATGAAAAACCAAAAGCTAATCTTAAAGTAAAATCGCAGCTTTCCTCTATGGATGCTGCAAGAGCAAAGGCTGCAATAGATAATAATCTGCTTACTGACTGGTATGTCCCTCCAAGGAACCATCATATTCCTACTTTAGTTTCATTTGATCTTGAAAGCCCTGAAACAGTAAAAGGAATCTGGTTATTTTCAAGAAAAACTTCCCTTTATGAGAGCTGGAAAAAACTTGATGTTAGTCTTTATTTAAATGGCATCCAGGTTTCTTCACAGAGCTTTTCATTCCCCGAAGCTGAAAAGAAAAGACTGCAACATGCAGAATTATTCAACCCTGTAAGGGCTGATGAGATCACCCTATCCCTGTCTGATCCTGTAAACATTGACTTTAAAGGTATGAGTAGAGAGATTGACTCACTTAGCCCGGGTTATACAGAAATTCTTTTAGAAAAGCTGGGGGGCCCGCACTGATAAACCTCTACTTGACAGAATTCAATGCTTGTAAGACAATTTACACATTGGGGAAACTATGATCAGTGCAATCAATTTAGCTATGCCAAGGACAAGGGTACATGACTTAGTTCATGGTATTAAAGGGCCAGCTATATCTGCACCAACTCCAAGAGTTCAGTTACCTGAAACACAAGCAATAGCTTCAGATGTAATGAGAAATCCACACAGAGAATTAGTTATGAATAATGCAGGAGCATCATTCTGGGCATCACAAGCTATAAAAGATGAAAGAAGAAGAGAAGACAAAGTTGGATTTTAGCTTGTTTCTTAACATAGATTTCTAAGGGCTGGTTTAAAAACCAGCCCTTTTATTTTGTAAAATAATTGCATGCCAAAGTATAAGCTCCTTTCCTGGAATGTAAACGGTATTCGTGCTGCTGAAAAGAAAGGCTTTTTAAACTGGTTTTTAAAAGAAAATCCGGATATTTTATGTGTCCAGGAAACTAAGGCACGCATTGAACAGCTAAATAAAGAACTTATTAATCCTAACGGTTATAAATCTTTTTGGTCAAGTGGAGAAAAAAAAGGTTACAGCGGAGTTGCTACATTTACAAAAAAAGAACCAAAAAAGACTGAAAAAGGTTTTGGGATAAAAAAATACGACTGTGAAGGAAGAATATTAATAACAGATTACGATGATTTTGTTTTATTTAATATTTACTTCCCGAATGGTCAGAGAGATGAAGAAAGGCTTAAATACAAACTTGAGTTTTATGATGAGTTTCTTAAATATACAAACAAACTAAAAGACAAAGGCAGAAAAATAATAGTATGCGGTGATATAAATACTGCACATAAGGAAATTGACCTTGCAAGGCCAAAACAAAATGAAAAAACAAGCGGATTTTTGCCAATTGAAAGAAAATGGATGGATAAGTTTGTTTCTGAAGGGCATGTTGATACCTTCAGGCATTTCATAAAGGATGGGGAACATTATACTTACTGGGACCCTATTACGCGGGCAAGGGAAAGAAATGTAGGGTGGAGAATCGATTATTTCTTCATAACTCCAAATCTATTGCCGAATCTTAAAAGTGCATTTATAATGCCTGAAGTGATGGGTTCCGATCATTGTCCGATTGGAATTGAGATTGAAATATGAAAAAATTTGTTTTTATTCTTACTTCAATTAGCCTTCTAACTGTTTCACTCCCAACCTTTGCAATTATTAGTGGAGATACGTATGTTCTATCTGTAGTTGGATCTGGAACTGAAAAAGCACAAGACTATATAAATGAAAAAATCGATCTTGCGCCAATTAAACTCCCTGAAAAGATTTCACATTTTAGACTCCTTGAAGCTGAAAGATCACTTGCTCCAAACATACTAAAAGATCAAATCGGGTTATGGACTGCACCCTTAAGGATAAACTATAAGGATCTTGTCTGGTTCATTCCGGCAGGAGGTGCACTTACAGCTTTGCTCATTACAGACAATGATTTCTCACAAGCCCTTACAAGCAATTTTCACCCATCATCTACACAGGACGACATAAGTAAAGCTTTTGCTGCAGTTGGTGGTTATGCACCTGTACTTAGTTTACCTGGTGGACTAATTTTAACCGGTGTAATTACAAAAAATGATCGCCTAAGAGAAACAGGAACACTTCAATATGAGGCTTTAGCCTCATCTGCAATTATTTACTTAGCAGCAAGCAGAATGGCAGGAAGAAATAAACCAAACAATGAATCTAAAGGAAGAGGAGAGTTTTTTGAAGGTGGGTCTTCTTTCCCGTCCGGGCATTCACAAACCACATGGGCACTGGCTTCAGTTGCAGCACATCAGTATCCTGAGAAAAAGTGGGTGCCAATTCTTGGCTATACTATAGCAACTGTGATTTCAGCAAGCAGAGTAACTCAAGGAACTCATTTTCCTTCCGATGTATTTGCCGGTGCTCTTACAGGATACTTAATAGGGAAATATGTAGTTAAGCACAGCTCACAATATTCACCAAAATATAAAAAGAAAGACAGAGACAAGTAATGAAAATTCGTTACTGTTTACCTAACTGCTGCAACTTTATAGTTAACTCACTTGTAATGAAAGGTTTTGGCGATTCATTCGGTAAAACCTGTAGAATGTTAGGAATAGCAGACCGTAAGTACTTTGCAAAGCCCGACAAGCGAAGAATGAGCAAGGAGGGCGGTAGGTAAAAATGAAAATTCTTATAACTGGCGGCACTGGATTCATAGGAAAACCTCTTAGGAAAGACCTAGTAGCAAATGATCATGAGGTGACTATACTTACACGTGCAAAAAAAGAAAGCAGTGAAAGACTAAGATTTATTCAGTGGGACTGGAACAATCACGGGAATCTAACTGAACTAGTAAGCGGGGTAGATGTTGTGATTAATCTTACCGGTGAGTCAGTAGTAAATAAACCGTGGTCAGAGAAACAAAAGGAGATTCTTTTTAAAACCAGAATTAATCCAACCCGGGAAATAGTAAAAGCAATTAATAATGCTTCCATAAAACCTAAAAAACTTATTAGTGCATCTGCCATAGGAATTTATGGAAATACACTGGATGCAAAAATTACTGAGGGTTCACCACTGGGTTCTGATTTTCTGGCTAACCTATGCAAACAATGGGAAGAAGAGGCGCTGAATGCAGAAACAGATGTTACTATTCTAAGAATTGGAATTGTACTTGGTAAAAAAGGCGGTGCACTTGAAAGAATGGCTGCACCTTTCAGGATGTTTTTCGGAGGCCCTCTTGGATCCGGAAATCAATGGATGTCATGGATTGGTATTCATGATTTAATTGGACTGATTAACCTTACATTACAAAATAAAAATGTAAAGGGAATTATAAATGCAACAAGTCCAAACCCAGTTACAAACAAAGAATTTTCAGACACCCTGGGAAAAGTATTAAATCGCCCTTCTTTTATGCCCGTGCCAGCCATTGCATTAAAAATCATGTTTGGTGAAATGGCTGATCTATTGCTAACAGGTCAGAGAGTGTACCCTGAGAAAGCCATAAGCTACGGTTATAAATTTAAATATTCCTATCTTGAAGATGCTTTAGAAAGATATTTGCATGAAAGCCTTAGAGAGAAAATTGCCGTGGGGCGGATTTGAACCGCCGACACAAGGATTTTCAGTCCTCTGCTCTACCAACTGAGCTACCGCGGCTTGGTTAATTAAAATAGCATTTTTTCATTTATTTAAAAACCAATATACGATTGTTTCTTACAAATACTGTAATTACTATTCTGGAAGTGCTTCTTTATTTGTTTCAGGTGCAAAAAGGCTTATAAATGCGCCTGCTAGAAAAGCGATTGACATCATTGCAGCAGTCTGACCTATATTTCCTTTAAAGAACTGGACAAGGTCCCCGCTAAATAATACTCCAAGCGCTGTAACTGCCCTGCCTGTGCTGTAACAAAACCCTTCTGCTGTTGATCTTATCCTGGTAGGAAAAAGCTCGGGGAAATAAATTGTAAACGTAGCAGGAATAAAACCATATGAAAATCCAAGCAGTGCAGCAAAAATAAGAATTCCAAAGCCATATGAATGAAAAAAGAAAAACATTGTGCATGCAAAAACAAATGAGAAAAAATAGCTAAAAAATAAAAGAGTCCTTCTTTTATACTTTAAAAGGATAAATCCTGTTAGATAACAACCTATTGCATGAGCAAACAGTTTTATAAAAGTAGCTGTCGTCATCTGAAACAGGCTTCCTCCTAATTCCCTCTCAATCCAGATTGGGAACCACATCAGACTGCCCCAGATTCCAAGGCTCATTGTAAGTCCAAGCAAAAATCCTATCAGCAACCTGGGCAGGTACTTCCTGTCAAACACCTCCAGGGGATTTACCATCTTCTGTGGTATTGCTTTCCATACTTCAGGCTCATCTATATTCCTTCTTATAAAGAAAACTAATAATGCAGGTAATATTCCTACAAGAAAAACAATCCTCCAGCCAAAAGGATTAATAAGCAAATTCACAATTACTGCAAAACAATACCCAAGCGGAAACCCAGTAGCAAGTATTGCTCCTGACATTATTCTTTTTTTACTACTTACTGTTTCAGATAAAAGTGAAACACCTAAAGCCCATTCTCCGCCTATTCCTAGACCAGAGAAAAATCTGAACACAGCAAGCTCCTGCCAGCTATGTGCAATTCCTGACAGTCCTGTAAAAAATGCATAAACAAGTATTGAAAATGAAAGCGCTTTTGCCCTTCCTATTCTGTCCCCAAGATAACCAAATAAAAACCCACCTATAGACCAGCCAAATAAAAATACAGCAACTATCTGTACTGCAATTTTTTCAAACTCAACATTTGTGGCACCAATCAATTCACCCAAAGCCTGGTTTGCAACCAGTGGATATAATGAGCTATCAAGCCCGTCGAACAACCAGCCAAGCCATGTGGCAAGTAAAACCTTATTGTGAGTACTATTATTAAATAGCTTATTCAGAAATATTCCCTTACATTTGTCAGGAAGAATTCCTGATATCTATCTTCCTTCCGAGCTGCGTTCTTATATAGTAAGGACCTGGCATTACAAGGATATAAGTATAGAGACCGTTTGTAACATGAATCTCAAACAATTGTGCTGCAGGCTTAATTATTGCTGGAGTTCCGTTGCCACCGGGATGATTTTTTTCTACAGATAATTTGATTTCTATATTGTCTCCCTCCCTTACCTGGCAGTCATTACGGCTCAGTCTGAGATAATGTACTCCTATTCTGTCAGCACTACGTTCTTTTCTTTTATCTGAATATCCTTCTACTTTACCGGTAGGTAAATCCTCTCCTCCTTCAGAAGGCAGCAAGACAATAGAACCTTTAGGAAATATTTTTTCTATAAGTGCTTCTGAAAAAGGCAAAGGTTCAATTTTTCTGTTGTCTACAAAGCACTCTACATGACCAGTAGATCCATTACATCCTGGATTGCTTTGTCTAAAACTAATCATTAAATTGCCTTTTGGTTTCACGGGCAAAATAGGTACAGAAGTAATTGATTGCACGGCTGAGCTAACCATAGTTAAATCCTCTCAAAATAATTTTCTAGCACTTTATGTAACTTACCAAAAACAAATTCCGGGGTCAATATCTTCATACATGATAAATGATCACATTGGACCTTAACGTCACAGGGCTGGCAGGGGAGCGTTTGACTTAAAGTTATAGGATAGACAGCTTTACCTACCGGTAGCCACTTGGCTGGAGATGTCGGTCCATATAAAACATATGTTGGTATTCCACTGGCACCGGCGATATGTGCATTCCCCGAGTCTACACATATAGCCAGATTTAATCCTTTATAAATTTCATAACACTCTCTCAATGAGGTAAAACCACAAAGATTGAGAGCACTCATTTTCTTCTTATTTCTGCACCATGACAATATTTCGTCATAACCGGCTTTGTCCATCTTTGCACCGGTAAAAACAAACTGCGCGCCTGTTTCTTCAAACAAAAAATCCATAAGTTTCGCAAAGTATCTCTTAG
>DUDS01000044.1 GCA_004769085.1 Candidatus Melainabacteria bacterium SSGW_16
GAGGTGGTTGTCCACTGTCTGTTGGTTGTTGAGGTTGTCCAGTACTTCCGCCAGTTCCACTACATCTTGGATCTGTTGGGTTTTGTTGGCAGAAGCTAGCTAACCCGCCATCATCTGTTTGAGCCAAATATTTTCTAACTAAAGGATTACTTTGGCATGATGCAGGACACGTTTGTGGAGCTTCACATTTTTGAGTTCCAGTTTGATGATCAAACTTCATAAACTGGCCTTCAGGACATCTACAATTTCCAAATTGATCTTTTGTAGCTCCTTCAGGACATTTTCTTATTTTCCTACATGTACCACCTGGATCTCTTTCAAATCCTTCATCACATATTGGTAAGCATATAGAGAAACCAGCAGAATTATCACCTAATTCAAATCCTTCAGGACATGACTCTTTGCAAGAATTTATTGAATCTTGAAGTGCAAATCCTTCTGAATCAAATGTTGATTTGCATATGCAGTTGAAGATATCAGCACCAGGAGGAATTGGTCCTTTACGAGGTCCTTCTTCAAATCCACCAAAGCCGCCAGGGCCTCCCGGTCCGCCAAATCCGCCGCCAAATGCTGGTGTAAATGGAGCTCCACCTCCTGCAAAAGGATCAAATGGATTAAATCCACCAGGACCTCCGAAACCACCAGGTCCACCACCAAAGCCTTGACCACCAAATTGTGGTCCACCAAATCCGCCGCCANNTCCACCAGGACCTCCGAAACCACCAGGTCCGCCACCACCGGGTCCACCGAATCCGCCGCCACCACCGGGTCCACCAAATCCGCCGCCACCGGGTCCACCACCAAACTGTTGTGCTAACTGAAATGGTTGTGGTTGAGGATTTTGAGCAGTACAGCAATCTTGATGGAAAAGAGTTTCATATGGATTACAAATTTGTTGTCTGCCTGCTTTAATTTCACATTTGGCATGGCAGGTACATGAATCACATGGTGGAGGTTGAAAGCCAGGTCCACCAAATCCACCGGGGCCACCAGGTCCGCCGCCACCGCCGGGTCCACCGAATCCGCCGCCACCGCCGGGTCCACCGAATCCGCTGCCACCGCCGGGTCCACCGAATTGTTGTGCTTTAAGATCAGATTTTCTAAAGAAAGGTACAGGCCTTCCAAATTTTTCATCACAACCTTCATGACAGCCTCTAACTTCACAGTCACCTGCAATTAGTTCAGGAGTTAATCCCTGTGCTACAGCAAATTGAGGAAGTTTTGTAGGAACACAGAATGAATTCCCTTTTGAGTTAGTGACTAATTTCCATCCTGGTCCAAAACCGTCATCTACACAAATACTTGCATCGGTTTCACAAGTCAAATCTCTTTGTGGTTTTTGAAAACATGCTGGTGCCTGAGGTCCACGGCATTGAGGGCCTCTGCATCCCTGAGCAAGCTGAAATGCAGGTCCGCCAGAAAATCCACCAGGTCCAACAGGTTCAAATACACAAGTACCATCTGGTCCAGTAAATCCATTAACGCTTGGATCGTCTGAATGACAAGGATCCCCATTAAATCCGCCTGGTCCAAATCCACCAGGTCCTCCGGGAAATCCGCCAGGTCCACCAGGAAATCCACCGCCAGGTCCTCCGGGAAATCCGCCAGGTCCACCAGGAAATCCACCGCCAGGTCCACCAGGACCTCCTGGTCCGGGGCCGCAGAATGCTTGAGGTTCAATACATCTGTCTAAAGGATCTTTGTTATCAGGTCTTATATCTGAGAATTCTGAACATTCATGAGGTGGGCAGATTAAAGGAATTCTTCCGCCGCTTGCATCATGAGCAGCAAGTATCGCAGAATAAATTGCACACTGTTCTCCTTCACCAACCTGAATTCCGCCAACAAAACTACAATAAACTTCACCTAATTTATCATCCGGTAGTTTTGACACTATAGGTTTTTCATCAAAATTACAATTAGGATCGTTAATAAATTCTGATCTTACTTTTTGTCCAATTACTAATGGTGATTCTGAACCACAAAGATTAGCAAATCTATCTTCACCTTCACACCCATCGCCTGAACTGCCTTCATCCGGTGCATCTCCTTCTGATGTTTCCTGAATATCCTGCACTATTCCGTCAATTACATCGTTTGCTAAATCAGGATTTTCAAGAACAGCTTCAGCAGCAAATGTAGTACCAGTAGTAACTTCCAGTGGAGTATTTGCAACGTTATCATTATTTTCAGAATCCAAAGGAACTACCGCTAATAGTTGCTGATCACCACTTGTTGCTTCAACAATGCCTACACCAGTATCATCAACAACAGCTTCTTCAACAACAGTTCCTTCATTACCTCCAGAAGTTGAATCACCTTCTTCTGTTGTTTGTTTTAAAATTTTTCTTGTTTTTACTGTATCTTCTATCTTACTTGCACGAACTTCAGTAAAAAATAATCCATTTGAACTGGTTGTTACTGTTCTGTCTGAAATCATGTCGCCTTGTAAACTATTTACATCTACTAATGAAGTACTATTTGAATCAACAGTACCTACTACAAGAGCAGGTGCTCTGTAAATAATAGCTGCAGTTGATTCATCAATTCCATCACCGGTAATTTTAATTTTATAAGTATCATCGGGCAATGAACTTGGAGAAATAGTAATTCCAGCCTGATTTGTTAAATTAAACAAGCTTACTACTAGGTATTGCCCACTCTTTTTATTTACTTTTTTTCTCTGAATACTTAGTGCATCATTTGGCACTGAAAATACTTTAGTTGAATCCAGGCTTGCTACAAGAGTAACTGTAAGGTTTTCAAGTTCTGCTCTCCTGATTTTTGCAAGCAGTGGCTTAGACAAAAGAATATTAACTATATCATCGCTTGGGTTTAAAACACTTCCAAATAAAGTTGTTTCACCATCATTACTAAGTGGCTGCAAAGAACTGCTATTAGCTGACGACCCTTTTTTCTTTTTTGCAGCATATGCTTCATCACAAACTAAGCAAATGCTTAAAGCAAAAGCAAAAACAAAAACCATTAAAAAGGAAAAAAAATTTCTCACAACTACCCCCTTACAAAATTAAAAATAAACACTTCCACAGTACTACAGATTAAACATACCTAAGTTTTCCTACCCATCAATGTGAAAAAGATCACACAGAGATATCCCTGATGTAATAATTCGAAATAAAACTGTTTTATGCTTGTTTTAGAAATATTATCTGCTTCAAGTAATAATTTTTCTGTAATCTTTTTTAAAAAAATTAGTGAATCATGTTTAAAAAGGAGAAGTACCCCTGAGGATCTTTTGTAATTACTTTTTCAGTGTTATCCTAAACTTTAGTGAAGGATCTCTTAATGTTATAAAATTCTTCATCTTGGGCTCAGAATGACATCTATCATCGAACCATTTTCACACTCTATTTACCTGCTAAGGTATAATTTCTTTGAAGTCCTCCAAGCAGTTACGTTTTATGCCAAGTATGCCGGTTTACCGGTGACAAGCATAAAATGAGGAAAGTCCGGGCACCACAGGGCTGGTTGCTTCGTAATGCGAAGTGCATGTGAGTGTGAGGAAAGTGCCACAGAAATGATGACCGCCCCGGATTTAATCCGGGGTAAGGGTGCAACGGTGAGGTAAGAGCTCACCAACTTTGTAGGTGACTACAAAGTTAGGTAAACCCCGCTGAAGGTGCAAGGCTAAGGTATAGAAATAGATCAGGGTGGCCCGCTCCCTATTTCTGCCAATGCTGCTAGAGGGTATTGGTGACAATACTCCCAGACAGATGACTGCATAAACAGAACCCGGCTTATGGGGGGCTTCATTTATATATATAATGCTTCAGACAAGCTTAAGCTGTGATTAATAAACCAGAGAAAATTTTAAAAAGAATAACTAAAGCTGTCGGACAAAGACAGGCAGTACTTACAATAGGTGAGTGGGATCAGTTCCTGGTTGCACTAATAAAGGAAAATGAAAATGCTTTTACTCAAATTTTAAGCACGAATGAATTAGCTTCATTAGAAAGTAATTCATTTACAAGAATAATTGCTGATTATAATTTGCCCATTTTTGAAAATGGAGATTTATTTTTTACCGAAGCAAGGCGGCTTCTTTTACCTACAGGTCAGGTAATTATCTCTGCAGATTGCGAAGATGGAATTTTAGATAAGCTTTTCAAGTTTTTTAAAAAGGACAATATAATAAAGGAAGAGGTTAAGAAGATTAAACCAAAAGTTTTGCAAAACCAAATCCACGATAATGGATTTTTAATAGATGGATATTATGGATATCCAGGTGGATATTTATTAATGATGGCACAAATCCAAAATAAAGAAGTTACAACATTATTTGGGGCAGATAAACAAGAAACAATTAAAAATAAAACAGGATATTAAAGTTAAATATGAATAAATTAAAGATTGCTGTCATTCAAATGACAAGCAGCAGTAATAAAGGAAAAAACTTAAAACAAGCTGAAAAATTAATCATAACTGCAGCTAAAAAAGGTGCAAAGCTCATAGCACTCCCGGAAGTTTTTAATTTCAGAGGAAATCTGAACGAAGCAGCAAAACATGCAGAAGAAATACCAGGTTACTCTTCCTTATATATAGCAAAACTAGCTAAAAAATATAAAGTCTGGATATTAATAGGCAGTCTGCTTGAAAATGTAGGGGCAGGTCGTAACCTGCCCTCAAAACCATTTAATACTTCTGTCCTGATAAACCCAGACGGAAAGATTGTAGCAAAGTATAAAAAAATTCATTTATTTGACATAAAACTAAAAGGCAAAGAAATTCTTGAATCAAAAAGAAATCTGGCAGGCCAATTACCTAAAATAGTTTCAGTTAACAATATTAAATGTGGCATGAGTATCTGCTATGACTTAAGATTCCCAGAACTATATCGTTACTATTCAAAAAAGGGGGTAAAAATAATTTTTATTCCTTCATCTTTTACAAAACCAACAGGTGAAGCACACTGGAATACTTTGGTCAGAGCAAGAGCAATAGAAAATCTGGCTTATGTAATTGCACCAAACCAAGCGGGAATCGGTTCAGCAGGTGTAAAAACCTATGGACATAGTCTTATTGTGGATCCATGGGGAAATGTAATGGCAGAAGGTCCTGCTGATAAAGAAGCAGTAATTTTTGCTGAAATAGATTTGGATTACTTAAATAAGATTAGAAAAAATTTGCCGGCATTGGAGCATAGGAAACTTTAAAGTGTCATCCTGAGGAGTGTAACGACGAAGGATCTTAAAACGTAATGAGATTCTTCGCTACCGCTCAGAATGACATGTTCTCGTAATATAATATTCCTATGCCAAAAAAAAGATTACTTTCCGGCATAAGACCAACAGGCTCACTTCATATAGGGCATTATCTTGGTGTTCTAAGGAACTGGGCTGAATTACAAAATGAACATGAATGTTTTTATTTTATAGCTGACTGGCATACACTTACTACAAAATACAAAGACACAAAGGATCTTCCGAATGACATTATTGAAGTAGCTAAAGATATTGTAAGCAGTGGAATCGATCCAAACAAATGCACACTATATGTCCAGTCTGCAATTCAAGAGGTAGCTGAACTTCATTTATTGCTTAGTATGGTTACTTACCATAACTGGGTAGAAAGGGATCCTACTCTAAAAGATATGGTGAGGCTTTTAGCAGAAGATGAAGAAAAAGCAAAACAAGAAGTTACATATGGTTTACTGGGATATCCAGTATTAATGACTGCTGATATTTTAAGTGTACTTGGTGAGTTTGTTCCAGTAGGGAGAGATCAGGTAGCACATTTAGAACTTAGTCGTGATATTGCAAGAAGATTTAATTTCATATATAAAACTGAACTATTTCCGGAACCAAAGCCACTACTAACTGAAACACCATCGGTTATAGGGATTGATGGCAGAAAGATGAGTAAATCTCTAAACAACGACATTAAAATCATTGATTCGCCTGAAGAAACAAAGAAAAAAGTTCTTCAGATGATTACAGATCCAAACAAAATAAAAAAAACAGATGCAGGGGATCCAGCCAAGTGTCAGGTAGCATATAAACACTATGAAATTTTTGCAGACAAACAAACTCTGTCCATAGTACAGGATGAGTGTAGAGGTGCAAAAATTGGCTGTGTGGACTGTAAGACAAGACTTGCGAAAATAATAAATGAATCGCTTGTGCAGGTTAGAAATAAGAGACAAAATTTAAAAACTGACAAAGAGATTCTTGAAACCCTGAATGAAGGAAATAAAAAAGCTAGACAAGTTGTTAAACATACTCTTGAAAAAGTCAGAGATGCTATGAAGCTTAGAAACTGGAATTAGTTTAAAACTGCTAAAATAACCTCATGCCTTTGTCAGATGAAAAACTCAATGAACTTAAATTGGTTTGTAAGGATTTAAGAAAATCTATTCTTAAAATGGCACATGCTGCTAATTCAGGCCATCCTGGAGGATCACTTTCAGCTACAGAAATTCTTACTGTTCTTTATTTTGCCATTATGAAATATGACCCTCATAATCCAAACTGGCATGAAAGAGACAGACTTGTAATAAGTAAAGGACATGCAACACCGCTTGTTTACTCTATACTTGCAAAAGCAGGTTACTACAAAGGCGATGATTTGCTAACATTCAGAAGACTTGGTTCACCTTATCAGGGACACATAGACAGACTGAAAGCTCCTGGCATAGAAGCTTCCACAGGATCGCTTGGGCATGGATCTTCGCTGGCAGTTGGTATGGCATTAGGCTCGAGGTTGGATAAATTAAATAACAGGGTTTATCTTCTGAACAGCGACGGAGAACTTCAGGAAGGATCAACATGGGAAGCAATTATGTCAGCAAGTCACTATCGTCTGGGAAATTTAACAGCTATTGTTGACAGAAACAGAATTCAGCTTGATGGATGGACAGAAGAAACAATGACACTTGAACCTATAAATAAAAAATATGAAGCCTTCGGATGGCATGTACAGGAAATTGACGGACATGACATGAATCAGATCTATAATGCAATTTTAAAAACACATGAAATAGGAATAAAAGAACACAAACCTTGTGTAATAATTGCACACACTGTAAAAGGAAAAGGTGTTTCCTTCATGGAAGACGAGGTCAAGTGGCACGGTGTAGCGCCTAATGATGAAGAATTAGCAAAAGCACTTGCTGAGGTAGAAAAAGAATAAGAGATTATGGGAGCAACGGTGACAGAAAAAAAGGAAATGATAGCCACCCGAGTAGCATACGGTAAAACACTTGCAGAGCTTGGCAAAGAAAATCTAAATATTGTTGTGCTGGATGCAGATTTAAGCGGATCAACTCAGACAAAATTTTTTGCAAAGGAATTTCCGGACAGATTTTTTAATATGGGTATTGCAGAACAAAATATGATTGGTGTAGCTGCAGGGCTTGCAAGCACAGGGAAAATTCCATTTGCAAGCAGCTTTGCAATGTTTGCTACAGGAAGGGCATGGGAAATAGTCAGAAACTCAGTCTGCCACAATATGTTTAATGTAAAAATCTGTGCAACACATGCCGGATTAACTGTCGGTGAAGACGGCGGCTCTCACCAGATTATTGAAGATATAGCAATAATGAGAACCATACCTAACATGACTGTTATTGTTCCTGCAGATGCTACTGAGGCAAAACTTGCAACAAGAGCAATTGCAGAATATTTTGGTCCTGTTTATATGAGGCTTGGCAGATCAAATGTTCCTGTTTTATTTGATGAAAAAGATTATGAATTTAAAATCGGAAAGGCACATGTAATAAAACCCGGTATTGATGTTTCTATATTTGCATATGGTGTAATGGTTAGCAGAGCTTTATGGGCACAGGAGATTCTCAAGTCAGAAGGTATTAGCGCTGAAGTAGTTAATGTTTCTACAATTAAACCACTTGATAAAAACACAATATTATCAAGTATTAAAAAAACAGGCTGTGCAGTTACGTGTGAAGAACATAATATACATGGTGGACTTGGTGACGCAATTGGCGCATTAATGTCAGAAGAAAACCCTGCACCACTTAAAAGGATTGCAATTCAGGATCAATTCGGGCAAAGTGGTAAAGCAGATGAACTTCTAATACACTATGGACTTACAAAAGAAAATATTGCACTGGCTGCAAAAGAAGCAATTAAAAAGAAAATGAAATGAAAGAACTTTTGGAAAAACAAACTCTTAGCTTTAGATTCACCGAAGAACAGGAAATGTTAAGAAAGACAGTAAGAGAAATCAGTGAAGAAAACTTTAAAGAAAAAGCCAGGGAAATAGACAAAACACACAGATTCCCAAGAGAGAATTTTGAACTTCTTGCAAAACTAGGAATGACAGGGCTTACACTGCCAGAACAATATGGTGGTGGTGGAATGGACTGCATTTCATATGCAATATTAATAGAAGAAATTGCAAGAGTATGTGCCACCACAAGTGTAATCATTGCTGTTCATCTTTCACTATGCTCAATGCCAATTGCAAAGTTTGGATCTGATTTCTTAAAAGACAAATATCTGAAAAAGCTTGCCAAAGGAGAAATTTTGGGCGCATATTGCTTGTCAGAGACAGGCAGTGGTTCTGATGCTGCAAATATGCTAACCAGAGCAACCGAGAAAGGTGATTTTTATATTTTAAATGGCACAAAAGCCTGGATTACAAATGGTTCAGAAGCTGATTTATACATTGTTTTTGCACAAACAAATCCTGAACTAAAACACAAAGGTATTACAGCATTTCTGGTTGAAAAAAATATGTCTGGTGTTTCATTTGGAAAACTCGAGGATAAACTTGGCATAAGAGCAAGTGCAACCTGCCAGGTAAGGCTGGATAATGTAAAAGTACCAAAAGAAAATATCCTTGGGAATGTTGGGGATGGTTTTAAGATTGCCATGATGACACTGGACAGAGGTAGGATTGGGATTGCATCACAGGCAATTGGAATAGCGCAGGGAAGCTATGATTTAGCAGTTTCATATGCAAAGGAAAGAGATGCCTTTGGACAAAAAATAATTAATTTCCAGGCTATACAGTTTATGCTCGTTGAAATTGCTACAGAAATAGAAGCAGGCAGGTTATTAATATATCAGGCAGCAAACAGATACGATCAAGGGTTGGATTTTACAAAACATTCAGCAATTGCAAAGTTGTTCTGCAGTGAGTTGGCTACAAAAGCAGCAAATAAAGCAGTGCAGATTCTAGGAGGATATGGTTACACCACTGAATATGATGCTGAGAGGTTTTACAGAGATGCAAAGATTACTGAAATATATGAAGGCACCTCTGAGATACAAAGAATAGTAATTGCAAAAAATATAATAAAAGAATTGACAGAAAATATAGATAAATGACCACATCAACTTACAATTTCCAAACAGCCCAGGAAATGCCATATGCAAATATCGAGAAGATTAAAGATAAGGCAACTGATTTATATAAAAAACTAACTGAACATTTAAAACAAATTAAAAAGGACAAAACTCTTTTTTTTACAAAAGGTGAAACTGTCTGCATACCGGATCTTCACGGTGATTTCGTACATTTAATAATTACACTTCATAGATATGGAGTAATTGATGAAAAACTAAATCTTAAAAAGGATTTTGAATATGTTTTTCTGGGAGATTTTTATGACAGAGCACCTAATTCTGATGTGATTGATTATTGGGTAAATAATCAGATTAAAAACAAAACAAAAATACATAGACTGATAGGAAATCATGAAATGGCTTTCTTTGAGAGAGATCCAAACGGATACCCTGTAATTTTTCCATCCCAAGATTCAATAAAAGATATTACAAATGATTTTACTATTACTGAAAATCTTTTTAAAAATATTTCAGAAGGGAATATTTTGGCGGCTTATGTTAATCGCATCCCTGCCACAACATTATATGTTCATAGTTATGTAATCAATGATGATTACAAAGAACTAGGACTTGAGGTCAACTCAGATATTTTTATATTTGCTCAAAAGCTAAACGAGAGATTTAAAGTACACGGACAATATGCTTATGATGTTTTCTTGAATCAAAGAAAAGAAGGACATTTCGACTGGAAGGTAATAATGAAATCATTTAATGATGATCCATTATTTAATTTATATAAGAAAAAAAATGATATAAGCACTTCTTTTATATGGAGAAGAACAGGGGTTCCAGTTTTAAATGTTTATCCTGTAGAATTTGATGTCGATATCCCAAACGATATTTATCAAATAGTAGGGCATACACCTGTTTTTTCATTTGCACTCCCAAAATCAAGTGAAACCACAAAACCATTTGTCATAAAAGCTAAAAATGGAACAGGACAAGTACAATTCAGTGATGTAGGAATTGGATATCACTATAAAAGTGATTTTGAAAGACCTGAGGTTTTAATAAAATTAAGCTAACATTCCTTTTAGAATATCAAAATATTCATCATTAAAGTAACTACCTACAGCATTGTGATCAGCACCTTTTAGTATTAAAAGTTTTTTAGGTTCATTTGCTGCTTCAAAAAGCCTATAAGAGTGTTTCACAGGAATAACTTCATCTTCAGAGCCATGACTGATAAAAACAGGAATATTTATTTTTTTTATTAACTCAATTGAATTTAGCAAATCATTTTTTATAAGAAAACCTGGAATTGCTGGATATAGATCTTTTGCTATCTCTCTAAGAGAAGTAAAAGTTGACTGAAGAATTACTGAACAAAATCTCTTTTTTGTTGCAATCTCAAGTACTATTCCACCTCCAAGAGATCTTCCATATAGTGAAATATCTTCACCTTTGTACCCTCTCTGAAGAAGATACTCATACATAGCAAATGCATCTTTAATTACCCCTTCTATAGTCGGTTTCCCTGTGCTTTTCCCATATCCTCTGTAATCCACAAGCAAAGCATTAACAGGAATATGTTTCTGGATTCCCACAGGAGCCGGATACCAACCACCTACATTATCACCATTTCCATGAAGATAAAGCAGGACTTTCGATGTTTTCTCAGGTGCAGGGAAAAAATATCCGTGAAGCCTTTCAGCATCTGACGTCTCTATAAAAATTTCTTCGTGAGGGATGCCTTCAGATGCTGGACAAGAACATAATTCTTTTGAAGGAAAGAAAATAAGATTACTATAAAGAGCATCTATAGGGTTCATTATTACATTATATAAAAGAAAAAGTTATAAGTACAAAATCAGGCTATAACAGCTTTCCACAATAGCATTGATTATTTTCATTATGGCCACAAAGCCCAGGTGCTCCATCTACTGTAGTACAGTTACCGCTGCAAAGAGGTCTTTCACTGCAAGGTGTTTCTCCAGTACTTGGAACAACACACTGACAACAGGCATTACAAACTCCTCTTAAACCACTTAAAAGATGTTCACATCCTTCTATGCCACCAGGTGGATCACATTGTTCTCCTCGCAATCGCTGTACTATATCATCACCACAGTACGGTATTCTTTCCCCAACGCACTCACAAGATCTGTACATATTACCAGCGGTATCACACACAATAAGATCGTGGCATATACCTTCAACATTATTTTTTTTACACTTTTGCTGATCAGGATCTACACAAATACCAGCTCTACTATCTCCACTCACCGTATAAGAACCACAACCTTCAGCAGTTGCAAAAGTTGGACGGTTAAAACAACAACAATCATATATATAAGGATTACCGCCTAACCGTGGAAGACTTACTAATCTCCCTCCTTTAGCTGTGCAAACATCCTCGGTAAGAACAGTTCCATCTTCTAGTTTAGTTCCTAATGCTTGTCCATTACCTGCACATAAGCCAGGACAATAAATAACAGCATCAGACGATACAACAGGTGTTGGAGTAGGAGTAGATTTAGGTGTAGGGGTAGCTTGGATCATTTGAGCATAAATGGCATTACAAGACATAAGAATTATACAAAAAGTCAAAACTAATATAAAAAAATTATTAAAAGACGTGTATTTTCTTACAACCATATTAAATTAATTTAATTAATCTACATTTATTTAGCCTAGCCATATAAACACTAAGTAATTTTAATTACATATACCAACCTAACATTATAAGAAGATTAAAAATATAGAAAGTAATTAAAGATTAATCAAATCACCTAAAAAGTGTAACCTAAGGTTACAACAAATCAGAGATTTTACCTGATTGATAAAATGATTAATCTGAAATATACTCTGATTCATGATAAGTGAAGTTGAAAAGCACAGAGCTAATATAATTCAGATTGCCGGATACGCTTTTATGGCTCCTTTTGGAAACTTGATTATAAATCTGTTTAGTCTAGATCCCTTTAAATACGGAGTTGCATTTCTTTTTATCTATGAGTAGCATTATTTCTTTTTTACTTTGGTATAATATGTCTTATTAGAAGCTGGGAAATAACTATGGGAAATAACAAATGAATCACCTTCCTGAACTAATACTCCTACTTATATTGTCATTTGCAGCTATTTCCGGTGCACTAATTATTTACATTAAAATTGGCAGACCAAATCCAAAAGAGAAAAGCTAATACTAGACTCTGGTTCTAGATTTTATTTCATCCCCAAAAAATACTCTCGTTTGTTCATATAAATTTTTATCTACTGTTCTAAGAGTGCCAACTGCATCTCTCACATCTACATCTGTAATTTTATTCCCCTGCAGTGAAACCATCCTGCCAAATTTTTTCTGGTGTACCAGATCCACAGCAGCAAGCCCATACCTGGTTCCAAGCACTCTGTCAAAAGCTGTTGGTGAGCCGCCTCTTTGAACATGACCTAGTGACATAGCGCGTGTTTCAAAACCTGTTTTTAATTCAAGCGCTTTTGCAAGCCTGTCTCCTATGCCACCGAGTTTCACATGACCAAAAGAATCTTTTTCCTGGTCTTTTAATATCTCTTCATTTTTTATCTTTGCACCTTCAGCAATAATTATTACTGCATAACCTGCTTCTTTTTTTCTGATTTTAATTGCTTCTGCTACTTTGCCCACATCAAATTCTTCTTCCGGTACCAGGATATAATCTGCAGCGCCTGCTATTCCACCCATAGTTGCTATCCAGCCAGCATGCCTTCCCATTACTTCGAGAACCAATACTCTGTCATGAGATTTTGCCGTGGTATGAAGTCTGTCCATAGCATCACATACTATTGAAAGTGCTGTATCAAAACCAAATGTTTGATCAGTTGCATTTAAATCATTATCAATTGTTTTTGGCACACAAACTATTGGAGCTTTAAAGTCTTTCCAGAGTTTATCTGCAACTCCACAGGTATCTTCTCCACCAACAGCAATTAGTGCATCTATTTTATTTAATTTCAAATTATCAATTACTTTCTGAGGTCCGCCTTCTACTTTATATGGGTTTGTTCTTGAACTTTTAATAATAGTTCCGCCCTGATTAAAAATACCTTCAGCATCAGCAAGTGTAAGTGGTTTAATTAAATTGTTAACAGGACCTTTCCAGCCATATAAATATCCCATAACTTCATCGCCATATTTTTTTACAGCCTGAAAAAGAACTGCCCTGATTACGTTATTCAGACCGGGACAATCACCACCACCTGTAAGAATTGCAAGACGCATAAGTTCCTCCAAAATTATTTAATCGAAAAACATAATTATAATAGCAAAAATACATTGTATTACGATACTAAGTTAAAACTCTTGTTTTTCTAATATAGGTTTTGCGTGATTCACTCACCAAAACCGATCCAGGTGAAAAATTAGCCGAAGGAAGCTTCAGCTTGTCTGAAGCAGTACAAAGAAACAAAGACCCCCTCTTTTGGAGGGGGTCTTTGTGGAGGAGGAGGAGAAGGAGTTTAAATTAAACTCCTACGCCGTCGAGGAACTTAGAAAATTTTCTGGAGATTTGTTTGATTGTACCTTCATCACCATGAGTACTTACTTCTCCATCCGGGTGTAACCATATCATCCCTTCTTTTGGATCGACATTATCACGAACCCATGCCTGAAAAACTATTCCACCAATTTGTTTCTGTTCTACTGAATATATTGAACCATTGTCAGAAACTATGGTGCTAACTCTGTCGCCATTTGATTTAAGCTCAACAAAATGTTGCAGGCTACCTTTTGAATCATAAAAATAAACTATCTCTGTATCATCAGTTCTGACTTCATGACTGCTTGGAAGTCCTGTGCTGTCACTTGATATATGATAAAGTTTCGTACCGTTTGCTCTTTCTTCTATAGCTATGCCTCTGCCTACTTCATCTTTGGTAAAAGCAATTCTTGCTCCATCTTCAGTCGTTCTGAATTCAATTTTGTTTCCTTCAGGATCAGTTATAAAAACAGATTCTCCTTTAACATGTTTAAGCTGAAGGAGTTCACTTGATATTTCCTTTACTATATTTGAACTGTTTGTTAATTCCAGCATTTGTTTATTCCTCTTTCTCTTCCCCCAAGTTTCCTCTATGCTCATATAAAGTTATGTCGTTTCAATATTTGACAGTAGGTTAAGTTAATTTTCTTTAAAGCTCAGATTTAACCTGGCTTTAACCAGGGTAATAGGTTCTTTTAAGTCTCTTTGCAATGTTTTATCAAGAGAATAGAAAAAGATTAGAACTTTAGTACTACTTTTCTTAACCTTCAGAAAGAAATAAATATTTCTTAATTAGTAACCAATGGTTTCAACAATAAAAGATATGTAACCTAAGGTCTCATTTGACAGATTGCAAAAAAATACTTCTTTAAGTAAATTAGTTTTTCACCAACTAATGAAGATAAACAACAAAATAATATTCTTTTCTTACCTTACAATCATATTTGCCATATTAACAGCAGGAAAATCATGGGCTATTGCTGATTCTGTATGGGAACTTATATACCAGCCAAGACAAAGACTGGTCAAATCAATAGATAGTAAGGAAGAAAAAATATTTATAGGTACAGGAAATGGAATATTAACCAGTATAAATGAAGGAAAGACCTGGGAAGATTTTGGCACTGAGAATCTTCAAAAGGACGAAAATGGCAATTCAGCTATAAATTGGATTGAGATTGATGAAAAGAAGAATATTATTTACATTGCTACAAGTTCAGGTATATATTTTTCAAAAGCTGATGCCCCGAGCTGGAAATTAATCTTTAAAGGTACAAAAAATGACTCAGCATTCATTAACTCCATTACTACTGACAAAAATAAAATTTATATTTCAACAAATGACGGGTTATGGGAATGTAAATTAAATCCGGGAGGTGATAATCAAAAATGTAACCGGTTAAATGAAGGGATTAAGTCTGATCCTATTTCAGGCAATTATATTGTTTATTTTCTATTAAATACAAACAATGAACTAATTTTAGGAGCTTCAAGCGGGGTTTACAGATTCGACAAAACAGGAAAAAAATGGATTGATATTTCAGATGGGATTCAAGAACTTCCTGACGGAAGAGTAAATGTAAGGCATTTGTTAGCCAATAACAATAACATTTATACAGCTACTAGTAGCGGAGTATATTTATTTGACCAGAAAAACAGCAAATGGATTAAATATTCAGAAGGTTTAAACAGAAACACAGAAGGCTTTCAGGAAGCATTTTATTTATATGAAAACAAAGGCAATATTTATGCTGCTCTTAAGAGCGGTGTTTACCATCTGGATAAAGACAGATGGATTAATATTTCAGATGGGCTTAGAAATTATGAAGGTATAAAAGCTGCTTACTGGCTTAAAGAACATAATGGAAAACTATATTCAGCTACAAATGAAGGGCTTTTTGCAATTACATTAGAAGAGAAATCAAAGGAGCCTGAAAATAAAATCACATTAAAAGGAAGAATTGAAACAGATTATGAGAATCTTGATAAAGCTGAACCCGATGTTACTGAGGTACAGAGCCAGGCTTTAAAATTTGCCTCACTGCCAACATCAGATGATTACAAAAGATACAGACTTCAGGCAAGATTTAGGAATCTTGTGCCAAGAGTTGCTTTTGATATAAATTCAAATGACTCAATACTCGGCTATAATCAGTTTCAAAAAGGGATATCAAGCAATACCTCTCCAAGTAACACTTTTGATGCAAATAAAACAATAAGATCACAAACAGATGGGGCAGATTTCAAGCAATTTTCAGTTTTATGGAATACAAATAACTTAATTTATGACGATGAGATAAAAGAAATTTTAAACCAGGCAAGACTTACTGCAAATATCAGGGAAAACATTCTTGATGATGTAACCAGATTGTACTTTCAGAGAAGACAGCTCCAGCTTGAATCATATATTTCACCGCCAGGAGACTTTAAAGAAAAACTCACAAAAGATCTGGAAATCGCTTCATTAACCGGACAGCTTGATTCCAGAACAGGCGGCTGGTTTTCCGGCGAAATTGAAAGAAAAAAAATTAATGTTATTAAAAAATAAAAATATCATTGTTGTTATTCTTTCCATAATACTGCTTTTTACAGTATTAAAATCACTTGCATTTTTTGTGCCGGATATTAATTCATTTGGGAAAGATCCTGAAATTATATCCATAGAACCCGAATATCTGATACAGGGAGAAAAAATAAAAATAACAGGTATCAATTTTTTTGAATTCCCAAAAAATGCAAACAAGCTTTTCATAAACAATCACCCTGTCAGAATACTTTCTTCAAACAATGAATCAATAGAATTTTATGTGCCAAAAATCCCTCCGGGAAATGCCAGATTAAAACTATACACAAATTACATGGGAAAAAGAAGCAAAGCATTCTATTATCCCAAATCTATACCAGTAACCATAAAACCACCGGTAATTGAAAAGACAGAAACTATTTCAGTCAGACCAAATACCAGACTAAGAATCTTTGGATATTTTAATACAAAGAATAATCTGATATTTAAAACTGCAAACCAAAAAATAAAAGCAGAAACCATATCTGATGATGAGTGTATATTACTTCTTCCTGACAAATTACCACCAGGTCCGTTTAAAATTAACAGCTACTACCAAAAATATCTACCAAAGTCCGCTACATATATAGAATCCCCTGTGAGCAACAGCCTTACTTTATATAACACTGAACATGGAACACCATTAAAACTAAAAATAAAAATCGATACTCAAAAAATTGATTCTCTTAATAATGAGTTTCAAATATCAGCATTTGTTATATTTCAAAATGAATCTGAAATAGATGTCACAGAATATACAAAGTTCAAAATCCCAGATGAAAACATAATTAAAATCTCTGGTGAAAAACTAGTTAAACCTTTGTCCAGAGGAACTGTAAATATTTCAGCAGAGTTTAACTGGTTACCTTTAAACTTAAGATTAACAGATAGCCTGGAAATAACAGTGGATCCTCCTGAAAAGCCTGGATTTCATGAGGTAATTATTAATGAAATTTTTCCATTTGCTAGCAGTCTTATAGGACAAACAGACTCAAATAAAAATGGTTTTGCAAAAACGTTCGAAGATGAATTTATAGAAATAAAAAATCTTACAAATAATTCCCTGGATATTTCAGGCTGTAGTCTTATAGTTAATGAAGATATTAAAGACTCATATGTTTTTCCGGAAAGCACTCACATAGAACCAGTGGAACATAAAGTCATATTTGGTTCAGATAAAAGGAATGGAAATCTTGAGCTGACAAATACCGGGGGTTCAATTGAATTTAAATGCAATGAAATAACAATAGATTATGCAGCATATCCTCCTGGTAAAAATGGGGATCCTTCATGGCAAAGGAAAGAAATACTGGATGGGTTTATAAAACATCCTCAGACTTTATTTTCACCGGGTGAACCATCACCTGTCCCAGGCTCTTCTAATAATTACTCTCCACAAGAAAATTACTCAAATACTCCTGTTTTATCAACTGATTCTGTCGAAAATATCCAGACAGAAATAAAAGAAATCTCTGTTACACCAGAAGGATTAAATATAAATGACGAATCAACCTATCAGTTATTTGTTTTTGCCATTTTTTCAGATGGTAGTAAAAAAGAAATAACAAATGAAGTAACATTTAAAGTTACTCCACCAGATACAGTAATTAAGATTGAATCAGGAGGCATAGTAAAAGCAATTAGCAATGGAACAGCAACAATTGAAATTTCATATCAGGATAAAAGCATAGAAGTAGTAGCAAATGTAAAACTCCCTCCTAAAGTAAAACCAAAACAACTAATAATAAATGAAATACTTGCTGCGCCAACAGAAGATACAAATAAAGACGGAGTATTTAAAAGTGATCAGGATGAATTTGTTGAAATTGTTAATATTTCGGGAGAAAATCTGGATATAAGTGGATTAACTCTTTCAGACAATACAAGGATAAGACACACTTTCCCTACAGGAACAACATTAAATAATCTTGAACCAGTCATAGTATTTAGCGGGGGAAATAACAATAATTTTCCGCAAACCATAAAAAGTCAGATTTCAAATACAGGAAGCCTGGGACTAAATAATTCAGGTTTGGAAGAAATTACGATTTTAAATACTGCGGGAGAAATTATCGATCAGGTTCGGTTTGATAATTTAAACATACAAGGGGTTTCATTAAACAGAACAGTTGATTTAAATTTTAACCCCCTGACACAGCACAATAATTTTATCAAATCCACACTTAAGTACTCACCAGGCACAAGAATTGATGGTTCCAGTTTTTTATCCACACCACAGGAAGGTTTATATACATTAAAAGGGCAGTCTCAATCCAGCAGCTCCTCATCAAGCTCTTCTTCTTCTAGCTCTTCTTCTAGCTCTTCTTCCAGTTCATCTTCAGGGGCAGCCTTTGGAAATACTAGTAGTTCATCTTCATCAAGCTCATCTTCTTCTTCCTCTAGCAGCAGCGGTGGATAGAAAGTATCAGGGAAAAACCTAATTTCTCAACCGTTAAGCCTATATTTCCCTTTTTAAAAGATCCGAATCTTTTTTCATATAGGACTTTTGTCACAGGAAAAAATATTTCCTATTTAAATAAGGAGCAACAATGAATCTGAAAAAAATAAGTTTTGTAATTTTACTTGGAGTTACTCTCTCCATCTTTTTACCAAACTATTCTTCAGCACAAGTAACAAGCTATGAATCTTACAGACCACCTGATGCATTTGCAGTCAGTGCAGGGCCATCTCCAACTGCTACACCAACTGGACAATCATGTAATGGACACTGCAATTGTAATTGTACTGATTCAAGATGTAATAATATGCCATGGACTTTCGTCCCTAATGATCCAAGCACTACTGTCCAACAATGCCAACAAGAATGTGTAACCAATGCAAATGAATACTGTTCTAACATGTATTCAGGAGCAAACTCTACTACATCGTCATCAACAGATGCATATCCAAGTTCAACACCTTAGTTAAATAATAAAACACTAACGGCTAAGAACAGTGTACATAGGCTCTTCATTTATTAGTCTTGCCCTGTAAGTGTTCCTGCTTTTAATTTCCCGGTATCTAATCTCTAAAGCCCTGTTTAATTTTTCAAGAATTGCTTCACACAATGCCAGATGATTCATTACTACTCTGGCTTCTTCTGGAGGATATAAAGCAGAATTTGTTCTTATAGATTCATCAATAAGTGGTTCCAGCTGTTCTATTTTCGCAATATCATTGTTATTTTTTGCCAGATCAAATTGCCTAATTAGTGCTTGAAATACTTCATACCCCTTAAACCTTTGAAAATTTTCAACAATAATTTGTGGTATTGTAAACCTTGTTATATTTCCAGTATCAACACCCTCTGCAGTTAATTCTTGATATTGTTCATTACTTAATTGATTTCCAGATACTAATACATCAAATTTTCTTCTTTTTAAAGCATCAGAAAATACTCTTAAACCCAATACAATATTAATATAATCTGGATCTACATCAACAAAATCTCTAGGTTGTAAGTGGGAATTTATAAAATCTTCTCTTTGTTGTCCTTGCAAGCTTCTTGCATTCGCAACAGATTCAGCAAGTCCTCTCATTCTTACTTCTTCAGAGGGCTCAGACACAAGGCCACTTCTATCTGTAGAATTTCTATATGCACTTTGTGGTCCTAAAAAGTAACGCATTCTACTATCAGGCACAGGATATCTGGTCTCAAGCGAAGATCCTATAATCCAACCAATCTGATTACTATTCCACACATCCTGCGGAATAAGTCCCCTAAGACAGTTAGACAGATTAGTTCGTAAAAATGCAGGCACCCCATCCATGTTTACATTTCGTGGCAACTCCGGGATAAAACATAAACCCAACGGTCTTGAATAATCACGGCAAATACCCATTCTAAACTGTTGAATTTCTACAGCAAAATTCTGGTTAGTCCATACCTCATGACCACTTATATCCAGAGGGTCCCTCCTCTCTGCCGGAAATGCAGGCAAATTTCCCCTAGCTCGATTTAAAAATGACTCATAAACTAACTGTCTGTATGGTCTGACTTTTTCTTCTATAGAAGTAACTTTTTCATTAAAGTATGCTGCATTTGCACTGCTAACAGCCCAGTATGTAACACCTGTTCCAAGTGCACTAAATACAGTACCTACTCCCGTCCATGCAGATGCAACCTTTAAAAAATGCCTTCTTCGTTGCATTTTTATTTCTTCAACAATTCCTTTTTCCTCATCAAAAACATCTTTTGCTAACACAGCAATTCTGTCTTCAAGATCCACCATAAAACCAGGAAGTGGTTTTTCATTTAAAGATGTAAGTCCATCTTTAACGCCTGGTGCAGTATGTCGGCCACGCATTCCTATCAGATTCCACCATGACCATCCGCTGTTTATTGTTCCCTGAGAAGAATCTCTTATTTTATCTTCAAGAGAATTTAAATGAAAAGATAATCTATTCGGACCTATTGGTATATCTTCAATAAGCTCTTCAAGAACAACACGGGCTTTTAATAGTGATTGCGGTGAGCGTCCAATCCATGCAGATATATATTCCATTGCACTGTCATCACCATTTGAATGATGTAATTTTTGACTGTTAATTAAATCTCTTACAAATTTTCTCTGTCCATCACCATTTCGTAAATATCTGTGTATCCCTACCATAGAGTCTCTGTCTTCTGTTAATGAATCCATTGCCCACTTATAGGTACCATTTACATTCTGGAAATTTTTTACAGGTCTATTTTGTTCTTCGGGAAGTTCATCACTGATATATACAGTCGGGCTATCAGGATCAGATGAAAGTTTGTCATAGAGAGCTTGTTTATAAATATCTCTTGCTACTCTTACAAGTTTGTCTTTAAAAACATTAAGATATCTATCAAAATTAAAACCAAATGCTTTTCTAAGTATATATAGTCTTTTTTCATCAGGTGAGAGAGCCTCAATATCTCTCCTCTCACCATCAGCCATTAACACTGAAGTGTAACCTTCATCCGGTAATTTACCATTTAAGAAATCACTGCTATCAAAATAATTTACCCTGTCAATGCTTTCACCTTGAAGGTAGGATTTTACGCTATCAGCCGAATTTAAATCTGTTTCGATAATACAACTATTGAGCCCAAGCATTGTTTTGAGAAAATATTCCCTGCTTCCAGTTCCTGAAGCATTTTGTCCGTTAAGTAATAACTGCTTTCTAACTTGTGCAATTGTTGGAGCAGAATCCTGAAATGATGTATCACTCCCGTTAGATCCGTTTACTGATCTTCCGGCATTCTGAAGTTCACGAACTGTTTTTACAGGCAACATTTTAAATTACTCTCAAACTAGCTTAAGTAATACTTTCCCATCTTTCAAGTAGGACGAACTTAGTTTAGATTATTTTAAGAAATACGGAAATTCTTTATTAAAAATCAAGGGTGAAGTATTACTAAAGGTTAAGAGATCCAGTTAATTGCTAAAGTTAACTCTGGACAGTTAGTGAAAATGATTATTATTTAATACTTTATTTTTTAGAAAATGTTAGATTAAATACACAAATAAACACACAAACAAAACCAAATCAATGCAAGTAGATCCAGCAAATTCAGCTAATAGTCCATCCAAAAAACTAACTACAGGTTCTACAACCTGTGACTATGTCCAAGTCGAAGATCCTGCTGTAACTGAATCTCTCCCTCTTGTTTCTCCACCATCACCATCTGCTTCAAGAGCAGCCAGTCTTCCAGGTGTCATTGCAGGTACTATGCATCATCAGGGTAATTTTACTGGAGATGTTACAGATTCTGTTCTTACTGCTGTTTCTATGCAACCTGGTTCTGTAATAGCCGACCGTTATGAGATTGTAGATGAATTAGGACGCGGAGGTATGGGAATAGTTTATAAAGCCACTGATAAAAAAGATAATAATAAATTTGTTGCCTTAAAAATACTAAACAATCCAGGTTCCGGGCAGGTTAATGAAAAGCTTCTCTACAGGTTTATCAGAGAAGGCAAAGCACACCAGGGTCTAAAACATCCACACATACTTGAATGCTTTGATTTCAATCCTCAGTACCCTTACCTGGCTATGGAACTACTGGAGGGTGGAAGCTTAAAATCACCTGTTACAAATCTTTCCCTTGAGCAAAGAATTCTTATTATGGCAGATATCTGTGATGCTCTTCAGTATGCACATCAGAATACTTTAATTCACAGGGATGTAAAGCCAGGCAATATACTTCTGGGCACAGAATTAACCAGCGATGATTACTTACAGCGACCAGTAGCTAAGCTTGCTGATTTTGGTCTTGTACTGATTCCTGATGCTACAAGAGTAACCAGAACAGGAGACCTGACCGGATCAGCAATCTACATGTCACCTGAACAGGCAGGAGGCAAAAGACAACATCTAAGCGGAGTGTCAGATTTATATTCAATAGGAATTATTTTATATGAAATTGTCTCAGGAAAGGTTCCTTTTGACGGAGGTGGTAGTGGTGAATTACTTGCAATATTACAACAGCATCAGAGTGCAACACCAATACCGCTTAGTGAATTAAAACCTGAAATCTCAAACACTAATCTGCCACCGGGACTTGAACCAATAATAATGACACTTCTGAAAAAAGATCCTGCTCACAGATATTATACCCAGGCAAGCGATCTGGCTTCTGATTTGAGGAACATTGTCAAACCAAAAAAAGCAAAAACTAAATTAAAACCACCACCTGTTTAAAAGTAGTCATCACCTTCAACAGTCATTAGAAAATAAATATGATTTATTATTCCGCTTGTCAGGATAAAACCAAATAACCAGTTTAATATTTTTAATTTCCCTGACAATGCAAAAGCATATAATACAACCCATCCAATCCATGCCCATGAAATGTATCTGTAAGCCATTGCAAATCCAAGACCTGTATCATCCCTTAAACGCAATATATGAGCAGCCTGCAACAAATTAGCAAGCATAATCAATGCAAATGCAAGTCTTGGAGTATTTCCTTTAAATATCTGTAAAAATCCAAAAACATTTGCCACGAGATGAATTAAGAGCATACTCCAGATAAAGATTATGTGTGGTTTTGTATATATCCACTCAGCCATTACAGAAGATACAAAACTATATGACCAGTAATTGCCTCTTTTTGAAACTAGTCCACCATGTGGATATATAAATGGTTCTTTCCAGACAGTACTTGGCTCCTGAAGTACAGGCAGTTTTAATCTGGTAGAAGCATTTTGCAATATTTTTTGAATATCAAGTTTCTGTATAAATAGAGTTTCATCGTTAAAAGGAAGTAATTTACCGGTATGGTAATAATTATGCGAAAAAAGCCATTTCGAAAAAAAGATAATGAACGTTAAAAGAAAAATGAAAACAATCTTTCTGTGAGAGGGATCAGGCAGTTTAAATCTCAGAATACTTAATAGACATAAAATTGAAATAGCAATAATACACCAGATATAAGTGTATTTTGTAAAATAACCTGCCAGGGCCAAAACAAAAAGTAAAACTGCCAAAACAACAGACCATTTCTGTGATAATGCATAACTCACAGAAACAGTAGCAATCCCAACCATTAAAGCCAGCGAATCATTATTATAGGTAGCAAATTCAAATACAAACATTGGTGTAGTTGAAATAAATAATAATGAAACCATCTGAGCAAAAGAGTTTACATTAATAAGATTTAAAAGCCACCACATAAAAACAATAGTAATTGCACCATAAATTATTGACATTGCTCTTACTGAATTTATATGCAGGTTCTTATCACCTTTAATTGACTCAGGAAAAAGAAGACTATTAATAGAATAATAAAGCGGAGGATTATATGTTATCCATCCTTCCCTTGGTGTTGGCACTCTGTCCTCACGAACAATAATTTCAGCATATTGTAACTGCCCCCAATGATCTGAAGATCTATGAAACCATACACTACGACAGGCATAAACAGATGCAACAGTAAGCCATATAAAAAGAACTATAAATAAAGTTGAATATTTGTTTATTTTAATCATTGCCCTGTATTATCTAATTATTACACTTTGCGCTATTTTAAGATAACCTTCTTTTTAATTAGAAAATATCTGGGAGTAAGTAACATGCCTTAAGAAGGGTACAATACATTTAGGAAGGTTTTAAACACAAAATAATGACAAAAGCAATGATTGAAGAAAATCCTATAAATAAGAAGGATGAAATTAAAAAGGTTATTAGCGAAAGTACGGATATGGTCGGGGATAAATCTTCCTCAGAAGGAATATTTCATAAAATTTTCCGTGGTTATATCCCACTTAACATGCTGTCAGAGTTAAATTTTGAACCAAAAAATAAAGAAAAGATCGAGGCATATTGCCATCTGATTAATATTGTACTCAGAAAATCCTTATCCTCCCTTGATTATTTAATCAAGGGATACGGTACAAGTCCTGAAGACATTAAAAATAAAAGAACAGCATATGAGGAATATGAAGAAGAAAAAAATAAAATAAATGACTTCGAAAAAGAAGCAAAAACAACACTTGATAATCCTTATCCAGCACTAAAATCATGGCTGAGTGAACTTAATATTTCAAAGAATGATCTGGCTTGTGGAATAGTAAACTCATTTGAGATTGACCAGGAGGGATATATCCCCACAAATGTGCTTGCTTCACTTAGTAAGATTGGTCTTTTCAGACTTAAAGTACCAAAAGAATATGGTGGGTTGGGTTTTTCACAAAAAGAATACGATTTAGTCCTGAGAACACTAGCCAGAATTTCAGGCACATTACTTGCTGTAATTAGCGCTCACAACACCATCGGTTCTGCACCTCTTATGATGTACGGTTTAGACGAACAAAAAAAACATTATCTAAATGAAGTATCAGAAGGTAAATATCTTGTGGCATTCGGATTAACAGAACCTGCTTCAGGAACCGATGCTGTCGGGAAGATGAAATGCACTGCAAAACTTTCAACTGATAAAAAACATTGGGTTGTAAATGGTGAAAAAGTTTATATTACAAATATTCACAGAGCTGGCGTAATGTATCTCATGGCAAAGACTGATTTGGGGCAGAACATAGAACTTGAGAGAATGAAACCAACAGTTTTTATTGTGGAACTCCCTTTCAGAATAACCGACAGCATGGAAGATATAAAGAGGAAAATAAAAGAACTTGAAAAAGCCGGGATGAGAATGTCTATGCCTCTTGACTTAATGATGATTAGGGGCAGTAACCAGTCACATATTACATTTGAGAATTTCATGATTCCTGTAAACCAGGTGCTTGGCGGAGTAGAAGGCGGTTCAAAGGTAATATTTAATGGTTTAAATAAAGGTCGCGCGGGTTTTGGCGCATCAAGCGCTGAAGCTGCAAGGTATATATTTGAATCAGCACTCCACAGAACAATCACAAGAGAAATGTTTAAAGCCTTTGGAGGCAGACAATCTGACTTACCACAGGTAAAAAAATATCTTTCAAGAATGGCTGTTACATCATGTGCTTTGCGAGCTGTTTCTGATATGACTACTGCAATTATTGAAAAACATGGCGATGATATGAATATAATCGCAGAGTGTGCAGCAATAAAAATACTTGCAACAGAAGGAAGCTGGGATACAGCTACTTATGCAATGAGACTCTGGGGCGGCACAGGCACAATGCGCGGGCACTCAGGAAATATGGAACTGGCTTTTAGAGATACCTGGATTGGAATAATTGTCGAGGGCGTGAACGAAGCCATGAAGCAACTTGTAACAGGTGTAGGAGTGCAGGGAGTAAAAGATGATTCTGATATGATTGTCCGGCATTTCCTGTTTCTAATTAAGCCATTTCTTCCGGGTAAAAAAGACGAGACAAAAAAGAAAAAGAAATTCACTTTTGATCTTTTTGGTCTCTTAATTCCTGCAAAGCTAAGGTTAATTGCAGGAATGCTCAGATTTGAATCAGGAAATTTATCTTTTGGTGATGCTATGTGGTTGCAGTTCCACACAAAATTATTGTCATTAAAGACTGCAATTTTAGGAATAAAATACGGAAACAATATGGTGGTACGACAGCTTGAGTTAATAAGGATGTCAGATATTGCAATGGATCTATATTCAATAGCTGCAGTTTTAATTAATTTAAATAGAAACATAACATTATCTGATGCTGAAAAAATATCTCTGAAACGTTTTGTACAAATTACAAAAAAAAGAATTAAAGAAAATTTAAAAGAGCTAAAAATCAGAAACAAAAACGACTACGAAGATATTAAGGTAGCTGATAGTTGGATAAAAGGTGCCCTATAAGAAGAATTAACGATGTCGGCTTAAAATATGCCTTTCACGTTCGAGCTTCTTGTGAATCGTATCAGATTCTGAAACAGGTTTAGGCTGAACTTCGTAATGTTCTTTATATTCCACCGCATCTTCATCCAGTAATTGCTGTGGTCTTAGTTTTTCACCTTCAAGTTTTGCAACTATAATTGCTCCAATTGAATTGCTCCAGAGATTAACAGGCGTTCTGCATGAATCAAGTATTCTATCTACTGCCAGAATCAGACTTAGTCCTTCCACAGGCACGCCAACTGCATTTAGAATAATAACCATTGTAACTAATCCAGCTCCTGGTGTAGCAGCAGCTCCGGCAGAAGCAAGAAATGCCATAGCAACAATTAATGCCTGCTGAAAGAAACCCAGATGAATACCATACATCTGAGCTATAAACATTACTGCAACACCCTGATAAAGTGCAGTACCATTCATATCAATCGTAGTACCGACAGAAACAACAAAGCTTGTAATTTTATTTGGTACTCCAACACCTTTGTTTAAACACTCCATAGTTACGGGGAGTGCCGCTCCACTACTTGCAGTAGGTGTTGCAATTGCAAGAGCAGGAATTAAATGCCTGAATAAAACAAGCGGGGAATAACCACCAACAAACTTTAATATAAGGGGAAGAATAATAACTGCATGAATAACCAGCCCCAAAACTACAGTCATAAAATATGCTCCGACATTTATCAGACTTGATATGCCAAGCGTTGCAACTGTATTAGCAGCAAGGGCAAAAATACCAATCGGTGTAAGAGAAACTATCCAATGAGTAATCTGCATTATTACTTCAAAAGATGCTTCAAAAAATGAAACAATTGGTTTCCCTTTTTCAGCAATTTTTGTAAGTGCTACTCCCAGGAAAATTGCAAAGATAATTACAGGAACAATCTCGCCTTTTGCAAGTGATTCAAAAATATTTTGAGGCGCCATCGTAACAAAGATATCTGCTATTGGAGGTGCATCTGCAACAACTTTTTTCAGTCCTTCAGTAGATAATTTTGAACTAACACCGGGTTGTATAGTATTTGCTAAAAACAAACCAAGTGCAGTAGCAATAAAACCAGAACCAATAAAATACGCAAAGCTTTTTGAACTAACACTGCCAAGATGTTTAAGATCACCTATTGAAACAATCCCAAGAGTAACCGAAGTAAAAACCAGAGGCAGTACAAGCAGTTTCAAAAGCCTGAGGAATATCTGTCCAAATGGAGCAATGAATATAGGCGTTTGCTCTTTTAAGAAAACTCCTGCAAGAACACCAAGAACAATTGAAATAAAGATCTGGGTGTGTAGTTTAAGCTTCATATATTCTCCTTAAATGATTAGTTAAGAGCCAAATATCAGTTTATTATATTATTAGCCATAAATTATAACACTGTGAGCATATCTTAACCTTGAAAAGAAAATAAAATTATCTTTAATTATTTTTCCAAAATACTGACTTTAAAGCATTATCCATATAGTTATATGAAATAAGGACATTTTCTAATAAGTAGGATTCTGGGTAAGTAATTCTGTAAGCTTTGAATCAGGATTTTTCCTGGCATATTTTCTGTCCTCATCATCAATTCTATAATGCTCATTCTGAACCAGTCCAGATGCAAATTTAGTGTTTGGATTACTTCTTGCAAATACCTTGTCTTCATCTGTAATTCTATAACTGGGGTTTTGAGCAATTCCTGATGCAAATTTTGAATCCGGATTGTTCTTTGCAAATACAACATCTTCATCCTCTACCCTGTAATTTGGATTTTTAACTAAATATTCACTAAAAAGCGTATCAGGATTATTTCTGGAAAAATCTTTATCTTCATCTTTAACAATAAATCTTGGATTTTTTGCAAGTCCTATTGAAAATTTACTATTAGGATTGTTTTTTGCAACTTCTTTGTCTTCTATACTGCAGTATGCAAAAGTATCTGGAATAAAACCAGATATTAAAAGTAAACTAAAAACAATTTTGTGAATTTCTTTTCTCATTTCACCCCCATTATTTCCTTTAACATATTTATTTGCAGATTCCCACCAGTTAAAACACAAACTACTTTCTTATTCTTAAACATTTCCTTATATTTTAATAAGCCTGCAAGGCTTGCAGCACCTGCTCCTTCAGCCAGGTTATGAGTATGTTCCAGAAATAACAAAATAGCTTTTTTAATTTCATTATCATCCACTAAAAACAAATCATCCACATATTTTTGCATTACATCAAAAGCATATTTGTAAATGCTTCTTGTAGCAAGTCCTTCCGCAAAAGTATTTAGAGTGGGGTAAGTAATTAATTTTTTTTGTTTAAAACTATCATAAACAGATGGTGCGCCAGATGACTGAACTGCATATGTTTTTATCTTTGGATTTAGACTTTTAAGAGCAATTGAAGAACCACATATTCCGCTTCCGCCACCAACAGCAGTTATAAAACAGTCAATATCAGGCAAGTCCTCATATACTTCAAGCCCTATAGTTCCAACACCCTCAAGCAAATCAGGTTCTTCCACTGAATGAACATAAATATATTCAGACTCTTTGGATAATTTTTCACAATACTGCCAGCTTTCAAATACATCCTTTCCGTAAAAAACAATTTCTGCGCCAGAATTTTTTATAGCCTGAACTTTTACTGGATTTGAATTTTCAGGACAAACAATTACCACTGGTATGCTAAAAAGTTTTCCTGCATAAGCTACTGACTGACCGTGGTTTCCTGTGGAACCAGCCAGTAAAATTTTTCCTTTTAATTCAGAGCTTTTAATTCTTTTAGAAACGTAATTTATTCCACCCCTGACCTTAAAAGCACAGGTAGGGTTATGGTTTTCATATTTTATGTAAACCTCTGCCCCACTTAGTCTGCTTAAACCTGGAGAAAATCTAAGTGGTGTTTTAGGAATGTATTTGGATATTCTTTCTCTTGCTTCTTGAATATCCTTTAAGGTAGGTATTGTTAAAGTTTTTTGAGACATAAATTAATTCTAACTCTTCTTAAGATTAAGAAATTGCTGAACCAATAATAAATAAAAGATTAATTAAGGGTCTTAAAAAACATTTCAGAATTTCTTAATTGATTTTTCTTCACAGATTTTTGTAAGCTCATATTAGACAGGGTTTCATAATTTGATTTTTAAAGGTGGTGGGGTATGCCAGAAGTTAATTTGGTAAAAGGATATATTAAGCCAGCAGCATTGAAGGCTCAACAGTTACTTGGAAAAACAAGGCAGATTACAAAGGATACTTTTCGGCTGACAAGAACAGCTTTTGATGAAATTTCAGCCAGCGATCCAACATCTAAAAGGCCCGTTACTCCCAGCTCAGTTTCAGCTGATACATTAAGGCTTGTGCAGGGTTTGAGAACTGCAAAATCTGATTTTCTGATGGATCCTGGTTTTATAAACCTTACAAGTCCTGAAGTTACTTCAGTTATAATTGATGCTTCTTTTGATGAAATTCAAAAAGGGTTAACAGCAGGAGATATAACTCATGATGATTTAAGAGCATTTTCAGATTTTTATACTTTCTGCGCAAGCACTTTACTTGAAAGAATTGAAAATAATGTATTAAGCGGTGGCGATGAAGAGTTCAGGATTGAAGCAATACAAAGAGCTAAAGGATGTGCTGAGGCTGCAAACTTTTTAAATTGTGTAATTGCAAGTACACCAGATACAAACAGCCAAAGAACAACTAGACTAAACTAATACAGTCTGTTAGGGAAATAATTTCTTTTGCCCATTATTTAAACTTATATCAAATAAAAAGTTAAAAATCTGATTTATTAAGAACTCTTTTTTCTAGAAACACCCTCTCTAATCTTCAGTTTCTAACCATTAGCCTTTAACATAGAGCATTTGATATATTTTTTTGTATTTTACGGTAGTATATTCCTAGCAATTTATTAGATTAAGAAAAACCATAGATGGCAATTCCACCAATAAATCCTACTGAAGTTAAAAGACTTGCAAAAGAAATTGCACATTCACCGGATAAAAAAGCTAAAGCACTTGAGCTTTTAGGGGCACCAGGTTCAGATAGAAGAAAACAATTAGATCCTGCTTTTGTAAAAGCAGTTTTTACAAAAGCAAAGAAAATTATTAACAGAGAATCTGGTCAGCCAGTCTTACATCCCGTTAAAGACTGGAGATTTGTACAAATGGTCAGAGATATTCAAAGCAGGATAGAAAGACCATCAGAAGCAAATATAGAATCCGCTGATCTTGCCCTTGAAAGAGAATTAGGACAGATGCACTTGGAAGACTACACAGATGTTTGCCGCTCAGCACAATCTTTGCTTCAGATGTATGAATATGCTTTGCCTCCTGAAATTAAGGGAGTTAGAGAGCCTGAAAACCCAATTTGTTCAGAAGGAACAAAAAAATATTTTTATAGAAAATTAAGAGAAAAACATGATGGAATTAGTTATTTGGAACTGGATATAGATGCAATTGCTACAAAAAGTTCACTGGCTGTTTTTATGCTCACTGAGAATGAAGAGTTTATGCCTGACTCTCTGCATCTTCCGGATTTAGGACTAGATAATGTAATTAATATTCTTTCAAGACTAAGTTACCCTCAAAAGAGGGATTTGATTACAGCTTATTTCATGAATCCAGGCACATCGGGATCAGAGCTTTTCCCACTTATGAAATCTCTTTTTGCTATTGCAAATGGTTTAGACAAAGAGGTTGAAATTGAACAGTCAGCAGATGAAGTTACTGATGAAACCACTAATGAAACTAATAACGAGCCTGAGCACATAGGACAAGATGATCTACCACCAGACACAGTCAGATATTCTGTTGACCGCAAAACTATTGAAGATCAAATTGATTTTGGAGAAACTGCAGTGCCAATAGCTGATGTCGTTCCTGCTGATTCTCCTAAAAGTCAGGATACATTACCCAAACAGTTAAGAGAAGAAGTAAATAATATTACCCAATATGTGGGCAGACTTTTATATACTCAATCTACTGCCTTCCCGGATGAAATAGACACTTCTGATCCCATAGATTTTGATTCTGATGATGAGGATGGTGGAGGAATCGGGTTAATTGATGATAATGATAGTGGCAGAACACCTTTTGCTACAGCTCACTATACAAAACAATATGTTCTGCACAGACAGGAAATATTAATCGGTGGATTGGAAGAACATATTTTTGATATTTCATTTGAAGACAAATTAAAACTCCTTCCAATACTTAGCGGAGACGAGCACAGGCTAAGACTGGCATCTGTTTTAATCAATGATTCAGAAAATGATTCAGATGTTACCAAAATAGAGAAAGCATTTTTAAATGAAGTTACAGATGGAAGCTTACCAGATAGAACAGGATACAGAGCCTCTAAAGGTGTGGAATTTTATGCAAATTTAAAAGGGGCAGATGCTGCAGATAAACTAGTAGAGTTTTTAGATCATGAAGATCATTTGGTCAGGTATGAGGCATTTAAAAAACTATGTGATGAAGATGTCACTGGAGTTCCAGGAGGAAATGCTCTGGTAGAAAAAATAGAAAAAGACATAAGAGGTGGAAATCCTTCCTGGACACTTGCAGCACTTTGTAGACATTCAAGCTTTCAGTATAGTTCTGAAATTGGGAAAGAAGACAAATACAGAGGTTTTCTGATTAGAGTGCTCATGTTAAAAGATATTGATATTAAAGATGCTTTTAAAAAACTTGACGAGCTAGAGGTTCCGTTTACTCTAAATCTGGGTGAGCCTACACCAGGAGAAACTGAGCCATTAAGTTTATACGAAGTGATAGATTATATTGGAATAGCAGAGCTTGTAGATATTACACTCCATAGTCCACAAAGAAATGTCAGAGATAATGCAAGAAAAATATTAGAGGTATTGCTTGAGGATGATCCAAATGCACTTGATGAGTTTATGAAAACCAATGAACTTGCAGACAGCTTAAGAAAAGCTACTGATGTTGCACATGCAACGAGTGATGCAGAGTTTAGGAGAAAAGATGGTTGATAGATATATTTATTTGTAATTTTTACCCAAGAACAACTTTCACTATATGAACTTTTTTATCATCAGTTAATGGAATACCATCTTTTACTGACGTTATAGGCTTGCCATCGAGTTCAATTCTTTTTACACCATTTGAAACTGAATTAGGATTTTCAACAAAAATTTCATATCGTGTTGTTCCATGCTGATAGTACACTGTAAAACCCTGCCAGTAATTTGGGATAGTGGGATTAATATTCAGAATACCTCCCTCGATTTTCAATCCTAAAATCAATTCTACTCCCGCATAGTACATCCATCCAGCTGAACCTGTATACCATGTCCACCCTCCCCTTCCCACATGAGGTGGCTCAGAATAAACATCTGCTGCTATAACATAAGGTTCAACTTTATATCTATGTACACCTGCACGAGTATTTGCATGGTTAATTGGATTTAGCATACTAAAAAGTTCATAAGCCTTGTTTCCATTTCCTAATATATTAAAAGCAATTACATTCCAGATTGCAGCATGAACATATTGACTACCGTTTTCACGGATACCAGGTAAATAACCTTTTATGTAGCCAGGATCAAGAGGGGTTTTGTCAAAAGGGGGAGTAAAAAGAAGAATGAGGTTATCGCCTGGTCTAATTAAATACTTCTCAACAGATTCCATAGCTTTAAAAGCTCGCTCAGTATCAGCTGCTTTTGAAATAACGCTCCACGACTGAGCAATTGAATCAATTCTGCACTCAGCATTTGATGCAGAACCAAGCGGTGTCCCGTCATCAAAATATGCCCGTCTGTACCAAGCACCATCCCAGGCTTCTTTTTCAAGAGCATTTTTTAAATCCTCTGTATGTTTAAGCCACCTCTTTGCACAGTCATCTTCATTTCGCTCTTTAGCTACAGAAGCAAACTGTGTCAACGTTGCATAAAGAAACCATCCAAGCCAAATACTTTCACCTAGGCCCCCATGTCCTACCCTATTCATTCCATCATTCCAGTCCCCGCTGCCAATTAGTGGTAATCCATGCACACCTAATTTAAGACTTCTATCCAGTATTCTCTTGCAATGTTCAAAAAGAGTAGCACTCTGCTCAGAATGTATTGGCTGGTAATAAGCACTTTCTTCTTCAGGTAAAAGCACTCGTCCATCTAAAAATCGAACAACCTCATCAAGTATTTTATAGTCACCTGTAACCTTTAAATAGCGATGAACAACATAAGGAAGCCATAAACTATCATCTGAACACTTTGTACGCGCACCTTTATCCAAAGGAGGATGCCACCAATGTTGGACATCACCTTCCAGAAACTGGTGACTTGCAGCATTTAAAATATGTGCTCTTGTAATAGAAGGCTGTGAAAGAACAAGAGCCATTACATCCTGAAGTTGATCACGAAAACCATATGCACCACCAGCCTGATAAAAAGCTGTACGCGCCCAATAGCGACAAACCAGTGTTTGATATAAAAGCCATCTGTTTAGGATTAGATCTGTTTTGCGATCTGGAGTTTTGACCTGGACTTTACAAAGAATGTTTTCCCAATTTTCTTTTACATTATTCAATACAGAATCAATATTTATTGACCTGTATTTCTTAATTAATTTACGGGCAGTTTCTCTATCACTTGTCTGTCCAAGGAAAAAAAACAATTCTACTTTTCCATTAGGAGGAACTTCTACAACTACCTGCTGTGCACAACATGGATCAAGTCCGGCACCAACACTTCCACTAAGCGTGTCCTCATACACCAGAGCTGCAGGTTGTTCAAGAGTTCCATTACGTCCTATAAACTCTGTTCTATCAGCAGTCCAAGAATTTTGTTTTTTACAAAAATCAGCAAATGCAATTCTTCTCCCAAAATCTGCATTCCAGGGATTGTAAGCAAACATTGCATTGGTTTCTTCATCAATTTCAGTAATAATAAACGGTGCATTGACAGTACGTGAAGAACCAAGAACCCACTCTACATAAGAAGTCACTGAAAGATTTCTTATTCTACCTGATTTATTTTCTAAAGTAAGATGTGAGATTTTAATTGGATCATCCCAGCTAACATACTGGGTAAGTTTACTTTCTATCCCATGTGAAAAATGTTCAAAACTACTATAACCCTGACCATGCCGTGCAACATAAGTTGCATTGTCAAAGCGAATTGGTAATGCTGTAGTGGTCCATAATTCACCTGTTTCTTTATCACATATATAAAATACTTCTGAGCTCGGATCACATACTGGGTCATTAGACCATGAAGTAATCTGGTTTTCTCTGCTATTTAAAGACCATGTATAACCTGAACCGGATTCAGAGACCAAAAACCCTATTTCACTATTAGCAATCACATTAATCCAGGGCATCGGAGTATATTGTAATTTTCCAAGAATTATTACATACTCACATCCATTATCAGCAAAACCACCAAGTCCATTAAAAAATTCAAGTGTTGGATGAGCTACTGACCAATCTTTTTTTACAGGAGCATTGGTTCGCTGTTTTAGTTGATAAACAGGTTTATAAGCACTACGTTTCATGCGCATTACTTGTTTTGCAAGACTTCCTTCTTTACAGGACATAACTGATCTGGCTGCAGTCTGTAAAAGTTCTTTTTCCTGCTGGGTAAGCAGGTCAGCTCTTAAAACAAAAATATTGCCACAGCTTTCATTTATATTACTCCCGGACGTTCTAGAACTGGTTCTCACCATAGTTTCAAGAAGAACCTGAAGATCCTGGACATAAGATGTAGCTTTTTCATTAAGAATAACCAAATCAACGGCAAGCCTTTTCATTCGCCAATATTCATGTGCGCGTAAAAGCTGCCTAATAACTGCCTGATCATCTGCATTATCTATATGAACAACAAGAATAGGATAATCACCTGAAATCTGATGAGCCCACAATCCTGAAATACTTAAATTATTTCGTTTAAGAATTTCACTTGAGGGACGCATGGAAGGATTTGAATAAATAATACGGTTTGCGAGGTGCTGGAAGAAATTTGCTTCCATACTGTCAATGCCAAGATAGTGTAACTGAACTTGTGCATGTGTCCATGCTAATGTAGAAGTACGTTCAAATGTTACAGGATCATGATACTTGTCTGCAAGGTCAATAATTTCATCACGTGAGCGTGAAACCATTGTTGAAAAAGAAATATGTTTTGTAGCACCAGGAGGGATCTGAACACGGGTGCGTAAACTTACTATTGGATCAAGTACTGCTCCTACTGTATTGGACAAAGGCTGTCCCTCTACTACTGAAACAGCTCTTCTAACCCCGCATCCACGTCCAAGGAAATTAGCTCTGTCAGTCTCATATTCAATACCAGTATTTGTATCTCCCTCTACTGCTATAACATGAGCCATCCAGACAGGCGTCTCTTCTGAAGATCGTGGTCGCCTTGTTGCAATTAAACCAGTTACCTCTGGCATATATTCTGTTTGTATAAAAAGATTTGAAAAAGCAGGATGCGTTAGATCTGAACCTTGAGGAGCTAAAACAATTTCACTATAAGAAGTAATTTCTATTTCCTTAGTTTTCATCCCTGTATTTCTAAGTGAAACACGTCTAATTTCCACATCATCTTCTGCAGATACTATAATCTCCAAATTGGTTATTATGTCACCATCTTGTCTAATTATTCTTACTCTGTCTTCAGCAAAAGTTACTTCATAGTGATCAGGTTTAATACCAGTTGGCTGGTATCCCGCAGACCATAGATCTTTACTTTCAATATCATATAAAAAAATATAACTACCCCACATATCACAAGTAACATCTTCACGCCAGCGAGTAATTGAAAGGTCATCCCAGCGACTATACCCGGAACCAGCTGAAGTGAGCATAACTGTATAATGTCCATTTGATAAAAGATGTGTTGAAGGTACTGGGAGGTTTGGTAAATCAAAGCGTCTGAGTGCAGCTTGAGCAACATCTTTTACATTGCTAGCTTGTAAGTGCTCCGGTCTTGGATGCGCTACAGCAACATTACGTGGCGTCCTCTCCTGAAGTAAAAGTTCAGCAGCTCTTACTATTGAAACTTCGTGGAAGCGATGACGCATAATGCCATCAAAAATGACATTTGTAAGAGCTGCTAATGCCATTCCCTGGTGGTGAGCCATATATGCACGGACAATGGCTACTTTCCTATTTTCAGGCAGTCTTGTGGCCGTAAAATCTAAAGCTTCATAAAAACCATAAGGTCCAAGTGTATCCATTTCTTTAAGCCGCTTGAAATTTTCTTCTGCTAAGCTTGGATAATACATTGCTGCAAGGGCAGTTGAATATGGAGAAATTACCAGATCCTCTCCCAGCCCCCGCTTTAAACCAAGAGCTGGTACCCCAAAACTTGAGTACTGATAAGCAAGAGCTTTGTCTCTGACATTATATGCTGACTCTGATATTCCCCACGGCACATGGCGCTCAGTTCCATATCTAATTTGCTTTTTTACAACGAGGCGGCATGTTCTATCCAAAAGACTCCCTCTAGGAGTATACATAACCAGCGATGGCATTAAATATTCAAACATCGAGCCTGACCAGGATAAAAGTGCAGTTCTACCATCAACAGGAGTTAAAGCACGATTTAAACAAAACCAATGTGAAGTAGGTACATCACCTTTAGCAATTGCAATAAAACTTGTAAGTCTTGCCTCAGAAGCAAGCATATCGTAATAAGAGGTATCAAGACAGCCATCAGTAACGTTAAAACCTATAGAAAAAAGATTACGGTTAGAATCAAAAAGAAACTTAAAATCCATTTCATTAAATAATTTATATGCAAATTGAGAGATTGTCGTAAGCCGTTCCATTAAGGATTTGCAATTATATGATGATTTTTCAATTTCATGAGTCAGGTTATTACTTACTAAAGTCTTTTCAGTTTTCTCGTAATGGGAGCATAAATCAGCCAATGAAAGTTTTAAAGTTTCCTGATTATTAAAGAGTTCAAGTGGCAAATCGTTTTTATCAAAAAATTTAACCCATGATAATATTTTTTCATGGTCCTTTACATGACTCTTGATGTCTGAACAAATTTGAAGAGACCAGGACAACACTTCGCTGCTGTCAGATTTTCCACGCTCCTGTGCAAAAGTTTTTGCAATATCTACCAGGATATCTGCACTGGTTTGTAGTGCTTCCCATCTTGAAACATATTCAAAAGGTGTTTGTGGAAAATCTTTTAGAAAGTTTTCAAGATCGCCTACAGTATACCGTAACTGATCTAGATTAACTATAAGGGTACGTCTATTGTCGTGGATATTAAGCAATGATTCTTTTAGAAGTAAAAGTGTATCCTGGATTCCTTTAACTCTCTCTAGAGTTGGTAAAGGACTCCGCAATATTTCCTCACATGCCTGAGCAATAACAAGCAGATGCCCTGCAAAATTTCCACTATCTACTGAAGAAATGTACTGCGGATCGAGCGGTTGTTTTTTTTGTAAATCATACCAGTTATAAAAGTGTCCTTTATAGCGTGGAAGACTATGTAATACCATCAATGTAGATTCAAGTCTGTCTACCATTTCTCCAATACCTATCCACCCAAAATCTTTTGCTGCTACAGTTGAAAGAAGATAAAGTCCAAAATTGGTTGGCGAACTACGGTGTGCCACGATAGGTTGTGGATCTTCCTGAAAATTATCAGGCGGCAGTAAATTATCTTCTTTTGTTATAAATGTAGTAAAAAATCTCCAGGTACGGCGGGCAATTAAACGAAATGTTTTTATTCCTTCATCAGTTAGAGGCTTTACAGGATCAGTTCTTGGCGGCAAACTTATAGACCATGCAATAACAGGTGACATTATCCATAAAAGAATAAAAGGAGCAGCAAGTATTACTACACTGTTAGTTGTAAAGAGTAAGAATAACAGACCAAGAACAATTGTAAAAAACATTGCTCTTCTATGTCTTTTGAAAAAATAACTTAGCAAGAGATTAGCCCCTGTTTTTTGCTTTGCAGCAGTTGTCCATTCAAGGAGCTTACTCTTGCTTATAAAGAGTCTGTATAAAGTACGCAAAATAGAATCAAGCATAAGCAAGGCATGATACATAAGTAATGAAAGTAAGACGATACTTTGCTCAAGACCAATTAAAAAATCAAAAGCAAGAACACGCAAGGAGCCAATTTTTCTTTTACTTATTTTGTTAGGTATAAGTCCGAAGATAAAGGAAAGAAATGAAGGAAATGCAAGAGCTGTTACGACAAAGCAAGTCCAGAGAATATGGGGTGCGTGTGGCAAAAACCAGCCAAGAATTAAAGTAAACAACATAGCAGGAGCAGACAGTGTGCGTCTTAAGTTATCAAGTATTTTCCAGCGGCCAATACGGGGAATACACTTACCTTTTCGACTAAAAATCCACGGTAAGAGCTGCCAGTCCCCTCTTGCCCACCTGTCCATTCGTAAAGAAGACACTTCTATATGAGAAGGGAATTCATCAAAAAACTCAATGTCACTTATAAAACCACATCTTGCAAAATTTCCTTCAAAAAGATCATGACTAAGAAGTGCATTTTCAGGTACCCGTCCCTTAAGCGCTGCTTCAAAAACATCTACATCATAAATTCCCTTACCCGCATAAGTACCTTCTCCAAATAAATCCTGATAAACATCAGAGACTGCAAATGTGTAAGGGTCAATTCCACATGGTCCTGAAAAAAGCCTTTGAAAAACTGAACTATTGGTTCTTGAAGGAAGAGAGGACATAATTCTTGGCTGCAATATTCCATAGCCTTCTACAACACGCATTAAATGTGGATCTAGATAAGGTCTGTTCAACGGGTGTCCCATTGTACCAACCAGATGACTTACCATACCCATTGGCATTCTTGTATCTGCATCGAGAGTGATTACATATTTAATATCCTTTGGAACTACAAACGGCTCTGTGATATATGTAGTATCAGGAGCACTACGCAAAAGACGGTTAAACTCATGAAGTTTACCCCTCTTACGCTCCCACCCCATCCATTTATTTTCTCCCGGATTCCACATTCGTTTTCTGTGAAAGAGAAAAAATCGTTTATATTCATCAGATAAAACACTATGTTTGGAATTTAACTCTTCAATTCCTCTGACTGCTATATCAAGCAGTTCTTTATCTTCAGGGCAACTTTCTGTATCTGAATCTTTCCAGTCTGAGAGGAGAGCAAAATATACCATTCCATCAGGGTTAGAAAGATAGTGAACCTCAAGCTGTTCAAGGTGTTCTTCAATTGTTTTTTCATTAATAAGAAGAACAGGCATAACAACAAATGTTTGCATAGAAGCAGGTACACCATTACTTAGTTTGAGCCGTGGTAGATAACGTGGTCCGACAACAGTAACTACAAACCTGTTTAAAAGTGGAACAATAATATCAGAAGCAGGGAAAAAACCGATTACTGAAAGAATAAGAAGTCCCCATAAAGGCACTCCATTCTCAAAACTTATAAAAAGAGGAATAAGTAATAAAGCAAAGGTAAGAACTAAAATCGTGCTTATATAACCAATGTTTGCATTTGAAATATAAAAGTTCAGAATCTTCTTTCCCAATGACGAGGAAAAATTAATTTCATTTTCTAAGATTTTCCTACCTGAAGAAATCAGATAATAACCTAAATCTGTTTTCTTTTCTTCTATAGGTAAACCTGTTAACTGTTTTTCTGTTCTGTATTTTTCTGTCTTTGAAATTACAAGTTTAGCAATATCAAGCTCAGAACAATTTGAACCTCTGCTAAGTTCTTCAATAGCATGGCGATAACGATCCTGAGAAGTAAAATCCATTGCAGCAAAAACAGGATTTGTACTAAGAGTTTCATCCACCAGACTAATTGATTCGAAAAATGTACGCCAGTCAAAAGCAGAAATCAGCCTCATGCTGGTAATAATATTTCGGATAGTTACATTGGCTGCTGACTGATTGTTATGTTCAAGTGAGACTATTTCATCTGTAGTTAAATTCATCTGGGCAAGTTTTTCATTTATCCACTGGAGTGTAGGAGTTACAGCTGGATCTTGATATCGTAAACGTTGGATAAGCTGTACTAAAAAAGGTTTTTTTAATTGTTTCACTTCAAGATCTTGCAGGAAAACTGCAATAGCCTGTGGCATACCACTGCTTAGTCCTAATAATTCATCTGCCAATCTGTCCGCGCTCTTGCGTGCCTGTATAGAGGTTAATATGCGGACACTAAGACGTCTTAGATTTTCAACCAGTACAACCCGAAGAGTAATTGCTATTGCCCAAAGCTCACCAATAGTTAAAGGCTGAACATGTTGGTATGCTCGCACAAACTGAGTTAAAAGTTCAGGATCAAAACGGCTATCTGTATGAGCTACAAAAGCCCATGATAAGCCATATACACGTGGATAATCTTTAAGATACCCTTCAGAAAGTTTTGGCAGTTCTCTGTAAAACCCTATTGGGAGATATTCACTTATGTCTCTCAGCTGTCCCTCAATAATATGAAAATTATCAATCAGCCATTCAGCAGCAGGTGTAATTGGTTGTTTCTCGCTTACTGCTTTTCCAATTGTATGATAACAATCAAGCAGAATTTTCTTATTATCCTTCAGTCTCTCAGCAAGGCTATACCCTTTTCTTGGGTTACTTGTTACAGTCTGAGTAAGTGCCAGGCTTTCAGCATGTTGTTTTAATCTTTCAACACTAAAGATTTCAGAGCGTATTGGTTCTTCAGCCTTCTCATCAGAAAAAATAGACTGATACTCAAAACGATTGATGATATTCAGAAAAGACGGCTTTAATTTCATCTTCTACCTAACATATAATCATACAGCCAGATAGCTAATGTCAGGTTTGCCAGGAAAGGAAAAAATATAGTATGTCAACTTATGCCTTTGGTAGTAGACAGTCAAAATTTTTTATCTCAATAGCTTAACAAACAAGTGAATAACTGGGGCAGCATCGTGGATGTTATTCAAACCAGAATAAAAGAGCATAAGTGGCATTTGTTTATTCCTGACTATAGAGAGGTGGCTTAATTTTTATTTCTCACAGGATGCCCAAGCCAGCTTCTTGGAGTTTTAGATCCTGGAGGATATTTTTCGGTAAGTAGAGTGGTAACATCTGTTATGGTCCCATCTGCAGATACCCAGTTTTTAAGGTCAGGAAAATCAATTTTACAATTTTCACATTTTTTACCATCATAAAAACGAATAGGGCACCAAAAGGATTCAACATTTCGAAGCATTTCACCACCAAATGCATAAACACCTGTCATCCAATCACAATAGAGACACCATATTAAATCATGCCCAACCAATCCATTAAATTTGTGACGAGAAACATTTATCCAGTCGCCAGATTTGTATTTTGGGAAGTTTAATGTCCAAACCAACAATGGATAAATAAAAATTTGTCCGAAGCGAACACTTAGCAATATAGGCAATGCAAGTAAACTAATTAACAATCCCAAATGGTTACGAGCTGGACCAACAATTTGATTAAGCGTGTGTTTCAGAGTCGGTCCTTTGTATTTATGTAGCATTGTATGTATGTTGCAAAAAGAAGACAGCATAACCATTTGACCAATAAAGCATCCAAATAGTCCAGACAAACCATACAAACAGAAGGTAACTATCCAGGGAATCCAAGTAAAAAGACCTACAATCAAATCAAGTATTGGGGCACGAAGTAAAGCATCACTTTTTTTAGAACCAAAAATAACTAGAAAGGTTAAAGCCACATTAGTACTAAAAACAAAGAAGGACACTAAAAGCACCTGATACATTTTTAACTACCTCCTTTGTGTACACCAAAGAACCCACCAAATAAAAACACCTTGAAGAGGTATTCTCAGCCATAACAAGATTGGGTTAATTATAATATCACCAAATTGAATATTTTTAACTGCCATATAAATATTTGCAGGAAGAACAACTATAAGTAAAATCACAAGACAAAAAGCAGCTTGTCTCTGATAACGTGGGATTAAAAGTCCCACAGCTCCAAGAATTTCGAAAACGCCACTTATATAAACCATTAATTCCGGTGCAGGAATAAAAGGTGGAACTATTTGAACAAATGTTTTTATATAAGTAAAGTGAAGTATTCCAGTAATAGAAAAAATTAAAGCTAAAACTAAACATGCTATATCTTTTTTTGACTTGAAGTAACTTAAGTTCAATTTGTTTTTATTATACTTAAACAACGTGTATGTGAAAAGTAAGATAATGAGCCATGCATGGCATTTATACATTCCAGATTATAGAGCTAAATCTAATGGAACAGAATACTCTTTTCTACTTTTACTCATAGCATTTAAAATCATTAGTTTTCCTCGCAAGCTATCTATAAGGCGTTCTGTAGCTTGTTTTTGCGTTTTGCCAAAACCAGCATAAGTTGTAAGATTATGATCTGCTTCATCATCTTTGTATTCCGCAAAGCTCCCTTCTCTTCTTATAGTTGCAATATACTTTGGTGAAATAAGAGGTTTAAAACACGGATTTTTCTCTATTACAAGATGGCATCCTGTTCTATGAAGAAATCTTTTTATAGGAATTGTCATATATCAAAATTTAATAAATAGTTTAACAGATAGACCATTTTTTCACAACACTGTGTAGATCCAAAACTGGGCAGCGTCGTAGAGGATGTTAGAACTAGGATAATGTCTTACAGTGGACATCTTTTTATACCTGATTATAGGAATGTGGCATAGTTACAGATACTTTTCAAATTCATCTAAATCTATTTTTGCTTGTTTTAGTATATGAGCTAATGTTGATCTTTTAATAGGGTTATGAGCAGGGACAGTTAGCTTTAAAGTTTCATCATTACTGTGCTTGTGAAGTCTAATATGACTACCTTTCTGGCGAACCACAATCCATCCAGCTCTTTGAAGTGCTCTAATTACTTTAAAGAAGTTTAAACTCGGAACTTTCTTCACAAAGAAATTTCTCTTATAACGTTTTTGCTCTTATCAAAGATCCAATCATCATCAACAGGTTCTAGGTAAAGCTCAATAGCTTCTTGAATATTTTTAATAGCTTCTTCTTCTGAGTCACCTTCACTAATACATCCTGGTAAAGATGGTACGTGTGCTGTAAAACCACCTTCATCACTTTTTTCTAAAACAATTTTAAGTTTCATCTTTTAAAAATCAACCTCATATTACTTAATGTATACAAACATTATATTCCCAAATTTAACTTTAGTTAAAATCAAGGTTATTAGAACTGTAAATCTTAAATATATAAGCTGTTTGAGTGATTTACTCACCAAAAAGCACCATTATTGAAAAGCGAGTTGAGCATTTATGCGAAACGAGCGGTATAAAAACTGGGGCAGGTGACGGGAGTTGAACCCGCGTATACCGGAACCACAACCCGGGGCCTTAACCACTTGGCGACACCTGCCATATCCTAGAGAATTAGAAACTAGAGAATCAGAATTCATAATACAAAAAACAAATTTAATTATAACTCAAGCTATTTGAGAGAGTTTACAGGTACTTTTTCTTCAAGCAAGCTATAGTTAGTAATTGCTCCATCTTTAGCACTCCCAACTAATTTTGCATATTTAGCTAAGACCCCTGAAGTATAGTTTGGTTTACGAGGCTGCCATTTTTGTTTTCTTTGTTTTAGCTCGTTATCATTTAGCCCTACAGATATAGTTCCTTTTTCTGCATCAATTTCAATAGTATCTCCATCATTTATCAGTGCAATTGGTCCGCCAACATATGCTTCCGGTGAAATATGGCCTGCCATAAGACCTCTTGTTCCTCCACTGAATCTTCCATCTGTAATTAATGCACACTCTGTGCCAAGTCCCTGTCCATAAAGTGCTGCAGTAACAGAAAGCATTTCACGCATTCCAGGACCACCTTTTGGTCCTTCATAACGGATCACTATTACATCACCAGGTTTTATTTTTTTATTTATAATTGCATGAAAGCAGTCCTGCTCGCTGTTAAATATTTTTGCAGGACCAGCATGAATGAGTTTTTTTAAGCCTGCAACTTTTATAACTGCACCATCAGGAGCAAGATTTCCTTTTAATATTTTTAAACCGCCACTTTGTGATAAAGGTTTGCCAGGAGATAACATAACATCCTGATTCTGTGGAAACTTTACATCTTTTAAATTTTCCTTCATGGTTTTTCCGCTTACAGTTAAGCAATCTCCATGAAGCAATCCGGCATCTAATAAAGCTTTTAAAATAACTGGTACACCGCCTATTCTATGAACATCATATGCTACATATCTTCCACCCGGTTTTAAATCTACAAAATACGGAGTAGCATGAAAAATATTTTCTATTTCTTCAATGGTAAACTTCATTCCTGCTTCATGTGCCATAGCAGGGAGATGCAAAACTGCATTTGTAGAACCCCCTGTACAGGCAACAATTCTTGCTGCATTTTCAAAAGCTTTTTTTGTCATTATATCTCTCGGCTTTATATTTTCTTTAAGAAGAGCCATTATTACTTTTCCATATGCTTCATGAACTTTTTCTCTCTTTGGATCTATAGCGGGATAGGAAGAGCTTCCAGGAAGTGCAATACCTATAGCTTCTGCTACACATGCCATAGTGTTTGCTGTAAATTGTCCGCCACATGAACCAGCACCAGGACATGCTGTAGATTCAATTTCATAAAGCTCTTTATCTGTTATTGATCCAACATTATGCTTTCCTACCGCCTCATAAACTTCTACCAGTGTTATATCTTTCCCTTCATACTTTCCCGGCATAATAGTTCCGCCATAAAGAAAAATCGATGGAAGATTTAAACGAAGCATTGCCATCATCATTCCCGGGAGGCTTTTATCACAACCTGCAATCCCTACAAGTGCATCATAACAATGTGCCCGCATCATAAGTTCCACTGAATCTGCAATTATTTCCCTGCTTACAAGCGATGCTTTCATTCCTTCATGCCCCATTGCAATCCCATCACTTACAGAAATCGCTGTAAATTCTCTTGGGGTTCCACCCTGCTTAGCAACTGATTTTTTAATATTTTCTGCCTGATCATGAAGGGTAATATTACAAGGGGTAGCTTCATTCCATGTACTTGCTATACCAATAAACGGCTGCCCGATTTCTTTATCTTTTAACCCCATTGCCTTAAGCATGGCTCTGTGAGGTGCTCTCTCAGGACCCTGAGTTACGGTTTTGCTTTGATGTTTAAGATTTGTAGACATTTATTTATGATTATTTCTGCATATACTATTGAACAGTTTGCATGATGTGTTAAATTATAGCTGATTATAAGGATTTTAATTTTAGATTCTAGATATTAAGTTAATTAAAAAATGCAAACAATGCAAAAAAGTTTAGATGAGATCTACCAAGAAAATCTCCAGTTCTGGGATAAAGCCTGGCAAAGAGTAAGCAAACCTCATAAGGAGCTACCAAAGCTTCCTTATATACATGAGCTTACAAGAAAATTGAAAAAATACCAGGTTAAAAAAGTCCTGGATCTTGGATGTGGTTCTGGATGGCTTTCTATATTCATTTCTAAATACGGTTTTGATGTAACAGGAATTGATGCTTCAAAACCTGCTATTGATCTTGGAAAAATATGGGCAGAAGAAGAAAATCTGAATGTAAATTTTCTGGCGTGTGATTTGCTGAATATTCCTTTTAAGGAAAATTCCTTTGATGCAATTGTTTGTAATTCAGTGTTGGAACATTTCCGGTTTGATCAGGCAAAGATTATATTTGAAACAATTCATAAAATACTTAGTGAGAAAGGGTTCTTGTTTGGTTGTTTTGATAAGGTAGGGACAGGAAAAGGTGAATACTTTGAACTTGAAGATTCTACTCATATTTATACAGATGAAATCAGGAAAGGCATGATGCTCAGAAATTACTCTGATGAAGAGCTAAAAACACTAATGAAAGACTTTGATATACTGTCGTTTGATAAAAATAGCTATGGAAGCAGATTAGTCTGGACAAGGAAGAAATAATATACAACAAAGAACTTAAAATACAGGTGTAAGCCAGTTTTTATAAACATGTTTTCTGCCCCGAACCACTTCAAAATATATTTCCTGAAGTTTTTTGCTTATCTGACCAATCTGACCATTGCCAACTTTTCTGTGATCAATTTTTATTATAGGGCTTACCTGCGCACCTGTACCGCAGAAGAAAACTTCATCACAGATATAAAGCTCTGTTCTGTCAATTTCCCTGATTTCAGTTTCCAGCTCAAGTTCATTTTTTGCAAGCTGTATAATAGTGTCTCTCGTGACACCTTCAAGGATATTTGATGTAACAGGTGGAGTAATTAGTTTTCCATCCCTTACAATAAACAGATTCATTGCACTCCCTTCTGAGACATGCCCGTTCTGGGAAAGTACTATGGAATCATCAAATCCGTTTAGTAAAGCATCAGTCTTTGCAAAGGCAGTGTTTACATAACTCCCCTGGATTTTACCTCTAGGGGTTAAAGCATTATCATCCAGTCTGGTCCAGCTTGATACACAGACATGAAGTCCTTTTGAAATATCTACATAATCACCCATAGGAACGGTATATATAGAAAGTGCTGTAGGATTTCTGCCATTTGTGTTTAAAAGTGATGGTCCGATTATAAGACCTGCTTTAAATACATTTGGTCTTATGTACATATCGCATGAAGGTTTATTTTTCTTCATGAGATCAACTGTCAATTTACAAAGCTCATCAGGTGTTTTTTCCAGTTCAAGCATAAGAATCTTACAGTTGTTTGTAAGTCTCACATAATGCTCTTTCATCCTGAAAATATACATTTGCTTTTCTTCATTGTTCCAGTAACCACGGATGCCTTCAAAGATTCCTGTACCATACTGAAAAGCATGGGTCATAATATTTATATTTGCTTCACTAATTGGTACAAACTTTTCATTAAAGTAAGCAATAGAATCAAGAGCTACGCTATCATTTGATACCATTTTTTTCTCCAGAGTTTTTTCTGTCATAATTGTATATTATATCAGTTCAGTCTTTGGTTTCCACGATTACCAGTGGAATTCTTAGTATTTCATTCTTGTCAAGCGAATCAACTACAACCAAACTGTAATTATCAGGTTTCGGTTTTTTACCTCGGGTTAAAAATGCAAGCGTCGTTACTATCTGCTCATATGGTTTAACAGACTTAAATGATTCAGTACCGGATAAAAAAACATCAGGATGAATTAATACTTCAGGTTCATCACTGTCTACCACAGCAATATTAGAAAGGCTTATTGATCTTTCAGACTTGTTCTCAAGATTAAATTGCAAAACCAGGTAATTGCCATATATTTCACTGTAATTTCCTGTAATATTTGTCAGTTCAATTTTTATGTCTTCTTTATTTAGCGATGGGTAAAATCTGAAGCCTTTATAATCCTCTCCCTCGGGAGGTTTTTCATGAACAATATTTTTAGTTTCAGGAATATCGCCCAGTAGTGAAAAATTGGTTTTAAACTTTAATGGTAAAACCGAAAATAGTCTGGTTTCAGGAATTAATCCTTTTCTTCTGATTGAGCCAATTACACCTGTTGCAGCACCTGCCCCAGCTCCAGCCAGAACACTTATTCCGTGAGAAGCTATTGCAAGTGGTATGCCACCATACTGTATTCCTGCTATAGCTCCATGAAATCCGCCGTAAGCTATAAGAGCAGTATCATAAGTTACTATGCTAGCAATTTTTTCCTCCGTCTTTTTAACATCAGTAGTTACTGTGCCATAAACAGGAATGAGAGTTCCATCAGGAAGAACTAGTTCATTAAAACTAATTTCAAAAGCACCATCCTGACCAAATTTTTTTGGTTTCTTTATAGCTGTAAGAATTCCTTCTACCTTGCTTCCCTTAGGAATTAGAAAATCTTCGCTTACAGGAATATCATGTGATATAAATCCTGCGATTTTATCCCCAATCTGACTGTAATAAAGATTAAGTGGTGTATGAATGTTTAATTCAAGATTTTCTCCTTTTCTGACAATCGTGGTTATTCCACCTTTAAGCAGGGTGCGGGAAAATGATCTCATTTGTAAGAAATCTAAACAAAATATAAAAATCATAAGCACAAAACAGATTAAAAATCTCTTCCTGAAAATTCTTTTTAAGCAAAAGTTCAATCTGGAATTCATTAAATAAATAATACTTGTAAGGCTCATATGCATCATACTTAAATTTACTCTCACCCACTATTTTCATTTAGTTCCTCAATAGGAACAATATGCCTTTCAAATACAAAGCATGTATAGTTTGGTAATATGTAATGCCATACATTTTGTAAAAATAATACACTTTTAAGTTTCCAATATTTAATCAAACTGGTTTAATAAACATCTTAGGGGTTGGAAAAAATTAGAAGGAGCAAAATAGAATGATTAAATCAAAATTACTTGCATTAACATTAGTTGCAGCAATACTGCTTCCCCAAGCAGCATTAGCTGACGAAGCCAGCTCAGGCTGCAAAAAGAATTCATTTCTTGCATGGAGCGTAGGGTTACCATTTAAGCTAGTAGGCGCTGCACTTGCCACTACAACAGGTCTTCTTGTTGGAACTACAACAGGAGTTGTTCGTGGTGCAGTAAAAGGTACAAAAGCAGTTGCAGGCGCACTTGGAGATGAAGATGGTGCAGGCGAAACAGTCGCAGGCCTTGCATTTGGAGCAGCTCCAGGAGCAATAGTTCATGGTTTAGCTGGTGGACTTCTTTGGAGTGGAAAAGGGTTCCTAGCAGGACTAGAAAAACCATTTAGTTGTGCCACATTCCAGTCTGCATTCGGAGGCATTGCTGATGCTGTTGAATGGACTGCTGAAGGTGCTTCAAAGGTATTTTCAGGCTAATTATAATTACGATTATCGTTGAAGATATAATAAAACCAGCACTTCGGTGCTGGTTTTTACTTTAAACAGACCAATGGGCACAAGACTAACAATCTTAATCACGCTTCTTATCGGAATTCTAATAGGGTGTTATATTACCTTACCTTTAATTAACAGATACTTAGGGCTCCCTTCTATAGCAAACCTGACAGAATATGAGCCAATAAGCTCTATAGAAATTTTTGACTACAGGGATAATTTTGTTGGATTTTTACAGGCAGAAGAAGACAGACAGGTAGTTCCACTTGGAGAGATCTCACCGTTTTTAAAGAGAGCCGTGCTGGCTATAGAAGATAAGGACTTCTACGACCATGCAGGCATTGATCCTATGGCAATAATGAGAGCATTTTTTGTAAATTTGCAGGCAGGAAGAATAGTAGAAGGCGGAAGCACTATTACACAACAACTTGTAAAAAACCTTTTAATACCAAAAGAAGAAAGAAAAAGAACATTCGGAAGAAAATACAAGGAGATTTTACTTGCACTGGAAATGGAAAGAAAAATAAACAAGGATAAAATCTTAGAACTTTACCTGAATCAGGTTTTCTGGGGAAACAGAGCCTATGGAATACAAAGAGCTGCACAAAGGTATTTTAATAAAGATGCTTCAGATCTTACACTAGGTGAGTCGGGTTATCTTGCAGGCCTTTTAAAAGCTCCAAGTCAGCTTTCATCTAATTTAAAACTTGGACAGGAAAGAAAAAAGCTTGTACTACAGAAGATGCTTGAATTTGGATATATAACACAAAAACAATATAAATCAGCTCTTGATGAAAAATTCAGGTTCAGTTCATCCCCAGGACAGTTTGAAGTTTATCCATATTATTTTTCATATGTACTTGAAGAATTAAAAAAAAGGTTTGATGTAAATCACTTGAAAGAAAAAGGATACAGGGTCTATACCGGACTTGATCCTGATGCACAGGAAAAAGCAGAAAAAATATTAAACGAAGAAATAAAAAATGCACCTAGTGGTGTAACACAATATGCTATTTGTGCAATTGATATTAAGACAGGACAAATAAGAACTCTTGTAGGCGGGGTTGGGGATTTCTGGAAACACCAGTGGAACCGCGCAACAAACCCTCATACCATAGGATCTGCTTTTAAACCCTTTGTTTATCTGGCTGCTTTTGAGGTTGGTTTAATAGATCCAAACACTAAAATAAAAGATTCAAAAGTAAAAATACCTGATGGCGAAAACATGATATGGATACCAAAGAACTTTGATGGGAAGTTCTGGGGAACAATTACAGTCAGGGAAGCTCTGACATTTTCAAGAAATCTGCCTGCAGTAAAAGTTGCAAGAAAAGTTGGTATGGAAAAAATTGTAGAAATTGCAAAAAACTGCGGAATTGAAAGTGATCTGGAGCCAAACTTATCAGTATCTCTTGGAGCCAACGCAATAACTCCTATTGAAGCAGCAAGCAGCTATGCAACATTTGCAAGAGGTGGAATTTATATAAAACCAATTTTAATCAGAAGGATTGAGGATCCGAAAAAACGCATCATTGAGAACAACTCACCTATTCCACAACGAGCCTGCTCGTCTTATGCTGCTGCAACACTTGTCAATATTTTACAGGATGTAGTAAAAAGAGGTACAGGCACACTTGCCAGATTAAAAGATCGTCCTGTAGCAGGGAAAACAGGCACTTCAGATAAGTCAAGAGACGTTTGGTTTATTGGTTTTACGCCGGATCTATCTGTAGCCATGTGGGGAGGAAATGACAATAACAAACCAATTTTCGGAAAAGGAGTAACAGGAGGTGCAATTGTAGCAAGAGTATGGAAGAGATTCTGCGAAGATTATTATAAAGATAGAGACATTCCACCCGGACAGTTTCCTCAGCAACCGGATGTTAAAGAACTCCTTGTCGACCCTTTAACAGGATTACTTGCAACACCATATACACCAAACCCTGTTAAAAAGAGATTTTATCCAGGCACAGAACCTACAGAATTTTCACCAGTTCCAACTGGAGCAAAAAGATTCCTGCCATTTGCGCGATTCTTATACGGTCCGTTTATTCATAACAAAAACAGGCTCAATGAAATTAAAGAAGAAATTGAAGTAAGAGAAACTGAAACAAAAGAAGAGGAAAGTACGGGGGAAGCATCTGCTGAAGACCCCAAAAACCCAGAATTAATAGAAGAAGCAAGAAGAAGATTAAATATTTTCGAAAAAGATGGTTTGGCAGAAGAGAAAAAGCCACAAATTGAACAAGTACAGAATCAGGAAGATGAATCTTCTGAAGAAGACGATGGTCTTGGACCATAACTAAGGAGCTCTATATCTTTGGCTGAAAACATAAAACATGATCAGAATCAAATTGTTTTTGGAAGAAATCCTGTTCTGGAAGTGATTGAAAACAGTTCGGTGCAGGTAAATAAAATATGGATTGCTGAAAATTTTAACGATCAGCACCTTAAAAAAACAATAATTTCATTTGCAAAAGAGAAAAAGATTCCTTTCATGTTTGTACCTGATAATAAATTAAAAAATCTTACTAGCAATCAAAAACATCAGGGTATAGTACTAAGCATATCACCGGTGGAATATAAATCTGTTGGTGAAATTATTGAAAATACATTACAAAAACATGATCTGAAAATTGTTTTAATAGCCAATGAAATCGAGGATAATCACAACCTCGGTGCAATAATAAGAACATTTGCAGGAGCAGGCGGAAAAGGCATAATACTAACAGGAAAAAGTAATGTAGGAATCAATGCTACAACAATAAAAACAAGTGCAGGAGCACTTTTCCGAACAGAATTTGCCAGAGTAACGAACTGTGTAAATGTACTAAACCAGCTTAAAGAATCCGGGTTCTGGATTGTCGGAACTGATATAGGTACAGAATCAAAATCAATTTATGAAACTGATTTCCCTGACATGCTTGCAATTTTAGTAGGGAATGAACATGAAGGATTGGGCAAACATGTTAAAAACAATTGTGACTTTCTGGTTAAAATTCCAATTAATGAAATGGTTGAATCATTAAATGTTTCTGTTGCCTTTGGTATCATTTTATTTGAAATATTAAGACAAAATAAATACTTTAAAGCTATATCCTAGACAATCTTCAGGTATTCTCCCTACGAGATTCGTGACAGATATCACTACCAGGTTAATTAATTCTAAATAGAATTAACTTTCGGAACATTGAAATGTTAGTCTAAAATATATTCAAAGGAAAATTTAAATGTTAACAACACTACCAGTAACAGCAGCAAGAGTAAAAACAAGAAGACCAGTTGGTCCTCGTCCCAATCTTTCAGACACAATCGTAGGAAGAGGTGATGTAACTTTAGTAGACGGAAAACTTGTAAAAGAAACTCCATCACCAAAAAACGATGGTAAACCAAATCTTTTAATTGTCCAGCCTAATGTTGTAAGACTACAATCTGAACAAAAAAGAATACTTGCTGAACAAAGATCAGACTCAAACCCATACAGAAGTGGTGCTCCTATTAACGATCCTGATCTTGCAGATGATCCAGATGCAATAAAAGCAAGAAGAAATTTTAAAAGATCTGTTGGTATAGATATTCAACTCGATATTATTAATGAGCCACCACCAAAAGGATTTAACGGATTATTTGAAAATCTGCCTGTGTTAAGAATCAGGAGAAATGTTAATCCAAATCAACCTATTGAAAAATGGTTTTATCTTGGACAGGCAAAAGACGATGGCAGGGAAGGGTATGGTTTTGTAAATGTTATTGAAATGAATGGAAAAAATGCCCTGAATTATTTGTTTCTAAAGAAGAAGGATGAAGAAGGCTTAAAACTAACAACAGGTTACACAATAGAAGAAGCAACCAGAACATTTAAAGGTCCAAATCTTAAAAAACTCAACAGAGTAATTTTTATGTCAAGAGACGGTGGAAAACCAATAGAATGGCATAGCCTCGGAAAATTTGAAGGGAAATATACTATAGTTCGAAGATCAAATAATGGCATACTTGATATACGAAAAGGGGTTGATGTTGATAAGTTTGTAAGAGATGGTCTTGCCATCCTTGATGAGATTAGCCCTGCTAAAAAAGCACCTGCAACCCTTCCAGTACCTACACATAAACCAATTCCTGTTTCAAATGGTACTGGTTTACCAAGTACAAAAAGAGCAACAAATTCTGCTCAATCATCTCCAGCAAGAACTACTCCTACAAGACCTATTAAACAAGAAACTCCTGACATTGTTACAAGATTTATAAATTTCGTTAAATCATTGAAATTTTGGTAATCAACCAGAAAGACTATAATCAAGCTCTTTCATCATTGGTTCAATTATAGGAAAAGTATTCTGAATTAAATTAATATTTTTCTTCCATTTGTCTTTATGGGGCTTGGTTACATAATTTACAAGTGGTGGTCTATATGACAGTTTTTTTACTTCACCGTCAAAAGGGATATCAACGAAATAACATATACTTTTTATAATCTCTGCCGTATTACAACTAAGGTCCTCATAGCTAACTGTCATTCTTCTTTCACTATCTATTTTCTTTAAGCCATTCAAGGCAGCAGCATTTGAACTAACCCATTGAAATGCACATACTTCTTCAAGTGTTTTATTTGTGTAATTTTCCCACCCCGGAGGCAAAACATATTTCCAGCTTTTCCCATTGTTTTCACTATAACCCTTTATATTCAAAGGGATTCCTGCTGCCTGTCCTCTGGTGTATTTCCCGGGTGCTTTCCAGCCTTCCATTAGTGAATTAATATTTGATCTTCCATCTCTCTTTAAAAAGATAAAATAACAATCACTGAACAATTTATTTATAAAAGGTATACGAAAGCAGTTTTTTGGAGTTTTCTCAACAATTCTATAATCAGACAAAAAGATATTTTTATATGCAATATTAATTTTTTTTATAATGTCTACTGTAAAGTTAAGTGGCTTATTTTTTAACAAATATTCTCTTACAATATAACCAAGATAGTAATAGTTCAAAGTATTCATGTGAAACTGATTAATCAGGAATGTTTTTAATTCATCATTTAAATCATTCTCACTTAAAACCTCATTATTAAACTTTTTACCTGAGTGCTTAAAATAAGCATTCCATATATCATTGCTTTCCCGGTACAGTGACCACAAATAAGGACTTGAGCTTAATATTCTAAAAAGCAGGCTGGTACCAGATCTTGGGCATCCTACAATAATTACTGGTTTTTTTATAATTAATGCTTTTTGCACCACCCACCTAATTGTATGAAATTGCTTAACCCTCGGAGTAGTAATAATATAACAACAACCTCTTCTAAAGAAAGGTTTTGTTCAATTTATTTGACAAAACCTGTAACCCGTTAAATTTAGTCTATATTAAGTGGACTATGGAAAGGTGGCGAGTCTCATTATGAGCGAGCCACCTGAGTAAAAAACACATAACATTAAATAGATTTAATCAATAATTCACAAGTCTTTAGAAGTCTAGTACAAATTCACTGTCAAAATATAGACAGATTTTACCTTATATATTCACAAGGAAGAGAAAGGTTACAAAAATGGATCCAAATCAATCCATACAAAATAATAAGCTAAAAATAGACTCATTTGAGCTGCTAATAAAATTTTTACAAAAATGTAAAAGCGACTCTGAAGCAAATGAATCCAGGGCATCAATGATTTCATCCTGTGCGGATATTATTGCTGCAGCATATTACTACAGAAAATTCCCAATTGTAAATGACTTCATAGAGAAGTATCTTAAAAACGAAGAAAATTATTTTTATCTCCAATGGGCAAGATCAACATGGTCAAAATTTGGCAAAATGACTGATGCTGAATTAAGTGATCTTGTTATAAATCAAATTCTTACCATTGATAATTTTGAAGAAGACGAATAGTATTAAAGGAGCCTGAAAAGCACTTAAATGGCAGAATGCCATTTTATTTTCATGCTCTAATGAAGAAAAAAGAACCATTATCCAGAAGATTAACATTCGGTATTTTTTACCTACTTGGCAGTTCCTTTGCATCTCTTCTGTTAAATGTTATAACCATTGGTTTTGTAGCAAGAGCACTTGGTGTTGAAAATTTTGGTTTATATTCAGCAATTCTTTCTTTTGTACAACTGTTTCAGTTTTTAAGTGATTTTGGATTAAATAAAACCCTTTTGAAATTTGGTTCAAAAGACATTTCAAAAGTACAAATAAGTTTCGGGAATGCTCTTTTCGTAAAGAGCATTCTTATGCTTCCGACAATTTTTCTTATCATGTTTCTGGGATTACTTTCAGGGTACAGAAATGAAGAGCTTTTTATTCTTTTGTTTTTTGCAGTAAGTCTTATACTGGACAGTTATGCCACTGTTTTTAGTTCTATCAGAAGAATACTTGGAAGCTTCAGATTAATCTCATTCTTCAGAGTTTTAAGAACGGCAATAAATCTTGTAATAATTTACATTGCTCTCACAATTAAGGATTCAGTATTATCTCTTGCCCTAGCAAACATGCTTTTAAGTCTGGTTATATTTATTGTTTCATTGATAAATACTGTTATTCATCTAAAACCAAAAGTAAGAATAAAACTTATTACAGATTTCTTTCAGGACTCAGTGATTTTCAGTCTGAGTGATTTCTTTTTAAATATTTACGCAAGAATCAGTATTGTCCTCCTTTCTTTCTATAGCGATCTCCATTCTGTAGGGATTTTCAGTGCAGCAATAAGATTTACAAAGATTGCTAATTTGCTTCCTGCACAGGTAAAATTTGCCCTTCTGCCAACAATGTATCGTTTTGTAGGAGAGGTTAAAGATAGTAATGAAAACAAGGTAAAAAGAATATTTGAAATCCTGTTGAAATACATGGGAATTTTTGCAACTATTGTTGCAATTGGAATATTTTTATTTTCAGATCCTATAATCCATATTGTTTTTGGGGACAAATACAACAAATCAATTCCTCTTGTCCAGCTATTCAGCATGTTTATTTATTTAAGATTTGTTGAAACACCATTTAAAATGCTTTTCATTGCTATGGAAAAACATAAAAATATGGTATTTTTCCAGGGACTTACCAGCTTCTTAAATATCATTTTAAATTTTGCTCTGATACCATCATTTTCTGTATATGGAGCATTTTATTCAACGCTTATAAGTGAAATTTTCTTTGTTCTAATGCTTGTTTATTCAGGAACCAAACATTCAATCTGGATGCTGAAAGATATTTACAGTCTGACAGTTAAATCTGCCATTGCCGGGGTTATCTGTCTGTCATTGATTCTGGCATTCAAAGAACATCTTAATATGGTTATTCAGATTATATTATTTATAACCAGTTACATTAGTATACTTTTCCTATTTAAAACATTTGACAAATCTGACAAGGAATTATTCTCGAAAATCTTTTTTAAATCTGGTTCATCTTAAGTGATATCATATTTATTATGCCAGTTACAGAAAATAAATCGAGAAGTACTATAAGGCTGCCAGAATGGCTTAAAAGAGATGTACTTTTAAATGAAGAATCCAGAAGAGTCCATTCCCTGATTCATGAATTTAATTTAAACACTGTATGCCAGAGCGCACGTTGTCCTAACAGAAATGAATGTTTTTCAAATAATACTGCAACATTTATGATTCTTGGAAATACATGCACAAGAGGTTGTACATTTTGTGATGTGCCTAAAGGGAAACCACAAAATTTGCCTGATACAGAAGAGCCTGCAAATGTTGCTCATGCAGCAAAAATGCTTGGGCTAAATCACATTGTAATTACTTCGGTTAACAGGGATGATTTAAAGGATCAGGGCTCAGCACATTTTGCTGAGACAATTAAAAAAATCAGAAAAATATTGCCTGAAGCAACTATTGAAGTGCTTACACCAGATTTCAGAGGAGACAAAGAATGCATTAAAACAGTTATAAACGGAAATCCAGATATCTATAACCACAACATAGAAACAGTCCCAAGGTTATACAGAGAAGTAAGACCCGGAGCTATATATTCAAGATCCCTTGAGTTAATAAAATATGTAAAAGAAACAAATTCTGAAATAATCACAAAATCAGGATTAATGCTTGGTTTAGGAGAACATACAGATGAAATTATTGAAACTATAAAAGATTTACACTTATATAAATGTGATTATCTTACTCTGGGACAATATATGCAACCTTCAAGGGACAGTTATCCTATTTACAGATATCTTGAACCTTCTGAATTTGAGGAATTAAAACTCATTGGACTAAAAATTGGTTTTAAAAAAGTGTTTAGCGGTCCCCTGGTAAGAAGTTCTTACCATGCAAAAGAATTCCATAACGATTAAAAGCCTTTTAACTTTGATAAAATCAAACCATGAAATACCGGAATAAAATAATTATTCTTTTTATATCAGTGTTATGCATTTTAAATCTGGGTATTACTGTCCCTTCCAAACTCACAGAAGCACCTCAGGAAGACTCATATGAAAAATCTAATTCTAACGATGAAGTAAAAGAAACATTTTGCATTGGTCAGGTTATAAAAGTAATTTCAGAGATCGAGGAAGAACTGCCTGGCGGTAATAAGCAACGTTCACAGCAGCTTCTAATAAGAATTGTTTCAGGCCCTGAATCCGGAAAGAAAAGAGCATCACTAAACCTCATTCCTGACAATCCGGGCTTTGCAATAGTCGGAGAACCTGGAAGAAAATACCTGATCAATAAGATTGAAAATCTAAACACAGGAAATGAAGAGTATTTTGTGGTTGATTATTACCGGGCTCCCTTCGTATGGTTTTTAGTGACTCTTTTTGCTCTGCTTCTTTTAATTGTGGGTGGTAAAAAAGGGATAAGAACGATTGTTTCACTTATAGCCACAATAATATTTATTGGTTTCTTATTAATCCCAGCAATTGAGAAAGGAATTAATCCACTTCTTGCTGCAGTAATAGTATCGTTTCTCGCAACAGGTTTTACAATGCTTCTTGTTGCAGGTATTAACTTCAAATCTTTATCAAGCACTCTTGGAACTGTAATCGGGGTTACATTCAGTGGGATACTTGCTACGTATATTATTAATGCAGCACCATTATCAGGACTAGCTAGTTCAGAAGCAATGATCCTGTGGGGAAATGAAATTTACAAACTTAATTTTAAAGGGCTTCTTGCAGCAGGCATGATTGTTTCCTGCCTCGGCGCCATTATGGATGTAGCAATATCCATAAGCAGCGCTATACAGGAAATAAAAATAGCAAATCCAAAATATACATTAAAAAATCTGTTTACTGCTGGAATGAACGTAGGGAAAGACATCATGGGCACAATGACAAGCACGCTGGTTCTTGCATTTACAGGAATGGCACTGCCATTACTACTACTTATAAACCATGAGAAAGATCTTTTAAAATACATAAATCTTGAACTTGTTACATCTGAAATTACTGCTGCAATAGCAGGAAGTATAGGTTTAATTATCGCTGTACCTGCAACTAGTCTTATAATGAGCTACTTTATGTCAAGGGAAAAAATCCAGCCTGTATCTGATGACCAGAATACAAACATTATTAATTTTTAAATGCAAAAAAGAAAACCAAAAGACATTCTTAAAACCAGGGAAATAACCTCTGAAATATTTCTTGTCAGGCATGGTGAAACAGAAGCAAACAGGAAAAAACTTTTATTTGGGCACCTGAACTGGGATTTAAATAAAACCGGTATCAGACAGATTAAAAATTGCTCAAAAAGACTAAAACAAATAATAAAAAACAAGAAGATCAGCTGCATAATAACAAGTAATCTTTTAAGAGCAAAGCACAGTGCAAAGATAATAAGCAAAGTGACAGGGATAAAAAATATAACTATTGCAAAAGATATCTCTGAAAAATCTGAAGGTATTCTTGAAGGAAAAACATATCAGGAATTTAGGGAGACTAGTTATAAAAACTACATAAAATGGCTGAAAGATCCCTTAGGTTTCAGACCTGAAAAAGGTGAATCAATAAATGACTTAAACAAACGAGTCAGTAGATTTTATAATCTTCTTAAAAAGAAATCTTATGGTAAAAACATAATCATAGTCACTCATTCAGGACCTATTAAAGTTATTCTGCTTAATACATTAGAAAGTAATATTAAAAAATTCTGGAATCTAAGAGTAGATTGTGGCTCAATAAGTATTATAACTACCAGTAAAAACCAAAGCATAGTAAATGCTCTGAATATAAAATAATTGGTTTTATAATCTTCTCGATTCTGAAAGACTTCTATAGTACATTCCAGTTTCCAATGCCATATAAACTACATCAGGAGTAACACTCTGCTCATCTGCAACAGCCTTTAAGTCAGGCTCTATCATATCTTCATCCAGAACTATGTGACCTTCAGAAGCAGCCAGCTCTTCTTCAATCAATTCAAGGACTCTTAAAGGATCAATCTTATATCGTCCAGCAAGAGACTCAAGGCTTAGACTAATTGGAAAAATTGCAGATCCCATAACAGAATTATTTTACTACAATCTTAAAAAACTATCGCAAAAACTTTAAAGGATTCTGTGGCACACCATTTCTTCTAACTTCAAAGTGCAAATGAGGACCCGTAGAATAACCTGTCCTCCCTTCATATCCAACAACTTCACCCTTCTGAATATTTGCCCCTCTTGATACAGCAGTACTGCTTAAGTGTGCATATAGGGTAGAATATGACATTCCATGATCCAGAATCACTACCTTTCCATACCCACCATACCAGCCATTAAATATAACTCGTCCGTTATCAGATGCCATAATTGGTGTTCCGTGAGGTGCTGCAAGATCAATACCACTGTGAAAACTTACAACCCTGTGTATAGGGTGTCTTCTCATGCCAAATGGTGATGTAAGCCTTCCTTGGATTGGATATGAAAATAAACCACTCCCCGGTAAAGAATATCCGCCTAGAGAACCTCTTCCAACCAGTTTATTAATCTCTGATATAAGTTTTTGAGAATCTCTTTCCAGTTCCCTTTCAGCCTGCTCATACGATTGTCTTTCAGTCCTCAATCGATAAACCAAACTAGACTGGGAAGAGTGTTCTTTTGCTATTTCTCTTCTTTGTTCTTCGATGTCACTTACAATATTTGCTATTTGTATCCTTTGCTCAGCAAGTCTGTCTTTGTATATTGTAATCTCACTTGATTCTTTATTAAGTTCCTCAAGAAGTTTTTTATCCTGTGCAATAAGAAGTTTCTGGTAATAAAGTAAATCCAGCAAATCAGTAAGTTCGGTAGTTTTTAAAAGCATTTCAAGAATTTTAAGTCTTTGTCCCTGATATATTTGCCTGATCCTATCTTCTGCATCAACTTTCAAGCCGGAATAACTTTGTTTAACTTTTGAAAGTTCACCTTCAGTAAGCTCAATATTATTTTGTGTATTTGTCAGTTTTAATTTATTTTTTCTTAAAATATTTTGCGTTTTATACAATCGCTTTTGTATTTCTGTAAGTTTACCTATAGCAACCTTTTCTTTTTGTTTGGTCTCTTCAATCTTTCTTCTTATATTTTGACTTTTTGCTTCAATTTCTCTAAGTTTGCGCGATTTATCTGCACTAAAGACGGGATGAAAACACAAAATAAAAACTGCAATAACCAGAAAACACAAATTAATTCTTAGCTTCATAATCAGAACCTGTTTTATTAAAATCTATTCACAAAAACTGATACTATTGGACCAAGCGACACAAATAAAAAAGCAATTAACATAATTATTACAATTACTTTGGAATATTTTCTAAATAAATCAAGCATGATGCATTATTTTAACATGTAAATATTATTGTCTGGTTGCTTTTAGTTTTTTAGCCTGTTCTCTTAAAACAAATAATTCATCCCTGAGTTTTGCTGCTCGCTCAAAATCAAGTAGTAAAGCTGCATTTTTCATTTGTGTTTCTATTTTCTTTAATATTTTTGGTAATTCCCTTATATCAAGCCTTTCACTGGCAAGTTCTGCTGCTGCTATCTCCTGAACATCTTTGCCTGACCGGAGAGCCTCAAGCAGAGGATTTGAGAATCCTTTTGAAATTGTCTTTGGTGTTATATTATGTTTTAAATTAAATTCAATCTGTAATTTTTTTCTACGCTCTGTTTCATCCATTGCTTTTCTCATGGAATTAGTAATTTTATCAGCATACAGAATTACAGATCCTGCCGCATTCCTTGCTGCCCTCCCAATAATCTGAATAAGAGAACGTTCAGCTCTTAAGAATCCCTCTTTGTCAGCATCCATGATACAAACCAGAGATACTTCAGGGAGATCAATACCTTCCCGCAAAAGATTAACCCCAACCAATACATCAAATTCCCCAAGCCTTAAATCTCTTAAAATTTCAATTCTGTCCAGTGCAAGAACCTCACTATGTAACCAGCGAACTTTTAAGTTCAAACCAGTTAAATATGCTGTAAGATCCTCAGCCATTCTTTTAGTAAGTGTAGATATTAAAACCCTTTCTTTCTTTGCAATCCTGATCTTGATTTCATGAATAAGATCATCTATTTGTCCTTTTGTAGGTCTTACTTCAATGGAAGGATCTATAAGCCCTGTGGGTCTGACTATCTGCTCAACTATTTGTTCGCTTGCTTTTAATTCAAAATCACCAGGAGTGGCACTGACAAAAATTACCTGTCCAACTCTGTCCCAGAATTCATCAGGCTTTAAGGGCCTGTTATCAATTGCACAAGGAAGCCTGAATCCATACTCAACCAGTGTGCTTTTTCTCGAATAGTCACCATGGTACATTCCACCTATCTGTGGGATAGTTGCATGTGATTCATCAATAATACAAATCCATCCGTCCTTACCAAATTTTCTGTCAAAGTAATCAATCAATACTTTAGGCGGCTCACCTGGTTTCCTGCCTTCGAGAATTCTGGAATAGTTTTCTACACCTGTACAATAACCAACCTCTTTAAGCATTTCCAGATCAAATTTTGTTCTCTGCCACAGCCTTGCTGCTTCAAGGTCTTTCCCTAATAATTTAAGCTCATCATATCTTTCTTTTAATTCAATTTCTATCTGTTCACATGATTTTTCTATACTTTCTTCATCAGCCACATAATGCTTTGCAGGATAAATATTTATTTCATCAATGGTTTTTATAACTTCCCCAGTCACAATATCAATAACAGAAATATTTTCAATAACATCGCCAAAAAATTCTACTTTTAATGCACTCTCTTCATAAACAGGAAAAATATCAAGGATTTCTCCTCTTACACGAAACTTGCCGCGATTAAAATCAATGTCATTCCTTTCATAATAAATTCCTACTAAATCACGAATCAGCTTATCTCTTTCAATTTCCTGACCTTTTTTTATACTTAGCGCAGATTGATAATAAAGCTCAGGAACACCAAGTCCATAAATACAACTTACAGATGCTACTACCACAACATCATCTCTCTCAAAAAGAGATCTCGTAGTGGAGTGACGAAGTCTGTCTATCTCATCATTTACATTTGCAACTTTTTCAATATAAGTATCTGTTTGGGGAATATATGACTCCGGCTGATAGTAGTCATAATAACTAATAAAATATTCAACTGCATTATCAGGCATAAATTCCCTGAACTCATTACAAAGCTGTGCAGCAAGTGTTTTATTATGTGCTATGACCAGAGCAGGTTTCTGGGCTTTTTCAATTACATTTGCAATAGTAAATGTTTTCCCTGAGCCAGTTACACCCAGAAGAGTTTGTTTTTGAAATTTCTTTTCAATACCACTGTAGAGTTCGTCTATTGCTTTTGGTTGATCCCCGGCAGGCTGAAAGGGGGCTTTTATAATAAATTTTTTATTTTCTTCAGACATAACAATATACACAACAACCTAAATACTTTAACAATCTTTAAAAAGTCTTTCTACAGCATTGATGTAATGTAATATATTATATTAATCATGCAACGCAACTACTCAGCTACCACAATAATCTATTAGTAAACAGTCAACATGGAAAGGTTTTGACGATTCATTCGTCAAAACCTGTATAATATTACAAGTGGCAGACCGTGAGCACTTTGCAAAGCCGACAAGCGAAGAATGAGCGAGGAAGGCGGTGAGTAATTACCATGCAACAAATAACAGAACACTCTTCTGAAACAAAATGCAGAGAAGATTTAACTAAGGTCTGTAACCTTTTATATATAAAGGGCCTGATTTCCGGGTTTGATGGAAACATAAGTTTAAAGTCTGATGAAAGAACAATTCTTATCACACCTTTAAACACACATAAAGGGTTAATAAAACCTGAGCAATTCACAAAAGTAGATATTAGCGGAGAAATCATATCAGGTGGAAAACCATCCTCAGAACTTGACATTCATCTTGAAGCATATAAAAAAAGACCTGATATAAACGCAATTATTCATGCACACCCCCCAACACTTATTTCACTTACTGTAAGCGGAATGAACCTGGATGAGCCTTTAATTCCTGATGTTATTAATAATCTTGGCAGTATACCAACAGTACCTTACCCTGGGACAGATAAAGAAAAAGAAAAATCACTTATAGTATCAAGTTTAGAAAATCATGATGCAATTATTCTGGAACGTCACGGTGCAGTTACAGTAGGAAGTGATATTTACAGAGCTTTGCACTATACAGAGTTGCTTGAATTTGCTGCAAAGATCATGTTCAATGCAAAGATTGCTGGTGAGATTTTTCCACTTGATAAATCACAAATAAAAGAAATTTTAAATGAAAGAGAGAAAGCCTGTGGCAGAAATATTGATACAAAATCAGAATTAAATAATTACTGTAAACATAAAAATAAATTTAATTTAAAGAATCTATTTGCAAAATTATTTGAAGGAAACTCACTGGTATTTCAGAGAATTCTATGTCTTATAAATGAACTTAATCTGTCAGTCATTTCAAGGACAAGCTATGCAAGTAAACTTACCCATCTGGAAAGAGAAGAATTATCGAGAGAACTGACAGCCTCATTTATTGGAATGCTGATTGGAAGATTTACAGGTAAAAAGCTTTAAAGTATATAAGTCCAAAAGACTTACTTTCTATTAAAAACAAGCAATAAAGACTAATATACAAATAATCAACGTGCTAGAATTCATTACTGAAAAATCATGGTAGTAAAAAACTTAGTATTAAAAAGTAACTACATTAAAGAAGTTTTCACTGCAAAAGAAGTTAAGGATCTTTATCTTTTTACTGTAAACCATAATACTGCACCTGTTGCTGTAAGGGAAAAATTTGCAATACCGGAATACAGTCTAAAGGAATTAATTAAAACTTTAAAATCTCTCAGATTGTTTGATTCATTTTTTGTTTTGAGTACCTGTAACCGTACTGAAATATATTTCATATCTTCAGATGAAGATAATTCACTTAGAAACTTATACAAGTTCTTTGCATCACACATCGGAATAGAAGAAAAACTAGTAAAAGAATATAGTTCAATTTTAAAAAATATTAACGTTGTAAATCACTATTTCAGACTTGCATGCGGGCTGGAAAGTCTTGTTATAGGTGAAAAACAAATACTTTCCCAGATAAAATCTGCATATGCTGTTGCACAGGAAGAGCACATATTGGGAAACATTCTTGAACTTATGTCCCAATATGCATTAAAATCTGCAAAAGAAGTCCATAAACAAACAAATCTTTCAGCAAACAGCCAGTCTATCAGTTCAGCAGCAGTAGACCTGGCAAACAATATTGCAGGTCCATTAAAAACAAAATCAGTAATGGTACTTGGTGCAGGGAACGTAGCAAAACTAGCACTGGAACATATTGTTAAAACAGGCGGGGCAAAAGAGACTATAGCTTTAAACAGATCACCTCATAGAGTCATAGAATTTTCAGATAAATATAAAATCGACAGAACTATTGCATTTGATGATATTTATAAAGAGCTAAACGATGTTGATATTTTAATTTGTGCTGCAGGTGCCCCACATTTTATTATTTTTGCTGAACAATTTAAAAACTACAGAAAAGATTCTTCAAAGAGTCTTTATATCTTTGATTTATCTCTCCCAAGAAATATTGATTCTGAATTCGGGAAATTACCAAATGTTCAGCTAGTAGATATCGATTCTATTCAGTCAATTTACAGTAAGACAATCCAGACAAACTATAAAGATATAAAAAGTTCTGAAGAACTTGTATCAAAACACATAAAAAGCTTCTTTTCCAGCCTGGATAATGAAGATACAAACAAATTAATCAGAGAAATAAGAGAAAAAGCAGAGAATATAAGAAAACTAAAGTTTGAAAAACATAGTAAAAGCAAAAAACAGTTTACAAAAGAAGAGGTTGACTACATTACAAAAAATATAGTTAATTCAATCCTGCATAAACCAATTAAACTACTGAAAAAAACACATCCCGAAATTAATTATAGTAAGGTTGTTAGAGAGATCATGGACCTGCTTGTATAAATCTATTACAATTGGTACTCGCTCTAGTAAGTTAGCTCTATGGCAGGCAAAACATGTCAAAGAAGAATTGTTAAAACATTTTCCTGATTTAGAAATTGAACTGAAAGAAATTAAAACAAAGGGTGATCACATTACAGATGTTGCACTTTCAAAAGTTGGGGGGAAAGGGCTTTTTACAAAAGAAATAGAAGATGCACTATTAAAAGGAGGCATTGATCTAGCTGTTCATAGTCTAAAAGATCTGCCTACTAAGCTCCCAGAAGGATTAAAAATCGGTGCTGTGTTAACCAGAGAAAATCCATGCGATGTTTTAATTTCAAAAAATAAAGTTAAATTTAAAAAACTTACAAGTGGTGCAAAAATCGGCACCTCCAGTCTGCGGCGCATTGCCCAGCTTAAAGCAATTAGAGCAGATCTTGAATACATGGATCTTCGCGGGAATCTGGATACAAGAATAAAAAAACTTGAATCTGGAGAATACGATGGAATCATACTTGCTTACGCAGGAGTAAAAAGACTTGGTTTTGAAAATTTAATTTCTGAACACTTCAGCACAACTGAAATATTTCCTGCGGTAGGACAAGGCACCCTTGTAGTTGAAATCAGGGAGAATGATTTAGAAATTGAAGGAATTATTTTTAGTTTAAACAATTATGAATCTCATATATCTGCACTTTGTGAAAGGTCATTTTTAGAAAGACTTCAAGGCGGTTGTCAAGTACCTATAGGTGCAATTTCTGAAATTAAAAATGATGAGATTATTATAAAGGGAATAGTTACAAGCCTTGATGGAAAAAGAATTATTAAGGGTGAAAACAATGGAAAAATTGAAAACTCCAGACAAATAGGTATACAGCTTGCTGAAAAGTTATTACAAAATGGCGGCAATAAAATTCTTATGGAAATCTTAGAAACAAGTACTCACTGATGCTTTTAAAACATATGATAATGTTTTCATATAAATGAATAGCAAAGAAAAAAATAAATCAACAGTTTATATAACAGGAGCAGGTCCCGGAGATCCTGATTTGCTTACCTTAAAGGCCAGGGAAATTATAAGCAAAGCTGATGTTATTGCCTACGACAGCCTTGTTTCAAATGAAATACTTGAGCTTGCATTAGTTATAAATCCGCAAGTCAAACTTATTTATGTTGGGAAATCAGGCTTCGGAAAAAATAAATCTATTTCACAGGAGCAAATAAATAAATTACTTCTTGAGCTTTCAGCAGATTATAAAATCATATGTCGTTTAAAAGGTGGGGACCCAAATATATTTGGAAGAGGTGGGGAAGAAGCTTCATTCCTTCATGAAAACAATATAAATTTTGAGATCATCCCTGGCGTTTCAAGCATTACAGCAGTTCCTGCATATGCAGGGATTCCACTCACTCACAGAGATTTTACAAACTCTTTTACAGTAATAACAGCTCATGAGGATCCATTTGATTCAGAAAGCAAAATTAAATGGGAAAGTTTTGATGCTATTAACAGTACGCTTGTGCTTTTAATGGGAGTAAAGAATCTTCCTAAAATAATTGAAAAACTTTTAACTCTGGGCAGAAGCTCTGAGACACCCCTTGCAGCTGTCTTCTGGGGTACCATTGGAAAGCAAAAAACAATAATCACAAAACTCAAATCTGCACTTACAGATATTAAAAAAGAGGGGATTAACTCTCCATCAGTTATAGTAATAGGAGAAGTGGTTAACTGCAGAAATACTATGAACTGGTTTGAATCAAAGCCTCTTTTTGGAAAGAAAATTCTTATTACAAGAACCAAAGAACAGGCTTTACCTTTCGCATCAAAATTAATAAAAGCAGGTGCAAGTCCTGTAGTAGTTCCGGTTGTAAACTACCATATTACAGAACAGGAAATCTATAACAAGCAGGTAATTAATAATTTTCCTTCATTTGACTGGATATTTTTCACAAGCCAGAATTCTGTCAGATTTTTCTTTGAAATTTTAAGCAAAAACTATTATGACTCCAGAATTCTTTTTAAAACAAAAATTGCTGCGGTAGGAATAAAAACAAAATCTGAGCTTCTAAAATACAATATAAAAGCTGATTTTATTCCTAAAAGGTTTTCACTTGAAGATTTAATTAGCGAACTTTCTGAGAATGAAGATTTGAAACAAAAAAAGATTTTACTACCCACTCAAAATTCATCAGGACATAGGTTTTCAAGAGGGTTGGATATAACTGAATGGGGTATTTATAATGCTGTTTTCCTTGAAACATTTGATGAAATCACCTTGAATAAAATTAAAGAAGGTCTTGATGTAATAACACTCTTTAGTTCAAACACTGCTGAACATGTAATGAAGCTGTTTGAAAAACATGATCTTTTCAAATTTCTAAACAGCACAAAAATAGCTACAATAGGGGGTGAAACTGCAAGAACTGCTAAAAAGCTTTTTGGAAGAGTTGATATTATAGCAGAATCCTTTACAGAAGAAGGTTTGATTTCCTCAATAGAGAATTACTACACTATCAAAGATCTTGCCCTTGAAAAACTAAACCAATGACAAAAATAAACTTAAAAATCAGACCAAGAAGACTAAGGAAAAATGAACTAATAAGATCAATGTTTCAGGAGACATACCTTTCGCCTGCACAGTTTATTTCCCCGATTTTTATTCATGATGGCAGTAGCCCGGAAGTCAAAATCAACTCAATGCCTGGGATTTTTCAATTTTCATTAGACAGAGCATTAAAATATATAGAAGAGCTTAAAGAAAATAAAATAAATTCTGTAATTCTTTTTGGAATACCAGATTCAAAGGACAATACAGCAACTTCAGGGTGGGAAAATGATGGGATAATTCAAAAAGCAAACAGAAAGATTAAAGAACATTTTCCGGATATTCTGCTTATAAATGACACCTGTCTTTGTGAATATATGGATCATGGACACTGTGGAATAGTAATGGAAAAGGAAATCTTAAATGATCCTACTCTGGAAATAATCCAGAAGACTGCTCTTTCACAGGCAGAGTCAGGAGCAGATATCATTGCACCGTCAGGAATGATTGATGGAATGGTATCTGCCATAAGAAGTGTGCTTGATGATAATGGTTTTCAGGATAAAGCAATAATGAGCTATGCAGTTAAATATGCAAGCAGTTTTTACGGACCGTTTCGTGAAGCAGCACAGTCAACACCGCAGTTTGGTGACAGAAGATCCTATCAGATGAATCCTGCCAACAAAAGAGAAGCAATAAGAGAAGCATTATTAGATGAAAAAGAAGGTGCAGATATCATAATGATAAAACCTGCTTTGCCTTACCTGGATATAATTTCTGAAGTAAAATCCAAAGTAAACCTTCCTATAGCTGCATATAATGTTTCAGGTGAATATTCTATGGTAAAAGCTGCTTCAGAAAAGGGTTGGATTGATGAAGATAAAGTAGTTCTTGAAATGCTTACAGGCATAAAACGAGCTGGAGCAGATGTAATTATTAGTTATTTTGCAAAGGATATTTTAAAGTTATTAAAGAAATTCTATTGAAACCCTAGGTTACACTTTAAGGAAATCTTTAATATATTAGATATTGAAAGACTTTGATAAATACAGTAATCTCATTAATATGGTTGCTGAAGCACAAAAGTATAGGGCACAGTTTTTCCAAATTGTAGGATTTTCCTTATTTACACCTTTTGGGAAAATGATGATGGATATATTTGATTTGAAATTTGAAAAATTATCAATGATTTTTTTTATTTTCTTAAGCATTTCAGCAATTATAGGATTTGTAGGTATAATATTAATTACTAAAGGATTGGAAGTTTTAGAATTAAATGACTGAACCTGGAGAAAAATTATTAATTCAAATTCTGTGTATTATTACAGCCCTTACTGGAATAATCACATTACCCGGATATATGCTATGGAAATGGGGAGATCCAAAGAGAGACAGGACATTAAAAGAATTATTTGATAAATTATTCAAGTCAAGGACAACATAAAGAAAAATGTGCCCAAATTGTATATTAAATAAAGCAAGTTTAGGAGCAGCATATTATGGTGCATTCACTATATGTATTCTGTTTGCAGTAGTAGCATTAGCACTATATATCTGGGGTAAAAAGTCAGGTGAATTTACTGGAGATGAAGAAGAAGCAAAATACACAGTTTTTGACAATAAAAATTAAAATTATTCTTCTTTTTATTCTATTTCTGTTCACAGGAATAGTTGCTTTTTCACAAACTACAAACCCATTTTTAAAAAGCTCAAGGCCAAAAGGAAATGTTTATTCAGATGATAAACGAACGGTTTTAATTGTTTTTGATGCATCAGGCAGCATGGAAGATAAAATCCAGGGTGAAACAAAGATCCACATAGCAAAGAAAGTACTAAAAGAAGTTCTTGAAAATGCTGACTCTGATGCAAATATTGGACTTAGAGTATATGGTTCAGGAAAACCTACAGGAAGCCCCAGATATGACTGTCTCGACTCAAGACTAGTTGTTATTCCTGATACAAATAACAGAAGAACCATTATTAATGAGATTTATAAAATTCTTCCCCAAGGATTTACACCTATTACATTCTCACTTTCACAGGCAATTCAGGATATTCTTCCATACAAAGGTGAAAAATCAATAATCCTAATCAGTGATGGACTTGAAACCTGTGGCGGAGATCCCTGCTTATTAGCTAAAAACATTGCAGATACAAATATAGATTTAAAAATAAATGTTGTTGGTTTTGGGGTAAGAGATGACTGGGAAGCTCAGCAACAACTTATGTGTGTAGCATTAAACACTCACGGCAGATATTACTCAGCAGATAATTCAGATGAGCTTGCTCAGGGTTTAAAAGAAAGTATAAATAAAACTGTTACAGGAAGGATAATTTTAAAGGGTAGTATGGAAACTGAAGTTAGCACAGAAGAAACAGAAGGATATGAAAATCTGCCAAAACTTCAGTCAGAAAAGTTAATTCTAAAAAGGAAGAAACAAAAATAATTTTATCTAACTTGTTTTGGTCTCATTACAATATAATTTCTGTCCTCATGAACAACTCTTTGTATCCTTCTTCGTTCAATATCAATTAATATTCCTAATTCAGAAACTATTGGTTGGTAGACCATATCATGTATCTCACCTTCTAAAACCCTGTCCCATATTTTTGGTAAATCTTCCGCATACAACTCTATATCACAATCCACCATCACTGTTTTCCCTGCTCTTAAATAATACATAGCAAGTGATTTAAAAATATCCCTAAAGTGATTTTCTGTCTGTCCATTGAGATTAAAAACAACCTCACCGTTATCAAATTCTTTTTCAAGAAACATACCAAGCTCTTCAACCCTTCCAGTCTGATTCCTTCGTTTAATTTGAACAATACCTCTTTGATCCAGCCAGTAATCAATCTGGCTTACTAAGTTATAAATATCATTCTCATCTACAATAACTGTTGGTGCATTGGAGTATCTACTTCCTCCATTGATTAACTCCCAGCCTGCCTCGTCAATTTCTGTACTTAAGCCATTATCAGGTTCTTGAGCAGGATCAAAATCAGGATCAGCATAATGTAAATTAGGATACTCTACTTCTGAACCAATATAAGGTTCATTTGGAAGGAAGCCGGAATAATCAGGACTATCCAATACCTGATTATTTCTTTGAACCTCATTCCGTAATCTCGCAAATGTAACAAAATTATGCTTTGTACCAAACAAACTAAAAAAATGATGCCTAATCCGTCTTGTTTCTAGTTCTGCTTTAGTATTTTGACCATCCTGGCTTTGAACTCTTTTTACAAAATCATCCTGAGTAAGCTCTCCTGCAGCATAATTTGTTTTTAAATCTACAGGACCACAATCTATTTCAATACCTTTTCTTTGGACTAACCCAGAAGAAATAACTGAGACAAGTTCTTCCTTTTCTGCTTCTAAGTCCTTCTTAAATGTAAGTTCAGGATTTATAATCTTAATTTTTACATATAAAGGTCTCTGCACATAAGAAAAACTCTTTCCCGGGGAAAATTTTTCCTCAAATACTGGCCTAGGGATATATGTCCTAAGACTAGGTTGAACTGGTTCTGTCCTATACACAAATTTACCTTTTACAATTGCCTTACATTATATCAACTCATTCAGGGTTAAAAAGGACAAAAGGTCTTGTTACAGATTTTAACCACAAAAAACCAAACCTTTCTTTTCGTATTTCAACTTTATGGGGATACACCCCTGTTACGAGCTGCACTGACTCTAAAATATCCCTATCTATATGATCCTCTGGTAATTGAACTTCATTGTCACCAGTTTCATATGCTTCTTTTAAATCGACATCTATCCCCTGATTAAACTGTTTATTTAAATCATCTTCTCCATCAATAATAACAATATCTTCTTTTTCTTCAAGAGACCAGGACACAGCAACTTTACAACCATTATTTAAAAATCCAATCAATGCAGCTGTTAAAAGTTCTGCACATTCTATAAGTCCTCTTTTTAAGAAAATTACTATTTCATTATTTGTTTTATCAAAACTAATTTCTAACTTTGGTATTTTTTGTTCAATCCCTAAAGGACTTTTATGCTGTAAAGTAACAGTCTGACCTTTTGAAACCAGATCTAAAACATAATTAATTACTTCTTCATTGTCAGAGTATCTAAAAGAATATCCTTCTAAATCTATAAGAGCCTTGCCACCAACAAATCCTCTAAAAATAAACGAATCAGAAAATCTTTTCTGCACAGGTTTATGTGGTGCTGGTGCGCCAATAAAATACTCAGCAATTCTTCCAATACCAAACATAAGAGGTACTAAATATAATAACTTATTTTATTTCAATACTAAAATCTTCTATTACAGGGTTTGCTAAAAGCCTCTCACACATTTCATTAACAATTTTCTTGACTTCAGCAGGCGAATCTGCATCAATTTTAAAAACAACTTCTTTTCCTATTCTAAGTTCCGATATATCCTTATAACCAAGCGAGCTTAAAGCTTTTTCAACAGCTTGCCCCTGTGGATCAAGGATATCTTTTTTAGGAAGAACCTGAACTTTAACTGAATACTTCGTACTTTTGTTATTCCGAACTGAAGGGGAGGCAATAAGACTTTTAGAACCTTCTTTTACTCTTTTAAGCATTTCCTGATAAGCACCTTCTACATTTCCCAGGTCCTGCCTGAAGCGGTCCTTATCAAGTTTTTCATTTGTTTTTGCATCCCAGAATCTAAAATTATCGGGAGATAATTCATCTGCTAATAACAACTCTCCATTCTTATCCGTACCAAATTCAAGTTTAAAATCAACAACCTTTATTCCAACTCCAATAAAAAACTCCTTAAAGATTTCATTTGCTTTTAGTGCAAGACTTGTAATTTCATCGAGTATTTTGTCATCAGCCACTTCAAGTGCATCTTTAATATATGCACGGGTAAGCAATGGATCACCAAGTGCATCATCCTTATAACTAAACTCAACAATAGGATTTTTAAGTATTTTACCTTCTTTTATACCTAATCTTTTACACAAACTCCCTGCAGTAATATTTCTAACAATAACTTCTAGAGGAATAATTTTTACTTTTTTAATTAAAAGTTCATTCTCTGAGATTTGTTTTATAAAATGTGTTTTAATTCCACTTTTTTCACAAAGCTCAAAAAGATAAGCAGAAATAGTAGCATTTACTTTTCCTTTGTCGTGAATTTCGCCTTTTTTCTGGGCATTAAAAGCAGTAGCGCTGTCTCTAAAGTAGGCCCGCATAACAGAAGGATCATCAGTTTCAAATAAATCCTTTGCCTTGCCTGAATAAACTGGTTTTGTGGAAACAACTGGCATAAGAATATTTTATCTCCATGCATCAACAGGTGTGTAAACAAACCACAGATGACTTAAGTAAGCTCATTTACCCATCAGGCTGAGCGACGAAGGGTGGTCCGTCAGTTCTTGGATAGAGGAGCGAAGCCGGATGCAGGTAAATGGGCTTACCCTTAAAGAATTTACACAATTGCCATCAACGATCAACATCAGGAAGAATAACATCAAGACTACTAAATATTGCTACTACATCTGCAACAGGATGTCCTTTAATTAAATCAGGTAATACTGAAACATTGTTAAAAGAAGGTGAACGCCATTTAATACGATAAGGAACTGAAGTACCGTCTGCTATTAAATGCACCCCGAGTTGTCCTCTTGGAGATTCAACTGCTGTATAGGCTTCTCCGGGGCCACATTTAAAACCCATTGGGACATTTTTCCCTTTAGCTATAGTCATTAAATCTTCTGCTTTATAAACAGGGTTTGTACCACTGGTAAGCTGAGCTTTGTTCTTTTCTAAGTCCTCAGTATCACCACCAGGAAGTTTATCAATTATCTGAGTAATAAGTTTGGCTGATTCTCGCATTTCTTGTATTCTGCATTTATATCTCGCATTAGTATCACTCACAGTAGAAACAGGGACTTCAAAATCAAGCTTGTCATAAACAGAATAAGGTTTGTATTTTCTTAAATCAATATTTATTCCTGATGCTCTAAGACTTGGTCCAGTTACACCACGATCTATTGCAAGCTCAGGACTTAAATAACCAACACCTTGTGTTCTAACTAAAAATATTGGATTTCTTGTTGCAAGTGATTCATATTCATCCACATATTTGGGGAATTCTGTAGTAATCCATTTTTTCACTTTTCTAGTCCAGCCTTTTGGCAAATCCTTAAATACCCCACCAATCCTGATGTAATTAAACATCATCCTTTGACCTGAAACTTCTTCCAGAAATCCAAGTATTGTTTCCCTGTCCCTGAACGTATAAAAAGGAAATCCAAACATTGCCCCAAGATCAAGCATGAAAATTCCAAGCCACAGTAAATGTGAAATTATTCTGTTTAATTCTGAGCAAAGGGCCCTTATATATTCAGCCCTTAAAGGAACCGTTATGCCAGCAATTTTTTCAACAGCCATAATATATGCATGACTGTCTGACATTCCTGCCAGATAATCTACCCTGTCAACAAGAGCCTGATACTGAACATAAGTTCTGTTCTGCCCAAGCCATTCCATTCCTCTATGAAGATATCCAATAACAGGTTCACATTTTCTGACTATTTCTCCATCAAGATTTAAAACAAGTCTTAAAACACCGTGTGTTGAAGGATGCTGGGGCCCCATGTTAATAACCATTTCATCTGTCTTAAAACCTTTTTCAGCTTGTTCAGTATCTCTTACAATTGACAATTCTTTAACCTCTTTAAATCCCTGTTACATTAACAAAGTTATTTTATCAGCCAAAAGTAAACATAAACCAGATTGTACAAATAAATCCCAGATCACACTTTAGCAATTAAAAATATATACTGATTTTTAATTTGAGTGATGATATTTAACCATTCAATATGTTAGACTTTACTTAATTTATTAATTAACCATGGAGTTAAATGTCTGTAGAAAAACTTCAACCTCAGGCACAAGCTAATCTTGTTCCTAGAATATTGTTGATTTATCCGGGTACTACCTTACCATCGGTCTTAGATACTGCTCCCCCTGAAAATGATCAAGCAGATGTATGTATAACACTGCCAATACATGAGACCAGAAACTATGATCTAGTACTTCCGGAACAACAATTTACTCAATATTTTTCAGACCTAACTAACAGAAGAAAAGTACTTGAAGGGATAGATCAGATTTGGAGATCAGGAAATTTATTTTCAAGAAACGGTCAGGACACTGAGTTTTTCAAAGGATATATAGACGTACTCTCAGGGATAGTAAATGCAAACACAGAATATTTTTCAGGATTTACTTATCCATGGGCAGTAAGAAACGGGACTAAGTCAACCTCATTTGACAAAGAATTCAAAAGGCTGGTAACAAAAGATGGAACAAATTCACTTACAAAAGCTTTAATCCTTACACAATTAGTTGAGCTTGGGCTTTTAGGAATAAATCCAACCCGTGTACTTACCAGAATTAATCAAAACGGTGGTGTTCATGCAAATGGTTTCATAAATGAAATACTTGCATCCTGGTTTCTGGCAAAATTTGTTTACAAAATTAATCCTGATGAAGGACCATCCCGCTTTCACCTGTCGGTTGAACTGCCTGCTTATAAAAAACATTCTGGTAAACAAGGAGAGGGTCCGTTTCTTAAATTAATCACCAGGGAAATAGATATTGTTAATTGCAATGCACTGGGTTCAGTTAAATCTACTGAGCATACTTTTAGCACTCAAGCCAGGGATTTATTCTTTACAGTAACAGCCGATAATACAGGTGCATTACAGACCAGAACAAGGAAATTACTTTTATTAAAAACTGCTGATAGTGCGTATCAATTTTCACCTGATTACCCAGGTTCTCATGAACATAATGAGATTAGAAGAGAGACAATTATTGATGCCAGAAAAAGCATACGAGAAGTTAAATTAAGCGCTGATGACTCTGCTTTATTAACCAGACTTGTCTCTGAAGAAGGAATTGATATTTATTTCTTACCTCCTGTTAATAACAATACCGGAATAAGAAACTGGATTGAACAAAATTATCAACATTTGGATGAGCAATAAACTGATTTTCTAAAGATTTCTCACATCAATAAACGGAAAGCGTTCACTGGTGACAAAATCGCCTCTTTTTTTAAATCTTCCAATCCCCATTAGTTCAAGAATTGTTTCTCCAACCATAGAAGCATGATAAGCATCACCAACTATTTCTCCTTTATTATTAGTTTGACCTATTAACTTTCCCTTCTTAATATCATTGCCAAAAACAACCATCCCGAATGCATTAGTCCAATGTTGACGCCCAGCCGCTTTGTAAAGCGGTTCACCAGTTTCAACATCTCTGTCTACTTCATATCCTGGCGTCCTACCAAATTCAGTCACCATTACAACATACACTTTCTCATTCATACGATTTATATCATCTAGTAAAGCACTTAATGCTTGAGCAAACGGAGGAATCATAAGCCTCATATTGTTCTCTAAACCACCATGATGGTCATAATTACCATCATTTGCAACTACAATCCTGGCACCCCTTTGAAGCATTCGTCTTGCAAGCAGCAATTGTTTTCCTACTTTACTATCTCCATATTTTATTATTTCTTCAGGTGATTCATTGTTTAAATCAAAAGATTTGTAGAAATCTCCACCGAGTAAACTTCTAGCCTTCTCATATGATTTTCTATGTTTATCTACTGATGCTCCAACAAGTTTATGCCCATTTATAGCTTCCATTTGGTCAAGAAGTTCCAGCCTAGCCCTTAGTTCATTAATTGGAATACCATCTGTATCATTAAACGGGTTTGTAAATGCTCCTGTATTGGTATCATATGCTGAATAAATAGTTTCTGGATCTCCTGACTTTACAGCATCCCATGGACTTCTAAATAACCTATCATCACCATGTATATCTTTTGTATTTTGATGAAGGACTACATAACCAACATCTTTAGTAGCTTGCTTAGTTAACGTCCTTGAGAACTCTACAAAAGGATTTGTATTTGGCGTTGGTGAATAAAAATCTGAACCTTCTACTTTTGGACTTGAAGTAAAAACAATTGCACCACCAACATGATGGAACCCATCACCACCATATAAATTGTTAACCACAACTGCATTGTTCATGTGTCTTGCAATTGGATTAAGAATGTCAGTAACTTTAATATCACTACATGCAGTATCAATTGGTTTAAATGGTCCAGCTATGCTTGAATGTGTTTTTGGATCAAAGGTATCAAAAAAACTAAGCCCTCCTTGCATAAAAACAATAACTACCTTATGCCCTGGATCTTTACCATTTCTTGTTGTAAACCTTAACTCATGCTCAGGAATGATATCGCTAACCTGAACTCCAGCTCCAGATGCATGACTTGGAAGAAGGGAAGGTAAAAGTGTTGCTGCAATAGGCATACTAAAAGCAGTATGCAAAAACCTTCTACGTGTAAGTTGAGGGTTATATACAAAATTAGCTTGTGGAATATTTACAGGAAAAATCCCCATAAAAGTCTTAAAATTGTTACACTAAATTATTAGCAATGATAATACTATAAAAAGTTTGGCTACGCAATATTGGAAACTAGTAACAACTAACTTTCTTTAGAAAGAGTTTTTTCAGCAAATTCTGTTTCTGTTAAAGGATGCGGTCCATTAAGCGAATCTGCAGGTGGAATATAGTCTTTCCTAAGTGGATACCCTTCCCAATTCTCAGGATTTAATATTCTTTTGAGATTTGGGTGACCAGCATAAATAATCCCCATCATATCGTAAGCTTCTCTTTCATACCAGTTTGCTGCTGACCAGATATGGGTTACGGTAGGAACAATAGGATTATCCTTAGGGACAGTAATTTTTATTCTAAGAAATTTTCTGGTCTTGGTAGAACTGAGTGTATAGATTGACTGGTAACCTTTTTTTAAATCTAAAGTAGTAATAAGGACAAGGGAATCAATAAATGTTTCAGTATTGCTTTTTAAAAGTTGACAGGAATTTACAAGATCTTTTGTTTCAATTTCAAGCGTCTCAATTCCGCTTGCATCATTTCCAAGAGGGATAGAATTAACTCCTTTATCCTTCAAAAAGACACTAAACTCGCCAGGCAATAAAATCTTTTCTTCCTCTTTTTTCTCCTGAGCTTCCAGTGAAAGTTGTTCTGTTGACATGGTTAAACCTTTCCTGTTGTTTCTTTTTGTTCAGTATATGGATATGGCAATCCTGTTAATTCATTTACATATGTAACAGGGTGATGATCTTCTGTATATCTTCTTCTTGAAGCCAATGATTCATTTCTTATTTTTCTTTGTAATATCATAAGACCATGCAAAAGTCCTTCTGGCCTTGGCGGGCAGCCAGGAACATAAACATCCACTGGAATTATTCTGTCAACTCCCTGAACAACACAATATGAATCATGAAACATTCCGCCTGTAACGGTACAAGCACCCATAGCAATCACATATTTAGGTTCAGGCATCTGTTCATAAAGTCTGATAAGTGCAGGGGCCATTTTTCTGGTGATAGTACCTGCAGTAATAATCAAATCAGCCTGACGAGGAGTAGCCCTGAACACTTCAGATCCAAATCTTGAAATATCAAATTTACTCATACCAACAGACATCATTTCAATTGCACAACATGAAGTCCCAAATGTCAGGGGCCAAACAGAATTTGAACGAGCCCAGTTATAAATCACATCCAAAAAGCCAGACAAACCAGCAACAATAACATTTCCTTTTAAATCGTCAGGAACAGGTTTTGAGGGAAGTTTTATTAAAGGCTCACTCATTTTTTATCCTTACAGATCAATTATAACCATTATTCATCAAAATCCAGCACACCTTTAGTCCAGGCATAATAAAGACCAAGTGCCAGCATAAATACAAAAATAAAAGCTTCAATAATTAAAAACATTCTGTTTGCTGTAACATCAAATATTACTGCCCACGGTACAAGAAAAACAAACTCAACATCAAAAACAATAAATATCAGTGCATAGAGATAGTATTTAATATCGTATTGGATTTTTGTTTCATGAAATACCTTTATTCCACATTCATATGGCTCAGTTTTTACCTGTGTAGGACTGTAAATCCCAAATATTCTTTGTATAACTGCTGAGAGAAGTAATAATGTTAAACCAAGTAAAAATCCAACTACAGTAAAAATTCCTATTTGCATAAGTTGGGATGACATTTTTTACCTACCGCCTTTCTCGCTCATTCTTCGCTTGTCAGGCTTTGCAATGTGCACTTAAAAGATACCTCTTTTCACACCTTTCAGATTTTACCGAATGAATCGGATAAAATCTTCCTGCATAAATAGTCAAACCTGATATTGTTACCTAACCAGGTAGTAACAACAATTAATTTATATCATACCTTATCAGTCTCCACCAAAAATCCTACCTACATCAGCCAGTGGTCCACTGCTGGTACTACCACCGGTAATTACATTTGCAAATCTGGAAAATGGTAATGATTGCAGAATTATTTTACCTGGACCCTTAAGTTCTGTCAGAAATAGCCCTTCGCCCCCAAAGATAGCAGTCTTGAGATTTCTAACCATCTTAATGTCATAGTGTACACCTTCTTCAAATGCTACAAGACAGCCAGTATCTACAAGAATTTTCTGGTCCTGAGCTAATTCTTTATGAATTGCTATACCTCCGCAATTTAAAAATACTTTTCCATTACCAGTAAACTTTTCAAGCACAAATCCTTCACCACCAAAAAAACCAACCTTGAACTTTTTTATAAAGCTAACATTTATTGACACTGAACCAATAGAAAATAAAAAGCTTCTCTTTTGTGCCTGCCAAGTTTTACCCTCACCAACCTCAACTTCAAGGATTTTAGCCGGATAAGAAGGTGCAAATGCAATCCTACAACTGTCTGATTTTGCTTTAAACACAGGCAGCATAAAAGATTCACCAACAAACATTCGTTTAAGTCCTCCTACCCAGCCACCAGGCATTCTAAGATCCATGTCAATGTCACCTTCCATAAAAAACATACTGCCAGCATCTGCCTGAACAAATTCACCGTTGTCCATGTCAACAACTGCAGTCTGCATATCATTACCAATTATTTCGTACTTCATTAATACTCCTTTATTATCAATATTTTGCTGTATATTCCTTGACAAATTCATCGTTTAAAAAAAGCTTTGCCATTATTTCACCTGTATTTTTTACAGGATTTCTGCACGTTACTTCTACCGCCTGGGTTACATCGGCTTCTACAAAGTCTGACTGATAAATATCAATTCCGTTTTCATATTCATCAAAAAACTCTATCCTGTAATTTTTAACAGGTACTTCCGTAAGAGACTGAACTCTAAACATCAGGGACGGATAAAGGAACTCACCTACTGGAGCAATTTCCAACAATTCATTTGATATTTTATATTTTGCATTCAGGGCAATTATCCTTTTCAGAATACTTGTTTTTCTCGGATCATCCTGGCTGCCTGCAAGAATCAATTTTACCTTCTCAATTATTTCTTCCCGACTTGCTCTGTCTTTTTCCTTTTCAGCAGCTTCCCTGAGAACATTTGCAAAGGTAATTTTATAATTATAGTTCTCAGGATCAATGTGAAGTGCCTCTTCAAAATCTCTCTGTGCAGAGTCAATGTCACCAAGCTCGCTTAGTAAAAGTGCCTCCTGGTAATATACTTCGGCATTCTTACCAAGCAATTTAGCTTTCTTTAACACCTTAAGTGCCTCGTTAATTTTGTTTTCGGATTTTAATTCACTTACAAGCCGAAAATATTTTGGCAGAAGAAGTGCTTTAATGCTTTCCTTCATTTCAGTTTGTCGCAGCTTAGATGCTCCGAAAAAAGCTTTCTCCCATAATTCAAGAGACTTTTCCGGAATTATATGACCACTGGTTATATAGTGCTTTACAAGCCGTTTTGTAATCTCATTTTCATCATGATTCTTCAGATAATCAAGTATATAAAGCTTTGCATACTTTTTATTTCCGTTATTGTAATTTGATTCAGCAAGACTTACAAGAAAATTCTGATAATTAGGATTCTTAATCAGAATTTTAGAAAGTTTGTTTACTGCTATAAGTTTGTTTGCTTCATCAATTTCCCCACTTAATAAATAACTCTTTGCAAGAGCAAATGAAATCTCAATGTTTTTGGGATACATCTTGTGTCCTTCTTCAAGGACAGAAAGTGCTTTTGCAACCTTTCCACTTCTAATGCTTGTATCTGATTCAAAAATGTATCTATATGGTGAACTGACAAAAAAATAAAACAATCCTAAAGATGTAAGAAAGATACCAGTAAAAAATAAAATTCTTTTCATTTAGGCTTAATCGTATGTTAGATATTGTACACTCAATTAGGAATACACTATGTAGTGCAAGAAAGAACAGATCCATAAGTCTAATGCCAGCTATAAAAGGAAAAGTTTTTGTAATTACCGGCCCATCAGGGGTAGGAAAGGGCACTGTAGTTGAGCAGGTTTTAAAAAAAGTTGACAATATATATTTGTCAATTTCAGCTACAACAAGATCAAAAAGGAAAGGGGAACAAGAGGGGGTAAATTACTTTTATAAATCAAGAGATGAGTTTGAAAAAATGATTAAATCTGAAGAATTTCTTGAATGGGCAGAATTTGCAGGTGATTTTTACGGTACTCCAAAATTTCAGGTAAATAATTATTTATCCTGTGGGAAGGATGTACTTCTTGAAATTGAGGTACAGGGTGCAAAACAAATCAGGGAAAAATGTCAGGATGCTGTACTAATTTTTCTGGCACCACCATCTTTTGAAGCACTTGAAGAAAGACTAATTAAAAGACAAACTGAAACAATAGAAAAGGTCAAGGTAAGGCTGAAAAAAGCAAAACAGGAGATGAAAGAAATTAAACTTTTTCACTATATAGTTATAAATGACAAGCTGGATGAGGCTATAGATAATGTAATAAGCATAATCAGGGCAGAACGTTGTAAAATTAAGTAATGGGAGAATTTAAATATGTCAATGAATAAACTACTGGGAGATTTGCTTGAAGATGCAGAAAACAGATACGGATTAATTATAAAAGTTGCACGGCTTGCAAAACAAATTAAAGAAGAAACAAAAGAGCTTGAAGGAACCACAAATCCGGTTATTCAGGCCCTACAGGAAATTGCTGCTGAAGGTGATGGAACTCTTCTTGTTGACAGTAAATAACCAGAAGCTTTTTTAATGCCAAACCAATCAAAAAACATAATACTAGGTATAAGTGCAGGCATAGCAGCATATAAAATGTACGATCTGGTAAGCGATCTCAAAAAGCTTGGTCATAATATAAATGTCGTTTTAACAAAAGATTCAATTAATTTCGTAAATGAACTGACACTTAAAGTACTATCTTCTAATCCTGTTTTCTGCAACATGTTTGCTCCTGAACTACAGACAAAACCAATACACATAGATCTGGCTGATAGTGCTGACCTTATACTCGTGTCGCCAGCAACCGCTGACATTATTGCAAAAATTGCAAATGGTATCTGTGACGAACTCATAACAAATATACTTCTTGCTGCAAAATGCCCTGTTTACATTGCACCTGCAATGAATACAAACATGTGGGAGCATTTTACTACCCAGAAAAACATTGAAACACTTGTAACAAAACTTGGATACAAAATAATACCTCCTGAGCAAGGCGATCTTGCATGCGGTTATACAGGTGTGGGTCACATAGCATCAAATGAAAAGATTCTGAATGCTGTCTTGAATATTAAAAAAGATAAAACAAGAGGACTGGGTACCAAAAGAGTTATCGTAACAGCAGGTGGAACAAGAGAGGCAGTAGATCCTGTAAGGTTTATAGGTAACAGAAGTTCCGGGAAGATGGGTATAGCACTAGCAGACATTGCATATGAAATGGGGGCCGAAGTAGTTCTTGTTTCAACCGTACCATGTGACAAACCATATCAGGTAATAGAGGTAGAATCAGCACAAGAAATGCAGGAAGTAATTGAGTCAGAATTTGACAAATCAGATGCACTTATTATGGCTGCCGCTGTAAGTGATTTCAGACCAATTACAGCTTCAAAACAAAAAATAAAAAAGAAAAATGAGGATATTGTAATTGAACTTACAAGAAACCCGGACATTCTGGAAATACTTGGAAGAACAAAACGGGATAAACAGGTCATTATCGGATTTTCTGCAGAATCAGAAGATACAGAAAAAAATGCCTGGGAAAAATTACAGAAGAAAAAAATTGATATTATCGTGGCAAATGACATAACAGTCCCGGATATCGGGTTTGGTTCTGATGAAAATGCAGTTATGATACTTACAAAAGATAAAGAAAGAGAAGTTCTGCAAAGGCAGCCAAAAACTCAGATTGCCAGACACATCTGTAAAAAACTTGCACAGATGCTAAATGAAGTAAAAGAAGCTAAAAAAGTATGATAAAAAATAAAAAGTTAAATTATTTAATTGTTTTTACTTTAACAATAAGTCTGTTTACATTTTCTTCTTCACAAGTTGTCCATAGTGAACTCCAGAACAAAATAACAAAGAGAAACAAAGAAAACAAAAAAGAGGATGATAAAAAAGAGGGGAAAACAAAGAAAGAACCTATAAATGAAAATGAATTTGAGCCTATACTCATTGGGATATTGCTTAATAAGCCTTCAGACTTTTTAGAAAAAAAAATTAAGTTCAGAGGGAAATTCAGCTCCTTTACAACGCTTGCCTTAGACTATAAGCCTGCTATGAGAAGTTCAAAGGACCATATTTCATTATGCCTGTTCAGACCAGACAGTAATATTCCCTTGTCAGAACTAAAATTAGCATATGAAGTAAAAGAAGCAAAAGAAGATCCTGTAATAAAAGAACTTGAAGAGGGGGATGTGCTTGAAATATACGGAAAAGTCTTTAGTGCTGCTCTTGATGAACCATGGGTTGATATCCTTTCAATAAAAAAGATACAGTCAGCCAAACCAAAAGACTCAGATGCAAGCATAACAGAAGAAGTTAAAAAAGAAGACAAAAACACCAATTCAAAAAAGAAAAAATAATAAATGACAGAACAGGAGCAAAACCAGCTAATAGGTGAAGTTGTTGCCAGATTAGAAAAACTTGGTGGTATTAATTACATATACTTCCTGGACAATCACAAACAAATCATCAGTGATAAGAAATTGACTGGTAATAATAATTACCTTGATCAGGTTAAAAATATACTTGCTTCAGAAGAACTATTTAAAAAGGCAGAAAGTGCTTTTTATGAAAAAGAGTTTCACACTTATACCTTATTAAATGAAAGCGGACTTATTATCATTTCAAAATTTGGAGGGCATTTGTATATGGTAGTTATAGCAGGAGAGAATGAACCGGTAGATCTGATGAATTTATTAAAGACATGTAAAGAGTATAGGAAGAAGTTCAGCAATGTTTTAAACGAGAAGGTATAACTGGATATTATTCAGATATTCTGTCATGTAATATAATTATTTAAATAGAGGTGTAAACAAATGAGCAAATCAAACACAAAACAAATTAAAAATCTTGTGTTAGTTTTAATTTTCGGTTCACTATTAACAAATTTTATCCCAGTATTTTCACAAGGATACCAACAGCCAATACTTCCACAGGACGAATCATATGATAATGTACTTCAGCAGGATAACAATTTTCAAGATCCTGGAATAGGAACAGCTGCTCGCCCATTAAAAGGAAGAGTGGTCGTTGCACCTGCCGGATCAAAGTTTGAAGCAACACTGGCTTCTACATTAAGCTCAGGTATTAACCGCGTGGGTGATATAGTTTCAGCCACAGTTTCAGTACCACTTGTAGTAGGAGCTGATGTTTTAATTCCTGCAGGCAGCCAAGCAATAGGTCAGGTTGTAAGTGCAGTGCCAGCAAGAAGATTTCGTGCAGGCTCAGGTGGTGTTCTTGAAATTCGATTCACAGCAATTCAGACACCAGACGGACAAAGATACCCTTTAAGTGCATCTGTTGATACCACTCAGTTTAAATTACAGGCAGAAACCGGCGGATCCAGGCTGGCAAAAGGAGCAGGGAAAACAGTAGTCGGCGCAGGACTTGGAGCAGCACTGGGAACAGCTATCGGTGCAATTGCAGGCGGCATGCCAGGCCGTGGTGCATGGTCAGGTGCAGCAATCGGCGGTGGTACCGGGGCACTTACAGCACTTGCATCAAAAGGTGCTGAACTAGTTTTAAATGGTGGCACAAGGATCCCTATACTTTTGGATCAATCACTGCAGGTTGTAGTACCACAAAGAAATCGTTAATTCTAACCACCCAATAATTAGAATCCTAAGATCTTAGCAATCTTATCAATATCTGCTTCAACTTCATGTTCAGCAGTACCTGCATATTTAATAGCAGAATCAGGATCTTTTAAACCATTACCAGTTAAGACGCAAACTACGGTTGATTCAGGAGCAATTTTTTTTGCTTTTGCACTTTTAATTAATCCAGCAACAGATGCAGCACTAGCAGGTTCACATGCAACACCCTCCATTTGATGAAGGATTTTATATGATTCTATAATTTCCTCGTCTGTTACTACATCTATAAAGCCACCTGAATCTTTAGATGCCTGAACTGCCTGTTTCCAGCTGGCAGGATTTCCTATCCTGATTGCAGTAGCAATTGTTTCTGGTTTCTCAATAATTTTATTCTGAACAATTGGCGCTGCACCACTTGCTTCAAAACCAATCATCCTGGGTTTATCTTCTTTTATATATTCACAAAAACCTTTCCAGTAAGCAGTAATATTTCCTGCATTACCAACAGGAATAGAAAGTATGTCAGGAGATCTGCCAAGCTGCTCACAAACTTCAAACGCTGCTGTTTTCTGTCCTTCTATTCTGAAGGGATTTAATGAGTTAACCAGTGTCACTGGATATTTACTAACAATTTCTTTTACTAGTTTTAATGCTTCATCAAAATTACCTTTTACTTGAATTACTTTTGCACCATAAATCATTGCCTGAGATAGTTTACCTAAAGCAACATATCCTTTTGGTACAAGAACAAAACATTCCATCTTAAAACCATTTGCTCTTGCCCTGGCTGCATATGCAGCTGCACTGGCACTGGTATTTCCTGTGCTTGCACAAATTATTGCTTGTGATTTTTCTTCTACTGCTTTACTTATTGCAACAGTCATTCCACGATCTTTAAAACTTCCTGTTGGATTTGCACCTTCTACTTTTAAATATACAGACAATCCTGGCACACCACATAATTTTGAAATATGGGATGCAAATACAAGCGGTGTATTTCCTTCATTTAAAGTAACTATTGGTGTTTTGTTTGTGATAGGCAAATATGTCTGATAACAGTCAATTATGCCATTCCATGGCTGTGTAAAAATTGTGGATTTGGATATCACAAAGAAATATTTTAGCAGACTGGGCATGGATGAGCATTTAATGTGTGAGCCCATTTACCTACATCGGTCTTCGCTCCTCTATCCAAGAACTGACGGACCCTTCGTCGCTCAGCCTGATGGGTAAACGGCCTCACTTGTAATTTGTTTACACCCCTTAAAAATGCTAAAATTAAACTGTATGAAATTCTCAGTAATAATATTTCCAGGTTCAAACTGCGATGAAGACTGTATTCATGTGCTAAAAAATGTGCTCGGTCAGGAAGTAAATAAAGTTTTTCATACTGAAGAAAAGCTCCTAAAGACAGACTGTGTAGTTATACCAGGAGGATTCAGCTATGGCGATTATCTAAGATCAGGAGCTATAGCCAGGTTTTCAAATATTATTAATCCAATAATAGATTTTGCTAACAAGGGCGGCTTAGTAATTGGTACTTGTAACGGTTTTCAAATTTTGTGTGAGGCAGGGTTATTACCTGGTGCGCTCACAACCAATAAATCTCTAAGTTTTATTTGCGATGAAGTGTATCTTAAAATATCAAACAGTAAAACAAAATTTACAAGTGAATACAGAAATAATGAAATAATCAGACTACCAATAGCGCATGGAGATGGACGTTATATTACAAAAGATTTAAACAAAGAACAAATCATATTTCAGTACTGCAGCAAAGATGGAATTATCAATGATAATTTTAATCCGAACGGATCTACTGAGAATATTGCAGGAATAATAAATAAAAAAGGGAACGTGCTTGGAATGATGCCACATCCTGAAAGAGCATGTGAATCCATATTAGGGAATGAAGATGGAAAAAAACTATTTGCAAGTCTAATTAGCTCATCTATTGCCCTTGTACATTAAAGAACAGATTTTTTTCAATTTGAATGTTATTGGCATATTTTGCTTTTGCAAGATTTACAGCAGCTTCTGTATTGAGAAGTCCATTACCAAACACAAAATCTTTTCCTGGCTCTCCTAAATCTTCTGCAGACTGAAACAGTATTTGCCTGACATCCTCAGAAGAAATATCCGGAGCAACAGACCAAATTAATGCTGCTGTTCCAGCTACCTGTGGAGCAGCAAATGATGTTCCTGAAACTGAGGAATACCCTGAATAAAGTGAAGTGGTATAAATAGATGCTCCAGGTGCTACAAGGGAAACATGATCTCCCAGGGTACTATATGATTCAATTTTCTTACTGGAATTTACTGCACCAACACCTATAACACCTTCAAATGCTGCCGGGTACCTAACTTCTCTCTCACCTGTATTTCCCGCAGTGGATATAATGAGTATCCCTCTTTCATTTGCTTCCTGAACTGAATCTTTCAAAACCTGTGAGAACTGACTTGTACTTAAGCTGATTTGTACAATTTTAACTCCTTCAGTATATGTACGGTCTAACGCTTCAACCACTGTTGAAACCCTGGCCTGACCATACTCATCTGTTACCTTTATAGGTAATATTTTTGTATTCCATGAAACTCCAGCTATACCCTGTTTATTATTTGTATTTGCTGCTATTATTCCGGATACTTCAGTTCCATGACCGATAGCATCGTTTTTGTCTTCCGGTAGAAGATTTTCACTCCCAAATATTTTTCCTTCCAAATCAGGGTGATTAGCATCAACGCCTGTATCCAGCACACCAACTACCAGCGAATTGCCTTTTGTTGTACCCCATGCTTTTGGTGCATTTATTTGTCTTAAATAGTATTGGGATGAAAAGTCACTGTCATTTGGTGTTATTTCAAGTTGATCATTCAAAACATCTCCCTCTTTTATATCATTTACATTTTCTGCAATGTTGTTACTTTCTCCCTGTGCATTTTCATCTCTTATATTTATCTTTATGTAATTTCTCTCGTCAGAAATCTCATCCAGATAAAATTTATAATCAGGTTCTACTGTTTTAAACAAACCGCTATTTTTTAATTCCTGTATCTTAGCAACTTTATCTTCTGAGCTGCTTAAAGGAATAACAAAGAGATTACTTTTTACTTTTCTGTAACCAACAATTCCTGCTCTGTACATAAGCCTGTCAAGTCTCCTTCCTCGTTGAGCTTCACTAGAAGGAACAACAATCAATGAATCATAATCATCTTCAGAATTTTCTTTTGCACTAACAGCTGAAAAACCAGGTAAAAAAGAAAAAGCAAGAAGTAAAAAGCACATTAATACCCTTAGTGCCTGTAACTTCCTGCCTGTTACTTTGTAATTTGTCATTGTTTTGATTCGGTAACCCAGCTGCCCGTTCCGGGCCTGTAGCTTTGCGTCCTGCAATTCCTTGCAGTTTGCCCTTTCGTCAAAGGCTTAAAAATTAAGCCAAAAAAAACAAAAGTTACTTAAAGTAATCGGCTTCAAATGCGGTTATCTTGACTGTTAAATAAGCACCAGTCTTAAAAGCGACAAAGGTAATCTGGTAGCAACCCTTAAAATCTGAAGGCTACTATGTGTAAAGTAGGGATACCCTCTGGTAAGAATCAACTAAATTATCTAGATGAAATTTTTTACCGATTTGAGTTAAACTAATTTATATTAGAAAATTAATAAAAATGCCACCGGAGGTAATTATGCTAGAACTTGAAAAAGATCCAGAATTAAAACTTAAAGAGTTAGGGCTAACTCTACCCACTGCAGCAAAACCAGTAGCAAGTTACATTCCAGTACTTATTTATTCAGATCTTTTACTTACCTCTGGAACCCTCCCGTTAAAAGACGGAAAAGTGGCTTACACAGGAAAAATGGGAGAAAAAAACAATCCTATTGAAATAGGTTATGAAGCGAGCAAGCTTGCTGCACTAAATTCATTAAGCGTGGTAAGAGATACTCTTGGCAGTTTATCAAAAGTAAAAAGAGTAATAAAAGTAACAGGATTTGTAAACAGTGCCTCTGGATTTACTGATCAGCCAAAAGTAGTAAACGGTGCATCAGAACTTCTTGTAAGTATTTTTGGGGAAGCAGGAAAACATGTAAGATCGGCACTGGGGGTAGCTGAGCTCCCATTAAACGCACTTGTAGAAATAGAGTTTATTTATCAGATTAAATAGAAGTGATAAAATTTATCCATGAACAATTCCTTCTGCCCAATCACATATATTAAACAAAAACCTCAGTTGTTTTTTATATTACTAACTCTTATAATTGGAACTTTATCTCTTTACGGATATTCCCAATACTACAAGAAATCATTCCTATCAGCAATTTTAATAAATAAGATAGATCTTTCTAATCCTCCTGATTCGATTCTTGCAATATCAAGCCAGGACCAGAAACTATCTGAAGGAAAAATTCTTCCAAGAGGTACAAAATTTACCGGTAGACTTGTGAAAGAAGGGAATAACTATTTAATATATTTTGAAGACATACAAACATCAGCAGGTAATAAACTTGGACTTTCCGGAAAAACAAATTTAAATATAAGCCTATCCCAATATACCGGTGGTGTTTCAGCAAAAATCAGCAAAACAATACATCAGCAAACCCAGTCCAATGTAATAGGTGCAATTTTTAAAAACTCCGGGACATCCAATAGCCCAGGAAGTATTTTAGAAAGAGGTACCCTGCTAAAAATAGAAGTTTACTAAAAATACCCTAGTCTGGTTTGTGGTTTACTATAAAATGATATTATTAGTTTAAAATGACAAGTGTTTTATTTGAACAAAAAGGCAACAAAAAAAAATTCGAACCGGTTATTATTGCTTTTTATTCAATAGTTCCCGGGGTAGGACAACTTTACAACGGAAAAACAACAAAGGGTATTCTTTTTTTATTTGCAACCTTAATAAGCCTTTCAATGCTCTTCGGCTCTATTCATCCTTCATCAACATTGGAATTCACATTGGTAATTCTTTCTATTCTGAAATTTCTCACAGGATTTATATTTAAGTTTAACTTCAAGCCGTCTCCTGGTGCTGATTTCCTTATGGATTCAATAAGGTTCGGGGGCACATTTTCAACTCTTCTTATTTTCACAATTATAAGTTTCATAATCTACAGCATGGTAGATGCTTATATGGATGCAGATAAAATGTTACAGGAACAGGAACGTGAATATGACTATAAAATTATCAGCACTGACTCCACAAAATTCCGATTCTCAGAATCCACTGCTAGTTCATATATTCTCCACTCAGTATTTTTTGGACTTTTATTTATCACAAGCTTGTTTCTTGTAATCCCGTCAAAAGATAAAGAGCAAATTACTGAGATTGAATTTATCCTGCCGCAGATTGAATCAAAGAAACCACCTCCACCAGAAACAAAAAGAAGATCGACTGTTCAGTCTGTAGATCAGGGAAAACATATCCCTAACAAACCTGTCACTCCTTCGCAGCCATCAAGACCCGCAAATCCACCACCTGCTGTGCCCAGAGTAGTTCAGCAAATGGTTGCACTTCCCAAGCCAATTGCACCACCACAACCAAAAGCAGTTCCAAAACCAGTTCCAAAAATTGCAGACAGACCAGCACTTATTCAGTCTAAACCAGCCCCGATACAAAATATTGCACCTGAGTCTGCAACACAGCCTCAACCAGCAGCACCTGCACCAGAAGCACCATCTTCAGAATCATCTTCACCAGGAACTGTTACTGCGGTGGCAATAATTCCAAAAGTACCTGGAGTTCCGGGCAGGGGAGGAATCGGAGAAGTAGGAAACCCTCCACCAAATGCAAGACCAAATGCACCAAGCAGCATTGCTGCAAAAAAAGATATTGATTTTGGTCCATATATGAATGAACTTCAGAGAAGGATCAAACGCGCATGGAAACCACCACGTGGCAATGAATCAAAAAGAGTTATTGTAACTTTTATGATAGGTAAAAATGGTGAGCTCTCAGGTTTGACAACTAAAGGTGGAAGTAATTTTCCATTAGCCGACAAAGCTGCATTACTTGCTGTTCAGACCGCCGCACCTTTTGCAAGACTGCCTGAAGGAGCACCTCCATCAGTGGATATTGAATTTACATTTGACTATAATGTATTTGGTTCAGGTAGCAGTTACAGAAAATACTAAGAGTAAAAAAGGAGAAAGACTAGTTATAAAATCAAAAGTATTAAGTCAGAATATGTTAAAGTTTTTTCGAGAGGATTTAAGAATACATGGAAGCTACAACAGTTCACGGTAATAAGTTCCTTGAGTATTTTTTTGCATTCATGGTTCAGGACTGGTTTGCATTCTGGCCAATTACAATTTGTTCAATACTTACAGTCGCTGTTGTCATTGAAAGATCTTTATATTACTCAAGAAACAAAAGAGACATCGCAACTTTTATCCAGAGACTACAAAGAGAACTTGAAAGAGGAAACCTGGAAGGAGCACAGTCATTATCAAGCCAGCTTGGGGGAGTAGTGGGAGAGATTGCAGAAGAGGGAGTAAGGCTTATTGCAGTTGAAAAAGAAGATTTTTCCAGAGCATTTGATATTACAGTAAATATAGTAAGCAGAAAACTTGAAAAATATCTTTCAATTCTAGGAACTATTGGTGCCACAGCTCCATTTCTTGGATTATTTGGTACTGTAGTTGGTGTTATTGTTACACTCCAGGTGCTGGGTGAAGCTGGAGGTCAGACACAGGAAGTAGTTATTGGAATTGCAAAAGCATTAATTGCAACAGGGTATGGTCTTATCGTGGCAATCATTGCAGTTATTATGAACAATTACTACAACAACATTGCCAGAAGATTCGAAGAAGATTTTCAGCTCTTAAAACTTCTTTTCCTTAGTTTTTCAAATATTGCAAATCGTTCGCCCCAGGGCGGACCTCAGCCAGGTTACAAAAGATAGATTCTAGGAGTACTTAAATGGGATTATCAAGCGGGTCAGGTGGCAGACAGACTTTCAGTGAAATAAATATTACCCCTCTTACGGATGTCTTCCTTGTGTTGCTAATTATTATGATATTAATTGCTCCTCTTATTAACCAAAGTTCATTAAAAGTTGAACCGCCTGTAGCACAGCATGGAAAATCAGAACAACAAAACAAAACAATTACAGTAGAAGTAAGTAAAGAAGGTATAATCGCTGTAAATGGTCAGAAAGTTTCAGATCAAAATACACCAATAAACAGAATTCAAAATCTTGTAAGTGATGCATTAAAAAGAGAGTTTGATAAGTTTGGGACAAAAGATGTCCCAGTTGCAGTAAGAGCAGATCAGGAATCAAGACAAAAATACGTAGTCTCTGTTTTGGATGCAGCAGCAGGTGTCGGGGTTAAAAAACTAAGAATAGTTACTTTACAGCACGATAGCAGATTTTAGTTCTATATTTATAACCAGATTTAGTCTTTCAATGGCAGCACAGTTAATTCTTTTATTTTTCCAACATGTTCCATAAATCTGATGGCTTCCTGTCTTGCTCTAAGCTTTTCCTCTTCAGTCATCTTGCCAAGATCAATATTGATTCTTATTCCATCTGGATTTTCTGCTTTAGGTGGATTTATAAATTTGTCATTAACAAAACTTCCACCCCACAAGACAAATACACTGGCAAGAGCCCAGTCTTTAATTTCCTTAGCAATGGTATATTTTGATACTTTATTTACTGTCATTTTTTTACATCCCTATTTTCAATTAACTGCTAATACTAAAAATATATGCAAACACAAATGATGGAATAACAACCGCTGGTCCTATCCTGAACACTCCTATATTGAACTATTGATTCACATTATATGACATATAAGAACTAAATCTCAATATTTCATATCTTAACCTACACAAAGTTATGAGAAAATAGAAAGCTGAATGACAAAAATCAAAGAAATAATCATAATCAAAATTGGTACAACAACCCTGACACCAACAGATTCTGACAAGGGTATAAACACATCTGTTATTGAAAACCTATCTGACGTCATCTCCAGACTAAGAAAACAGGGTAATAAACTAATTCTTGTCACATCAGGTGCAGTAGCACTTGGTGTAAAAAAATTAAATCTTTCAAAAAAACCAAACACAATATTGGGAAAACAAGCTGCCGCTGCAATTGGTCAGGCACTTTTAATGCAGACTTATGAAAAATATTTCTCAGGACTGGGTATTCCTATAGCTCAGATTCTTCTGACAAGAGAAGGATTTGTACAAAGAGAAACCTACATAAATGCCAGAGAAACAATACTGGAGCTTCTGGATATGGATGTGCTGCCAATAATAAATGAAAATGATGCTGTTGCAAGCGAAGAAATCAGATTTGGTGATAATGACATGCTTAGTGCAATGGTAAGTGATTTAATCTCCGCAGACAGACTTATAATTCTCACAGACGAAGAAGGCTTATATGACAGCAATCCAAAGGAAAACAAAAACGCAAAATTAATACAAACTATAGAAAAAATTACTCCTGAGATTGAAAAAATGGCTTCCGGTACAGGAAGCAGATTCAGCAGCGGTGGAATGGCTTCAAAAATCCAGGCTGCAAAACTTGCAACTTCAGTCGGGATAAAAACACATATTATTCATGGCAAAAAAGTTGAGTTAATCCCTGAGCTTACTGACGGCAAACAAATCGGAACTGTTTTCCTCGCGCATTCAACAAAAGCTGAAAAAAGAAAAAGTTGGATTACACACAGTCTGGTATCTTCAGGAAAAGTAATTGTAGATGCTGGTGCAAAAAATGCAATATTAAATACAGGAAAAAGTCTTTTACCTGCAGGAATAAAAAAAATAACAGGAGATTTTCAAAGGGGTTCTGCAATCGATGTTCTAAATACTGACGAAAACCAACCTTTTGCAAAAGGAATTACAAATTACGGAAGTTCAGAACTGGAAAGAATAAAAGGTTTAAAGAGCAATGATATAGAAAAAGTGCTTGGTTATACCTATGGAGAAACAGTCATTCACAGAGATGATCTGGTGCTTTTAATTTAGTTAAGTTTTAAAAATGAAACCTACATCAACAAAAGAATTAGAATTATATCCGGAGAAACCTCTACAGAACACTGAAAATGCTCATTCTATGCCGCTTGGAGAACATTTAAATGAATTAAGGAATAGAATAATAATCTGCAGCATATCTATAATGTTAGGGATTGCAATAGGATTCTTATTTAGCAGGCAATTTATTTATGCATTAACCAGCATTGCTCCAAGTGATACATTGTTTTTTCAGATTAAACCTGGTGAATTCTTTTTTACATGCTTCAGGGTAGCAACATTTCTGGGTATCTTATTGTCTTCTCCTGTTCTCCTCTGGCAACTTGGAACATTTATATTACCTGGATTAACTTTAAAAGAAAAAAAGATTGCAATTCCTATACTTGTTGGTTCACCTATTTTATTCCTTATTGGCTCTGTTTTTGCTTATTGTTTTGTTGTTAATTCAATGCTTGATTTTCTTTTTGGTTTTGGAAAAGATGTAATATCAACAAGCATCAGTATTGAAAATTACACATCTTTTGTATTGCTTGTCATGGCAATATGTGGATTTACATTTTTGCTTCCAATAATTATCCTTACGCTTAGTGGTGTTGGTATAGTTAACTCCTCCATGCTGATGAATAAATGGAGATATGCTATTTTTCTCAGTGTTGTTCTTGGTGCAGTACTTACACCCACTCCTGATCCTTTTAATATGAGTATTGTCAGTGGTATACTAATTGCATTGTATTTTTTAAGTGTTTTAATTTTAAGAATAATAAATAAGTAAAGGTAAAAATTTGGGTTTTAATGGAGTTAGTCGAAGAGGATTTCTTAGCTCAACTGGAGGTTTTTTTGTTTTACCTGTTCTTAACAGGCTGAGCACTGTTGCTGCAATTGCAGGAGGAACTTTAGGCGTATCTGGGCAAGTTCAGATCACTACACCTCTTGCAAAACAACTTGTTGCATGCATAGGAAGTGCTACTCCTGCCTTCAGATTTCCTACCACAAGTGTAGATCAATGGAGAATTATTATTTTTAATGAAATGACTGATAGAGCCTATACTGATCTTTCAAGAAATATTCCTCCTAATCTGCAACAATATCCAAAACCATATGTAGAAACGACTTTAAGAGAACAGGTTGAAAAGCAAGTACAGGCAAGGCTAGGGGATCCAGATGTTATTTTAACAAGTGATATGCCTGAACAGGTAGCTCAGAGAACTGTAAGCACTGTAAACAGAGACATAACCACAAACTGGACCAGAGTAGAATCTGATGTTAGAAAAAGAATTGAAACTGATGTAAAAGCAAAACAGGAGGAAAGGCGAAAGGATGCCTTACTAAGAAAAGTAACTGAACGTGATCAGATTGCAAGAGCTTGTTTTTTTGCAAGAGAACAGCTTGTTCATTCTGAAGTTAGCGGAAATACCCTTGAAAGGATATTTGATTCCCTCCCAATAGAATTACCCTCTTATGCAAGGAAATGGACAGTAAATCAACTCTATGAAAGTGCAAGAAAAATGGGGATTATTGGTTCTTCATTAATCAGGGAGATTTAGTCATAAGAAGTTTTTTTGTAGCATTTTCAATATTTTCTTCTCTCATTAAGCTCTCACCCACTAAAAACGTAAAAACATTGTATTCAACTAATGATTTAATATCGTCATTTGTAAATATTCCTGATTCACTTACTACAATTTTATTCTGAAGATCACGTTTATATTTTGCAACAAGGTTTTTTGTTGTGTTTAAATCTGTTTCAAAGGTTTTTAAATTCCGATTATTAATGCCCAGTAGGGACAAGTCTCTATGGACTTCTATGACATCTAATGCTGTCTCCATTTCTTTCTCATTATGAATTTCAATCAATGTGTTAATTTCATTTTCACATGACATTTCAAATAACCTTTTCAACATATCTTTTTCTAATGCACTTACAATAAGCAAAATACAATCTGCCTGATTATAAACAGATTCATATATCTGATAAGGATCAATAATAAAATCTTTTCGTAAGACAGGAAGATTTACTTCTTTTTTAATTTCACTGATAAATTGTAAATTTCCCTTAAAATATTTTTCATCAGTTAAAACAGAAAGGCAGCTTGCACCACCTTTTTTATAAGATCTGGCAATTTCTATATGATTAAAATTCTCCCGTATAATACCTTTTGATGGAGAAGCTTTTTTTACTTCTGCAATTAATGCAATTTGTTTTTTGTCAGCTTTTAATTTGATTGTTTTTACAAACTGATTTTCTGCATAGCTTCTTTTAGCTTTCTTTAGTTTTTCAAGAGGTAGCTTGTCTTTGTTCTTTTCTACTTCAAGTCTTTTATAAGAAACAATTTCTTCAAGAATATCCATTTCATTTTTATGTTTTTACTTTTTCTTTCATACTCTCAATAAGTATCTTTGCAATTTCAGGTCTTGTAAACTCTTCAGGAAGAATCTGACCTGCTTTAAGCATTTCCCTTACCTTTGTACCACTTAATATAAGATGTTCAGATGAATCATGCGGACACGTTTTATAAGATGCCATTGAATTACATGCTCTGCAATAAAAGCTGTGTTCAAAGAAAATAGGTGTTATCCCAATCTCTTCAGGCTTAAATTCATCAAATATCTTCTGGGCATCATAAGTACCATAATAATTGCCCACTCCGGCATGATCCCTCCCTACAATAAAATGTGTGCAGCCATAATTCTTCCTGATGATTGCATGAAGAATTGCTTCTTTTGGACCTGCATATCTCATGCTGGCTGGCATCACCACAAGCATAGTCCTGTTTTTAGGAAAATATTTATCAAGTATTTCCCTGTAACATTTCATTCTAATATCAGCAGGGATGTCATCATCTTTTGTTTCACCCATTGTAGGATGCAGTAAAAGCCCATCAACTGTTTCAAGCGCAACTTTTAAAAGATATTCATGTGCTCTGTGAACAGGATTTCTGGTCTGAAATGCAACTATTCTTTTCCAGCCTTTTTCTTTAAAAGCTTTTCTTGTACCTTCACAGCCAGTGTTATACTCAGTGAACTCATCATATGTATGTTTTAAAACTTTTACTTCTCCAGCTATACAATAATTCCCCGATTCAAACAGATACTTTACCCCAGGGTGTTTTAGTTCATTTGTTTTAAATACTGAGAGTGCTTCTTTTTCAAGGTCAGCCTTATATATTTCAGTAATTGACAGTACAGCAACAGACTCTCCTTTTTCATTTTTAAGCACAATTTTATTTTTATTTTTAATGTTATTGTAAGTTTCTTCATTTACCTGTAAGGTAATTGGCACAGGCCATATAAGCCCGCTAGAAAGTCTCATGCTTTCAAGTATTGATTTGTAATCCTTTTCACCAGTAAATCCTTTTAAAGGACTGAATGCACCAATTGCAAGCATTTCTAAATCACAAAGAACCCTTTTTGTAACAGTAATGCTGGTTAATTTGTTTGCTTCCTGGGATAACCCGTCTAAATTATCAGAAAAACAATTAATTAAAGTACCGCCATGGGGAGAAATGGAACATTTATTGTTAGACATCATAATTTAATTGCTCTAGAATCAAGAAAAGACCAAATAATTCTAGCATTTATTAGTAAGTCCTAGCGAGGATTTTCTGACTTGAAAATCCTCGCATCGTAAAGTAATGTAGAGAAATAGCTGAGGAGTCATCGTAGTTCCTTATAAAATATAACCAACGAAGATGCGACGAAGCGTAAAAAAAAATTATGTCTAAACAGGAAGATCTTACAAAAGTATCTATAATAACTCTCATTGCATTGTCTATATTTATATTTAGTCTCTTCTGGCTAAAAGGTTATAAGCTTCAGAACCTTCAAAAAATACATCTTTATTTTGAGGATGTAAGTGGGCTTGAAGAAGGTGCAATAGTCAGATGGAGCGGCTTAAGGATTGGGGTTGTTGAAAGTATAAAACCTATCCTGAAAACTAACATTAGCATAACAAATCAAATAAATGAGCTTTTTGAAAAAGGAAACAGTGAGCTTAAAAAAGCAGATGAATTAAAACAAAAACTTGATAAAACAAAAGATCCAAAAGAAGCAGAAAAATTAAAAAGTGAAATTTCCATATTAAAAGATGGAGCAGAAGTACATATCAAGCAGGGATTAGCTTACCAGCAACAGAAGCTTAAAGAAAGCAGAAATCATGTTGAAATAACCATTGTGATTACAAAAAAAGATGTTCCATTTGGTCCTCTATCTGAGGTAAGTATAGTTACTTCAGGATTAATCGGAGAGCATTATGTAGAAATAGTTCCGACAATTACAAGAAAAGCAATTGATAGTGATTTCAAACCTGTTTTTATAACACGTGAGCCTATTCGTTTTGAAAGATTCCTCAGAGCTAATATAGAATCTGCCGAAGCATTCAGGGAAGCAATTCAAAAAGTAAATAAACTCCTGCAGGATGAAGATGTTGAACTTTTAATTGCAACAATTCAGGATGTAAGAGAAGTAGTTAAAAGTGTAAATGGCCTCGTTGATAATGCAAGTACGCTTTTAAGCAGCACCAGTGAAAGACTAGAACAATTAGCTACCAGTTCAAATCTCTTATCCTCCAGTGTTGTACAGGTTGGTGAAAATATAAATAAAATTATTGGAGATGAACAGGTAAGAAAAGACTTAAAAACAACTACCTCATCTCTAAGCACAATTACAACCCAGGTAGCAAAAATCCTTGATGAAGAAGGGTTAGCAAAAGATGTTCTTCAGATTGGTCAGACAGCTAATGAAACCTCAAAAGAACTTTCAAATTTTATAAAAGATCTAAGACAAACACAGGAAGAGCTTGAACTCCCAAAGACAGTATCAAATTTAAATTCGCTTTCTGAAAAGCTGGACAAATTAACCGGTGAGTTAAATGGGATTGTTGCAGATAAAGAATTTAAGGACAACATTAAAGTTACAGTAGAAAAAGCAAGAGAAACGAGTGAAAATCTTCAAAAGCTTACCAAAAAATTTAATAAGCGGTTTCTTTTATTCAGACTGCTTTTTTAATTTAAAAATTATCAGTAAATACATTTAGTGTTATCATTGTCTTAAGAATTTCAAAATATAATAAAACAAGGTATAAAAAGCATCTAATTCCTTAATTAAAAATTAAATTGTTAATCTGAAGGCTATGTTTTAGGAATAATCAGCTTAGAAGGCAGTTTATTTAGTTATGAAGACAAGTTTTAAAAAACCAAAAAAAGAAATAAATGAATTTTATTCAAATCCATTCTGTGATATTGAAATTCAGGCAGAAAATTTTGAAGGTAATGAAAACAAAAAACAGCCTTATATAGAAGATACTGATTCAATAAAACTCTATCTAAAGCAATTAAGCTCAATATCTCTGCTATCACAAGAAGAAGAAATTAAGCTTGCAAAAAAAGTAAGAAAAGGTGATCTGAACGCAAAAAGAGAACTTGTGAAAAGGAATCTCAGGCTAGTTGTATCAATTGCAAAAAGATACATGAACCATGGTCTTTCTTTTCTGGATCTGATTCAGGAAGGGAATCTTGGGTTAATAAAAGGGGCTGAAAAATTTGATCCGACCAAAGGATTTAAATTCTCTACTTATGCTACATGGTGGATCAGGCAGGCAATAACCAGGGCACTAGCAGATAAATCAAGGACAATTAGAGTACCTGTGCATGTTTCTGAATATATAAACAAACTTAAAAAAGCTGTCAGAGTTATTTCCCAGGCAATAGGCAGAGAGCCAAAAGAAGAAGAAATTGCACAATACCTCGACACAAATATTGAAGAACTGCAGAATATGATTAATGCAACCAGGATACCAGTGTCAACAGACTCACTAATAGGAACTGATGAAACATTTGAACTACAGGAAGTAATAGAAGACAAATTTATAAACAGCACGTATGATGAAATGACAACTAAAGATCTGAAATTTAAAATTGAAGACACTCTTGCCCATCTTAATAAGAATGAAAAAGACGTTATTGAATTAAGATATGGACTAAATGATGGCGCAAAATATACTTTAAGAGAGGTAGGAGAATCTCTGGGAATAAGTTATGGCAGAGCAAGGCAACTTCAGGCAAGTGCTCTTAAAAAACTAAGAAACAAAGAAATCACAACTACTTTAGAACCTTATCTATATAATTAAACCCCTGCACCTATTTTTTCTTTTAGCCTTTTATATATATCAGGCATTTCAGAAAGTTGCACATTTTTTTCTTTTGCTTTTCCTATAACTACTCCTACGAGCTCCTCAAGTTCAATTGGTTTACCTTGTTCATAGTCCTGCAGTGTAGAGGTTTTAAACCCTGGGAAACCTTTTGATCTTTTAATATTAAACTCAACCGTATCTGGTCTGATTCTTATACCATGAGCCAGTGCAACATCCCTGACTTCACACATAATATTCTTTACCTGCTCAAGGTTTTCTTCAAGTATCTTATCTACTGTTTTCCCTGTTAAAACACTGATTGAATTAAATGCTGCATTCCAGACTAATTTATTCCAGAGTTCACCTCTCATATCATCTGCAATCTTACAATCAACTTCAGACTCTCTCATTATCTTCTGAAGATTAATTACTCTTTCTGTCACTTCATTTTTATATAATTCACCAATCATCCCGCCGTTATATCCAAACTGCTCTATTACACCAGGTTTCACCATTCTGGATGCCACAAAAACAAGTCCGCCTAAGACATGTTCTTTTCCAACAATTCCAGCTATTATGTCCTCATTTTCAACACCATTCTGAAAAGAAACAATAGTAGTATTTGGTCCGATGGAGGATTTTATACTAACTGCAGCCTGCTTAGTATCTTTTGATTTTACACATATAAAAATATAATCAAATCTGCCAAGCTCTGAAGCATTCTGAAAAACCTTAACAGGGAGTATTTCCTTTTTTCCTTCTATTATTAAAGTTAGTCCATTTTCTTTCAATACACGATAATTCTCACCACGAGCAATAAAAGTAACGTCAAATCCAGCTTTTAAAAGCACTCCGCCATAGTAACCACCTACAGCCCCGGTGCCAAAAACAAGTATTTTTTTACCCTTTAAAAGATCACTCATTTTTTAAATTGCAACTTATCTAAGAGCAGCCCTCCTTAATGCTGCAATGTTTTCAACTATAATGTCTTCTTCCGCTTGTCCTATAAATTGTTTCAATGGTACTCTGTCACCAATTATCTGCTTATAACTATAGTTAGGAATAAAAAGACTTTTTAGATTTGCCCAGCTCCCGGGATTTACAAACCTAATTTCATAATCACAGTCTTTAATGTTTTGATCCAAATAAGATCTTAGTTTCCCTAGAGGAGATTGAGCATCATTTTCACCAGCTTTAAGCACATCAGGTACTGCAACATATAAGACATTATTACAGTACAAGACAGGAATTGCTTCTGGTTCATTTTTTCTTATAGGCCAATAATCAGGCAGCAACGTAAACAGCTCATTATCTATCCTAGTTAAATCTATAATATTTCCTGTCTCATCAATTATTGAATCTATATGCGTGTAATTAAGTGGTTTTGCTCTTAAAGAACCATAATCAAATCTTTCATGATGGCGCATTTTTGATCGTTCATAGATCTGACGCAGCATGCGAATCTGTACAAGTAAATCACCTGTATCAGCTCTACGCAATAAATCCATTGTGTGCTTTCTACTCTGAGTTCTATCTTTAGAAGTTTCTACTAAGGCTCTTAAAATTTCCGGCTTTTCTTCTATTCTCCCTTCGCAGATTTTTCTTGTTTCAATTAAAACTTCTTCCCAGTCTTTTCCAAGTACTTCTGAATCATCCGAGTCATCAAATGGATCAGGTTTCTTTTCCGGTTCTGCTTCATCAACAACTACTGCCTCTTCAGCAGATTCTTCAATATCAGCTACTGGTTCATCCTCAATCTTATCTTCTGTAATATCAATACCAGCAACAATTCTGTCAAAATGTTCTGAGTACTGCCCGTATATTCTTTGGTATCTAATTTCATGTACAGTAACAGCTTCAAAAACAAGTTCAACAATAGAATTTAAAATCCCAAGCACATTTGTCCGCATACTGTATTTTTTATCTGTTTCACATGCAGATAAAAGCAGTTCTCTCGGGTTTCCACCTGGTCTTTTAATTTTCCTTACCTCATTAATAGAATCTTTTAACTGGGATTTTAATTCATCATCCAGATTTGTTTCATCTATAACCACATCCCTTATCGTCCTTAAAAAATGACTTAGCTTTCTATCAGATAAAATTAATTGTCCTTTATTTACCCCAGATGGATATTTTGCAATCAATATTTTTTCAAGAGCAGTGCATCTGTCTTTTTCTCTGGTTTCTTTATCAGAGGTAGGTGATGGCAAAACAGCAGCAGCAAGTGCCTCATATAATGCATCTGTCTGTTCAAGAATATTGCTTTGCGGTCTGTGTGCCAGTAAAGGTTCCAGGCAGGTCCCTTCAATACCTGTCGCATGCTCTTCATATCCTTTTTCCCTTAAGCCCGTTATTTTAATATTATCTGGTTTAAATTCAGTGTCGACATCCCTTAAAAGTGAAACAATCAGTGCGGTTCTTGTAGGATGTCTGTCAACTACATCATTAATCTGAATATGAGAACTACCAAAGCATTCTGTCTTTGAATTTTTCTCTCCAAAAAGTATTATAAATGCATTTTCAATTGATTTTGCTACATCAGAGAATCCCCCTGTTAATCCAAATGCTACAAAGTGATCATGCCACTGAATAGCATGTGACATATAATAATTTTTCAAATTTATAAAATCTTTTCTTGGAAGTCTGAGTGGAACCCCAAGATGAGGATGGAACTCTACTCCGTGATCTTCAAACCCCTCAACTTTTTGTTCTTTTAGTTTCTCGAATATAGTATAAATGCTTCGTGCAAATCTTAACTGGAATAGCCTTCTTCCTGCTTCTCCATCCCACATACCGGAGAACCTTATATCACCAGGTGCTATCTTTCCAACTTCCCAGCCAAAATGCTGAGGATAGACTCGTTTCAGCGCATCATAAGCAGTACCAACACCAGAACGTCTCAGACATCCTGTACATTCATCGTTATACTGAACACTCCAGTCTTTTATAGCTTTTAATCCTTCCAGATTTATATTCCCAACTTCATCTATAAGTTTCAATTTCTTCTCAACAATATATTTAGTAGTTTCATCTATAACAGTTAATTTATTTTTATCGTCCCATTTCCCGGAATATTTAAATCTGTGTTTAGGGAAAAAATCAAAAACCCCTGGAACTGCAAGTTCAAGTGCCCCCAGTGTCCCATCAAGAAACTCACATATACCAAGTCCTCCTCTTAAGCCATATTCCTGTTTCCAGAATACGTCAGTCCAGTCAACATCAATAAATTTTTCTACATTTATTGTGTTATCAGGATTTATTACTCCTTGGGCATAAACTGCATCCTTTACAGTTCTTTCAGCCAGTGTTTTTATTCGAGGCATGTCAGCTGAATCATCAGACTGCCACTTACCAGGATAAGCTATTTTAGCTTCTCGTATAGGTGGGTTTGATCCGTCTAGGTATCCGGGCTGAATAATCTTCAACAGTTCAGGCACAGAAATTAATTTACTGTATTTTTGTAATCCTGCTTTAACAAAAGCATTGGTCCATCCACTAAAATCCTCAACCTTTCGTGCTGTATCCAGCCCAAGCAAATCAACTACAAAATATTTTCCAATTGTTTCAATTTTTTTCACCAGGTCCGGATCATCATGGTTTAAAAAACCATGTGGTGCAGCTTTTAAAAATCCTCTCTTATTAAGACCAGATTTTATACATAGATATGTAACCAATGCTTCAAAATTCTTATCATCTCTTAGTTCTTCATCTATTCTTCCATCTGTAATAAGAGCATCAATTTTCTGGTCATATACTCCTTTTAATGACTCACCTGAAACAGTTGAATTTTTTCCATAAATGCTTCCAAAAGGATGATCCTGACACTGCTGTTTTACCTCCAGAAGTAATTTTCTAAGCTGTGTCTTTTCTTCAGTTTGCTTGTACCTGATTTTTGTTTTCTTTGTTGCTGAAAAACCACCTTCAGGTGCTTTCACCTTATATTTAAATGAGCTTTTTAACTCTGCACGATAACTTCTGTTAATTGCCCTATATTTTCTTTTTAAATCCTGTGCAGTATTCCACTCTTCTTTAATTTCATTTACTACAAGCCTGGCTTTTTTAAGCAAAGCAGGACTAATGCCTTTTAGTTTTATTTCAGCTCTAGGAGTTTCTACAGGTTTTGGAATTGTTTCTGGAATATATGTAACAGTTACATAAGCATCATCACCAGAGCCTTTACCTCTAATATGAACTTTTGTCTGACCTGGTGTTGGATTAGCATAAGGAATAAATTTAATTGTTGTTTCAGACTTAGGTGCTACCTCAGCATCACTAAAAAATGTTTGAGTAGAAGTAGCCACCTCATTAATATTTGGGGTTGCATTAACAATAAATGATTTATTTTCACCTCCTACAGTTGTAGTAAATCCTGTGTAACTTAATACCCCTGCAAGTGCTGGATTTAAATCCGGTGCATTTCTTCTTTTGGTAGTGGCAGGAATTGTAGCATCACCAGCTAACTGACCATCACCATTTGAAGGCGGAACCATATTTGCTGAACCGCCTGTTGCAGGTATCCCTACTGGTATTGTTGCTTCATGAACTCGCATAAATTAATTAATTTAATTCTCAAATATTTTTTTACTCAGGTGGCTTGCTCATAATTCGCTGCGCCACCTTTCCATACTACTCCTGGTAAACCAAATCCTCCACAATTCAGGTTTTGCGGAATGAATCGGTCAAAACCTTCTCTAATTAATTAGTTTATTTTAATTACCATCGACATAACTGAGTAATTATTTAAAACATTAAACTCAAAACATTCTATATCCTGTTATAAATTAAAATGTTAAAAACGAATCACACATTAGAAAGAGCAATAAAGATTAAATCTAATTTATAAACATAGCATCGCCATAGCTAAAGAATCTGTATTTTTCTTTAATTGCTTCTTCATAAATTAATTTGACATTTTTCCAGTCCATAAATGCACTAACCAGAACTAACAGGGTTGTTTTTGGAAGATGAAAATTTGTAATTAAAGAATCAACTATTTGAAATTTAAAATCTGGCTTTATAAATAAATTATTTAGGCCGTGGATCTTCCCGGTCATGGCAGCATATTCCAGTGTTCTAGCAACTGTAGTTCCACATGCAATAATCCTTTTCCCTGATTTTTTTGCATTCTGGATTTTATTCCATATTTCTTCAGAAATATTAAAGTATTCAGACATAAGACTGTGCTGACTAATATCTTCTGTTCTAATAGGAAGAAAGGTACCAGGACCAACATGAAGGGTTACAAATAAGACCTCAACTCCTTTTTGTTTAATTTTCTCCAGAAGTTCTTCTGTGAAATGCAATGCTGCAGTAGGAGCTGCAACTGCACCTGGTTCTTTTGCAAACACTGTCTGATAGCGATTTATATCCAGCTCTTCAGAATCTCTTTTTATATAAGGAGGAAGAGGCATTTTGCCAGCTTTCTCCAGTACAAACTTTAGATCATCATGACTTTTAAATCTTATTGTTTCGGGATCAATTATTTCAATTAAAATGCCTGAGTTCACATCAACATATGAGTTATTCTTCAAATACTTCTTCGGGCTTGCTAAAACTTTCCATGTCAAATTATCAGAACTTACTGCACTGACAAGTAATATTTCAACCTCTTTTCTATTGTCTGTCTCTGCAAAAAATCTTGCAGGAATTACTTTTGTATTGTTTAAAACAAGTACATCATTCTTGGTTAGCATATGTTGCAAATCGCGGAATACATGATGTGTAATTTTCGAGCTTGTCTTTGAATAGCAAAGTAATCTGGATTCATCTCTCTTTTGAGCTGGATATTGTGCAATTAACTCTTTTGGAAGAGAATAATTATAGGTATCAAGCTTAAAAAGCTCATTTTTTATGGAATCCTCAAAACAACAAATTGAATTATCCGCCATAGTTAGTACCCGCAACAGGGCTAAACAACTCTCAACTATTATTCAGTGCCTTGGTTCACAAAGTGGCATTGAAAACCTGAAGTGGGAAATTGTCATAGTTGATAATAACTCAGATGACAACACAAAAGAAGTTGCATATGCATTTTGTGAAGGCAGTAACTTAAAAATAAATTATATTTTTGAACCTAAAACTGGTCTCGCTAATGCAAGAAATACAGGTATTTTATGCTCAAAAGGTTCTTACCTTTTATTCATAGATGATGATGTGCTTATTCCAAATGATTTTATAAACAATACTTTAATAGGCATACATGAATATCCCGAATTCCATATGTATGGATTCCGCATACTTCCTGACTGGGATGAAATGAAAATTAAAAATCCAAAGTTTAAAAAACCCTACTGGTTAAATTTTAAAAAACCCTTTAATTTAATTCAGAGTTTTATCCCTATTCATGATTTAGGAATTGAAACCCTCCAATACCCAAACAGGATTGCAAAGAATCCAATTGGCGCCTGCTTTGTGGCTAAGAAAGAGGTCTTTGAAAAACTTGGACCATTCAGGGATGATCTCGGTGCAGGTCAAAGTGGCGTATGTGAAGATACTGAGTTTTTCTGGTATGCCATGATTAATGGCTACAAAATCCTTTATTGGCCTTATTCAGTACTGTATCATCCAGTGATTCCAGATAGATTAAATCCTGCTTACCTCCACAAGTGGTATTTTAAGCTGGGCAAATCACTAAGTCTTATAAAAAACTCAGGAAGAATTTATAACAGAAATAAAAAACCAGTTCTTGGTTTTGAAGGATTTATAGCAAACAAAATGCCAGGGTTTGTTAGAAAGATATTTCTTGATACAAAAATATTTAACATCTCAATATTTTTATGGTTAAAACTTTTTGTTTTAGTTTTACTTCTGCCAATATCTGTTTTTCTGGTATTTATCAAAAAGCCTTTTTATATAACATCACTCATTGCAAAAACTTTTGGTGAGATTAAACAGCAAAACCATATTTCAACTTAACCTGATTTTAATTTTCAATGAATTATGAAAAATATTTAATTTAAAACCAGACAAAACAACTAATCCATGACTGTCAAATAGGCTATATAAAGAGCTTTGTAAATTTTAGATTGAATTATATAAAGGAGTAAAATGTTTGTTTTAGATCTTATAACTGGCTCAATAATTCCAACAATAAATATTAGTGGAACTCTTCGCGGACTTAGAACAGGTTCTTTTCAAACAATACAACGAGAATTAATGAATCAAACACCAAATGAAGAACTAATAAATCGTAATCTTACTTTCCTGAGAGCTACACAAAAAATAGGCTTTGCACCACCAGCTAATACCAGAGATTACTTTCAGAATATTATAGTGAATGGGCAGTTAAATATTGGTACACTACAAGGTAGAGTAAATCGTCAGCCTGAGTTAGCTGGTGAAGTTGCACCTATAATCGGTCGTATTCAAAGGCAAGTTCAATATGCTCAAGAATTTCAACCTGCTGGAAGACCCTAATACTGCTGGAAAAATTATTAGCGAAATTAACAAATTACAACACATTGATTTAATTTAATTAGTATGCTTGAATTATTTCAATTACTAAAACAATTTGATTTATTATGTCAGCACTTCCTATTAGAAAGACTGGAACTGAGCAGCCATTAGCTGTTAGTATTAATACTCCTAAAACAAGATTGAAAATAAGAAAAGGAGAAGATTCAGATACAACTCCTTCAGTATCTTTTGAAGCTCATGCAAAAGCTAATTTCCCAGACAACCCACGCGCTCAGGAGCTTGAAATAAAACTGAGAAGAGGATTGGGACTTACTCCTGAAGAAAAAGCAGAGTTTAGAGAAATTGTTGTTAGAGACAGTGATAGACTCACAGATATATTGTGCTGGAGAATGATTGATGGGATTTTTAGATCGGGGAAAAAGTAGTAAAAAACAAACAGACCTAAATTCTTTGGATTTAAATTATTGAGAAAACATTAATTTCACTAAAATTGCTTAAATACAGTATTTAGTAATAATAAGCCTGTTAGAAAGCCTTTTAAACCAGTTCTATTTGTATTAATAAAGGCATATAAAACCAATTTAAAACAATTCCTTGACCATGAGATACCTCACTGATAGCATTATTATCCGCCATTTAATTTCCCTATTAGAATTACTGATAGGGGCTAATTAAAAAGAGAAGAAAAATCAAAGACTTGAAAAATTTTTTGTTTTTTCTTCTGACTTTATATGGCCTATATTTCATACAAGCACACTTATTTTTTATATGTGAGTTTGTACTGAAAACCAGAATCCTGAAAACTGCATACAAGTAAATGATTAATGAGAATGCCATAATTTGTTATTTAAAAAATGAATACCAATTTGGCATTTACACAGGTAGATTCCGAGTATAGAAAGAGAATATATTGAGAATACATATGATGAATACAGGATAGGGTTATCCCTATTTTGTAAATCATTGTGATCTCTTTGTAGTCCAGAAGAATAAATTATTTCTTGCAAATAAAGCAATGAAAATTGTTTTGCGAAACAAGAATAAAATAACAAGCTACAAAGGGCATACGGTGGATACCTTGGCACCAGCAGCCGATGAAGGACGTAGTAAGCTACGAAAAACTGCGGTGAGCTGCTAACGAGCTACGACCCGCAGGTGTCCGAATGGGGAAACCCTCCTCCATGCAAATGGAGGAATCTCTAACTGAATCAATAGGTTAGTGAAGGTAATTCAGTGAATTGAAACATCTTAGTAACTGGAAGAAAAGAAAACAAATCAGTGATTCCCAAAGTAGCGGCGAGTGAAATGGGAACAGCCTAAACCAATTAGCATGCTAATTGGGGTTGTAGGACTGCATTTAGTACTTGCAAAGTTAGTTGAACAAAGTTGGAAAGCTTGACCACAGAAGGTGATAGTCCTGTAAACAACAACTAAGCAAGACGAGCAGTATCCTGAGTAAATCGGGGCACGTGAAACCCTGATTGAAGCTACCAGGACCATCTTGGTAAGGCTAAATACTGACTGGTGACCGATAGCGTACAAGTACAGCGATGGAAAGGTGAAAAGAACCCCGGGAGGGGAGTGAAACAGAACATGAAACCGTATGCTTACAAGCAGTTAGAGCTATTATGTGCTTGCATATAGTAGTGATAGCGTGCCTGTTGAAGAATGAGCCGGCGAGTTAGTGTGTCTAGTTTGGTTAAGGAGTAATATCCGGAGCCACAGCGAAAGCGAGTCTGAACAGGGCGATTTTATTAGACATATTAGACCCGAACCTTGGTGATCTAACCATGACCAGGTTGAAGCGCAAGTAACATTGCGTGGAGGACCGAACCAATTAGTGTTGAAAAACTACTGGATGAGTTGTGGTTAGGGGTGAAATGCCAATCGAACCAAGAGCTAGCTGGTTCTCCCCGAAATGTATTGAGGTACAGGGTCAACTTAAAGCTTTGTGGAGGTAGAGCACTAGTTCGGTAAGGGTGGTGAATAACCATACCGAATCGAGTTAAACTCCGAATGCCATTAAAGTGATAGTTGGCACTGAGACAGTGAGAGATAAGTTCCATTGTCAAGAGGGAAACAGCCCAGACCACCATCTAAGGTCCCCAAGTTAATGCTAAGTGACAAAGGAGGTGGAGTTACTTAGACAGCCAGGAGGTTGGCTTAGAAGCAGCCACCCTTTAAAGAGTGCGTAACAGCTCACTGGTCAAGTGATTCTGCGCCGAAAATGTCCGGGGCTAAAGCATTACACCGAAGTTGTGGGTTTATTACATTTTGTATTAAGCGGTAGGGGAGCGTTGTATAGTAGGCTGAAGCCAGGTTGTAAAGCCTGGTGGACAAAATACAAGTGAGAATGTCGGCTTGAGTAGCGAAAAGGAAAGTGAGAATCTTTCCCACCGAAAGCCTGAGGGTTCCCACGGAAGGTTCGTCCGCGTGGGGTTAGTCGGGACCTAAGCTGAGGCTGAAAAGCGTAGGCGATGGACAGCAGGTTGATATTCCTGCACTACTAGGTAATCGTTATAGGTATATTGAGAAGTAGAAGGTTAGGTTGTGGCGGTTAATGGATTCCGCTCCACGCATGTAGGTAGTCACTCTAGGCAAATCCGGAGTGGCGTTATGACCTGAGATGTTATGGTGATTGTCTAAGGACAAGAAGCAATCGATACCACGCTAACAAGAAAAACAGTGTACTAAGATTATTTGGTACCCGTACCAGAAACCGACACAGGTAGGCTGGTAGAACATACTAAGGTGCGCGAGATAACTCTCTCTAAGGAACTCGGCAAAATGCTCTCGTAAGTTCGCAAGAAGAGAGACTGTACTTTGTAAGAGGAGTTAACTTCCTTGAGCATCGTACAGTGGCACAGAGCAGATCCCTACGACTGTTTAACAAAAACACAGGTCTCTGCTAACACGCAAGTGGATGTATAGGGGCTGACGCCTGCCCAGTGCTGGAAGGTCACGGAAGTTGGTTAGGAGCAATCCAAAGCTAGCGACCCAAGCCCCAGTGAACGGCGGCCGTAACTATAACGGTCCTAAGGTAGCGAAATTCCTTGTCGGGTAAGTTCCGACCCGCACGAATGGCGTAACGATAGGGGTACTGTCTCGGAGAGGGACTCGGCGAAATAGAATTATCTGTGAAGATGCGGATTTGGTGTGCCTGGACAGAAAGACCCTATTGAGCTTTACTGTAGGCTGGAATTGGCCGCGGGCGTTGGATACGTAGCATAGTTGGGAGACTTTGAAACCTTGCTTTTGGGTGAGGTGGAGTCAACAGTGAAATACCAATTTTCTTACACCTGCGTTCTAACCGAGTACCGTTATCCGGTACCGGGAAAGTTCCTGTCGGGCAGTTTGACTGGGGCGGTCACCTCCTAAAAAGTAACGGAGGTGCGCAATGGTTCCCTCAGGTTGGTCGGAAATCAACCGATGAGTGCAAAAGCATAAGGGAGCTTGACAGCGAGACAGACATGTCGAGCTGGTACGAAAGTAGGCTTTAGTGATCCGGTGGTTCCGCATGGAAGGGCCATCGCTCAACGGATAAAAGTTACCATAGGGATAACAGGCTGATCTCGCCCAAGAGTCCACATCGACGGCGAGGTTTGGCACCTCGATGTCGGCTCGTCGCATCCTGGGGCGGTAGTACGTCCCAAGGGTTGGGCTGTTCGCCCATTAAAGCGGCACGTGAGCTGGGTTCAGAACGTCGTGAGACAGTTCGGTCCATATCCGGCATACCCGCAAGATACTTGAGAGGAGACTTCCTTAGTACGAGAGGACCGGGAAGTACAGACCTCTGGTGTACCAGTTGTCACGCCAGTGGCAAACACTGGGTAGCCATGTCTGGAGGGGATAAGTGCTGAAAGCATATAAGTACGAAGCCCACCTCAAGATAAGGTATCTCATACCATAAGGTAGTAAGATCTGCGAAAGACTATCGCGTTGATAGGCGGCAGGTGTAAGTGTAGCAATACATTCAGCCGAGCCGTACTAATAGATCGAGGGCTTGTTTTTTTTCTTCTGGACCACAAAGAGATCAAATTTCTTGTATGCAGTTTTCAGTGTTTTATTTATTATTTCCTGGTAGTGTTGCGTATCATTCGCCACCATAAAGTTTATAGAAGAATTTAAACATCTTTCCTAGATTAGGAATTGGTTCGCCAGGAATTGCCTGGTTCAGTCTTTTACTTCCTCGATTCAATTTTTCAGTAAGTTTTTTAGCTACAGGATCTTTAATTTCAGGATTTTCATCTTCAGGTTTAGGGATTGATATTAAAGTGTCTTTAACCGAAGGCGGAGTATATTTAATTCTTTGTCCATTTAAACTGCTTAGCATAAATTCCTCTCCTCTATAAGTTTTTTGTCCAACTATATAAAGGTGATGTTATTAAAGAGTTGATATTTCTTTAAGATAAATTTTATCTAATGTTAAATACCTACTTAAAATCAACAGAAACTATAAGTAACCTATGAGCCACAAGTTAACAGCTAAATTTATATGCAGTCTTCAATGTTTAAAACACAAATCCTTTAAATTAAAAAAAATTAATGTTTATAAGATCTGTACAGCTAAGCTAAAATGTATATAGTTATGAGGTAAATTAAATGCTAGCAATTTCATCAAGTCATTTAGTACTTTCAGATCCACCTCAAGATTTATGCCGCGGAGATATTACCCGGAATAAACTTTTTCAGCTTGCAGGTTCTCCCGCTGATCATACAAACCTATTTGATGCTGTTTCCGCTTTGGATGGAAAAACATTCGAAGAAGACGGAGGAAACTCTACTCTAAAAGTAACCTCAGTAAAAGGTAACGGTGTATCCTGTTTCCAGTTAGGCAGATTTGGACGAATAGAAACCAGCGGCGTAGTAGCAATATTAGTATTTGATGATAAAAAACAAATAACCCGATGGTAAAAACTAGCTATACAGCCATTTTTTACAAAATACATAAACATTTATTCATTTTTTATTACTTTGAAACCTAATTTCTTTTAAAAAGTCTATTCTTGTATATATAGGAAGGAAATAACGAAATTCCTAATATAGGATTTAACCGATTTATTCGGTAAATCCGATCGAACGAAGAAAAGTAAAAGGAGGGAATCAACATGGGAGATTTAGGTTCATTATTAAATTCAAACGTTACTCTTCTTGTAGTAATAGTTGCAGGATTTTACTGGTTAGGGAAAAAATTAGAAAAGAAATAAGTTACTGAGCCCAAGAACCCAGGAGCCCATGCGCCCATGAAAGATTGGGCACATGGGTTTATCTGTCTACAGGTACATGGCAACAAGTAGTATTAATTGATTTTGATACCAGTGCCAGAAATAGAAAAATTCTTCTCCAAATTATAGATTCTTAACTTAAAAAAAGCTTAAAAAAGCAATATAGATAAGGTTTCTACATTAATATGTTTTCAATAATATTTAAGTAAAAGATTATATAAAACATGCCAGATAACACTATAGATAGAAATGCTGCTATTTTACAAAGACTGTTTTTTGGACGTGGTACTGCTGTAAAACATAAGCTAAATCGGAAAGGTTCTAATGTTTCAACTGAATTACCCTTAACAAAAGCAGGGAAGATTCAAGAAACTCCAACAGCCAAATCACATTTTAAGGTTGGATTAGAAAGTACTCTTACTGATCCTAAAGAAGATTTAGCCCCATCAAATTTAAGCCAGATTACTATAACAAGTGTTGCAATGCAAGGAAGATTATTTCCTGATTTAGATGATGGCTTAGATGCTCTGCCTGATTTATTTTTTAATTCACTTGGAGTAGTAAATGATGAAATTGAAGCTGCAAATGGTGGAAGGTCCGCTCTTCCAAGAAGTTTAATGGATATTTTAGGAAACCGTCGTGAACCAGATGAAGATATAGCTACTACATCCGGGATTCAAAGCACAGGAAAAATAACTGCAAGAGACTTGGAACGACTGGGACTAGATGTTGATAGGTTAGAAGGAATGGGTTTAACGCTCGAAGAGCTAAACAGAAGAGGATTAAAACTTTCTGATTTACAACAAATATTAGAAAATTAAAACATCCGTTTTAAAAAATAGTAAAATTAACCTATGTTTTCAAAAATTAAAGAAAAAATTCTAACCAAAGAACGAATTACTTTTGAAGAAGGTGTTGCTCTTTATAAATCAAATGACTTACTAAAAATCGGAGAGCTTGGCAGACTTGCCAGAGAAATAAAATCTGGAAAGGGGAAATCTAACTGGGTCTACTGGAATAAAAACCTTCACTTAAATCCTACAAATGTTTGTATTGGTCACTGTAATTTTTGTGCTTTTGCAAGGCTGCCAAATGAAGAAGGAGCCTATACCTACACAACTGAAGAAGCTATTGAAAAAACCAGACACGGTGTAAAAAACGGTGCAATGGAAGTCCATATAGTAGGTGGTTTAAATCCTAAAGCTGCTCTACCTTATTACACTGAACTTTTAATTGCCTTAAAAAAGGAGTTTCCAGGATTACATATAAAAGCTTTTACAGCAGTTGAAATTGAGTTTTTCAGTAAACTTACAAAACTATCACACGAAGAAACCCTGAAAAAACTTATCAGTGCAGGTCTGAACAGTATGCCTGGCGGTGGGGCAGAGATATTTTCAAAATCAGTCCGTGATGAAACCTGCCCGGATAAAATACCAGCTGAATCATGGCTTGAAATTCATGGGATCGCCCATAAACTTGGACTGAAATCCAATGCCACAATGCTTTGTGGTATTGGTGAAACTATAGAAGACAGAATAGATCATATGGTACAACTTAGAAAACAACAGGATAAGTCTAAAGGCTTCCAGACATTCATCCCCCTTTCCTGTCACTATGAAGATACAGAAATTGCTGGTACAGTCGAACCACTTACAGCTTTTGATCAGTTAAAAAATATTGCAATATCAAGGATCCTGCTTGATAATTTTGATCATATAAAAGCCTACTGGATACAGCTTGGAGTAGGACTTGCTCAGGTAAGTTTAAATTTCGGAGCAGATGATCTGGACGGTACTGTTCAGGAGGAGAGTATTACTCATGCTGCCGGAGCAGAAAGGCGCGGACTGGAAAAGGATTTTCTTCAAAATCTTATAAAAGATGCTGGCTATACACCTGTTGAGAGAGATACAGTTTACAACGTTCTGAAAGTTAGTGCATAGAACAATGAAAGATATAATGGAATTACATTTGAAGATCCTGATGGTTGGCGGATTGTATTAATGAATACAAGTGGTATTTAATTAACACTCTTGAGCATTTAAAAGCGTATAATTATATCCATGGAAAGCATGGAAGCTGAACATATTAAAGTTGACCTCGAAGGAGATCTTTATTTCCAGGGGCAAAAGCTTACCCACGAGAAAATAATTGAATTTTTCAAAAAACTGGATCTGGAAAAAATTGATGATAAAACATTCCAGTTAAAATGGCACAATAACAATATTACTCAAAGAATAACTATTCTTCCAGAAGATACTATTTATGTCATAAAAGATGTTGTAAAAGAAGTTGGTGAAATAAAACTTGTTTTAAATGATCAGACCCTTGAAAAGCTTGATACGAATACTGTAGAATTTAACGGAAATGTTCCTTATGCAATGGTAAAACGAGGAAGAGTAAAAGCTCGTTTCAATCGTCATGCAGCATTTAAACTTGGTGAAGCAATTTTAAGCTTATAAATTACTTAACTTTTCAATTCAGAAGTATTGTATAATTTCTAACAGTATAATATAAAAATATTAAAGGAGAAATTTATGCCAGTTGCTGAAGTTGGATTATTTGAACCAGGGACAGTGGTTTCTACATCTAAATCAAGAGGCTTTTTAAAAGGAAGTGACGTTACAAGAAGAACAATCGTAGGCAATGAAAGAGGTGGTTTTCTTCCTGTTGGAATTAATGAAAATGGTAATGGAAGATACTATACACCTATTTCTTTAGGTAGTCTGGATCAAATAGCTCATGAAAAAGGAGCCAAAGTTGAGAAAAAGCCAGAGCCTTCTATTGAAGAGAGAAATATCACAAAACTTTGGAATTTTGATCCGCTGTGGGACGAAACAAATTCAGGCTTAAAGGAAGGTGTAATAGTCTGGGCAACATTTGATAATAATGAGCAAATCCAGGAATTAAGTCTGACTCAACCAGAAGACTTATCACCAGGATTCTCATTCAGCCGCGAAACAAAAACATCACCAGAGCAGGTAAAATTCCCTCCACTAAAACTTCATGTACAGGGAAATTATTTATACTCAATAATGAACTACAGAGTACCAAGCACAATTCATTATCAGCTTGAAGCATTTAACTGGCTGGTATCGACAATTGGTCAGAACAGAAAAGCCAGTTAGTAACTTACTTCCACCTCGGATAACTCCCTAACCACCGATAAAAACTAAATTCCGAAACAATTTCACTAAGAGCCTTTTTTAAGGGTGAATCATCTCTGTGTGCTTCAAGATCAATAAAAAAGATATACTCTCCCAACGTTTTTTTTGATGGGCGGGATTCAATTCTGGAGAGATTAATTTTTTCCCGAGAAAAAGAATTTAATACAGTGACCAATGTACCTGGCTTATCATAAGGAACACCAAAAGCAATTGTAGTCTTATCCTTTCCAGTAGGAAGAGGAGTCTCTGTTCCAATAAGAACAAATCTTGTGAAATTCTCTTTTTCATCATTTATTGCTTTTTCAAAAACAGGGACATTATAAATTTTTGCAGCCATTTCAGGTCCAATAGCTGCAATGTTTCCATTTGGCATTTCACTGACCATTTTTACACCTGTTGAATTACTTGTAACCGGCTCTATTTCAGCTTCAGGCAGGTATCTTTTTAAATAACCTTGACACTGACTTAATGCCTGAGTATGAGCTATAACTTTTTTAACTTCTGTAATTTTTTTTGTACGGGTGATAAGACAATGCTCAATTGGTATTATTACCTCAGTATTTATAGTAACTTTCTGGGATGCACGGATAAGCTGATCAAGCACTTCACCTACTCCGCCTTCAATTGAGTTTTCAATTGGTGTAATTCCATATTTAATTTTCCCGGAATTCACACCATCAATGATCTGAGTTATTGTCTGAAATGAAACGATTTCTATTCCTTTCTGATTTGATTTTGAAAGGAAAGTATTAAGTGCCTGGTGTGTAAAAGAACCTTCTGGTCCAAGATAACCTATCATTTTTTATTGCTCTTACTCAAAATCAGATGGGCTTGCTAATCCTGCTTCTATTAAGGCATCTATCCCTGTTTGTAACAAAGCAAGAGCCTCATCGTTTTTGTTTTGCTTGAGTAAACCTATCCCTTTTTTAATTCTTTTTGAAGTTATTTTCTTGGTTTCACCATCAAACTCACTTACCTTTCGAACATTTTTGTTTGCACTTTTTAAAATTACAATTGCTGTTTTATTATTACCATCCTCAATAAGATTTTTTGCATCTCGTATATCAAGAATTAATATTTCAAGAGGACTTAACTCTGTTTGATTCAATGCGTGAGAATTCTGACAAGCACTAAATGCGGCCGTATTTAAACTAAAACACAATAAGAGTAACAATAAATACTTTAAAAATTTCATAGACATCTCCTTATAAAAACAATATCCATTCTAACAATTAAAAGAATATATTAGTAAAGCTAGCAATGACAGTTACCCTTAGAAAAAAATTAAATAACTAATTTATCCACCTAGCCGATAACCAAAACCTCTAACCGTCTGAAGTAGTTTTGGTCTTGCAGCGTCTTCTTCTATCTTTTGGCGGAGCCAACAAATGTGGACATCTACAGTTTTTGTGTCTCCATCATAATCAAGTCCCCACACACGTTCAATAAGATCATCCCTGGAGTAAACGCGTCTTGGATTATTCATAAATATTTCAAGCAGCGCATATTCTCTTGGTGATAATGAGAGTTCTTTATCCGCAAGCCATACGCGGTGTGATGCAGTATCCATTATTATGTCGCCAAAACGAAGTCTCTTCCCTGGTGTCTGCGCTACCTGCTGGGCACGTCTTAGTACAGAACTTATACGAGCAAGAAGTTCTTCCCATGTAAAAGGTTTTGTAACATAGTCATCTGCTCCTGCAGTAAGCCCTTCAACAATATCTTCTTTTGCTGTTCTACCAGTCAGCATTATTACAGGAGTAAAATCCTGCTCCTCGCGAATTTGTTTCAATATTTCCACACCCTGAACATCAGGAAGCGTCCAGTCAAGGATTACAAGATCAGGTTGATCTTTTCTGAATGCTTCAATTGCACTTTTACCATCATAAGCAGTCGTAGTTTCATAACCCTTCTGTCTCAAGTTATATGCAACAGGATCAATAAGATTTACTTCATCATCTACTAGCAAAATTTTGTTTGGCATTTTTGTTACCTCTTAATTTCTACTTAAGAAAAGTCTTAATATGATTAACATACCATAATCTAGATTAAGATAAACCTATCTTAATTTTTTTCTTATGCAAAGCTAATTATCTGGAAGATAAACAATGAAGCTAGAACCGCTTCCCACCTTTGATTTGACCTCTATTTTGCCACCATGGAGATCTATAACACTCTTAACAATAGACAGCCCTAAACCCGAGCTTCCTTTGGCTCTTGTGCGGTCAACCCTATAGAATCTCTCAAAGATTTTCACTATCTCAGTCTCAGGAATTCCAATCCCAGTATCATCAATTTGAAAGCTTCCTGGTACCGGGCCCGTTTTAATATTAATCTTTGAATTTTCAGGACTATACTTTACTGCATTTTCAATTAGGTTCTGAATAACATGATCAATTTGTTCAGGATCAGCAAGAACTTCATATCCTTCTGGTACTTCATTTGTAATTGTAATTTTATTTTTATCAGCAATCCCTTTAACAGATTTAGCTGCATCATCTACTTTTGTTTTTAATTTTATTTTTTTCTTTACCTGAGATAATTTACCAGCACGGATTTTGCTTAAATTAATCAGTTCATTAACAAGCTTTGCCAGCCTGTCTACTTCACCATTTATTTGTTCAAGAAATTTCTGGGAAATTTCAGGATCATTTTTTGCACCAAGCAAAAGACTTTCAGCAAGTGTTTTAATATTCGTAATGGGTCGTCTTAATTCATGACTCATTTCAGCTATAGACTCCTGGACTATTTCTGAAATTACTAGAATAATATTTTTATCAGATGCAACAATCTTTTTTAGTTTTAAAGGCTTTGTAAGTCCAACAAGTTCTTTTTCCTTCATGATCTCTGTAGAAATAATTTCCTGAACCTGTGTACCAATAGTTCCAATTACATTTTTCTTAAAATCATCTTCAAGTCCTTCCAGAAGAAATAAAGCATGTTTATTCCAGGAGATAAGATTTCCCTTTGGGTCAAACAACATAAGGCCTACAGGGATTTCTTCTATATAGCTTTTTAACAATTCAAATGTTTCTTTTGTTTCCGGCATACTTATAACTTCCCTAAAATAGACGATCTTATCTAAAAAAGGTCAACGAATGTACAAGTTTTATTCCCTGAATCAGCATCAGATTAAATCTATTGTATACTGCAATAATTATATTTTAGATAAATGAGCTATCCAGCCTGTATATATGCCTGCTCCTTTTCAAGTATTTGTTTCCTGAGCTCAGGATAGCCTCCAAGCTCAGGATCTTTTTTTATTATTTGAACTGCTCTATTTCTGGCAGCTTCAAGAACAGGTGCATCATTTATAAGATCAGCAAGCATTAAGTCAGGTAACCCGCTTTGTTTTGTCCCAAGAAATTCTCCCGGCCCTCTTATTTTTAAATCCTCTTGTGAAATAATAAAACCATTGGTTGTTTTAGTCATAATCTGAAGTCTTTGCATAGCCTCCTCAGAATAGCTCTGCGGTGCCAAAAGACAATATGCCTGCTCCCCGCTTCTGCCTACACGCCCTCTAAGCTGGTGAAGCTGTGACAAACCAAACCTCTCTGCATTTTCAATCATCATTACTGTTGCATTTGGAACATCAACCCCGACTTCAATTACAGTAGTCGTAACCAGAATATCAGTATCCTTATTTACAAAAGACTTCATTACTCTCTCTTTCTCGTTTGAAGATAATTCTCCGTGCATAAGACCAACTTTAAGATTTTTAAAAGCTGTTTTGGATAATTCTTCAAACTCAATAGTTGCAGCTTTAGCAGAAAGGGATTCAGATTCATCTATAAGCGGAAAAACAATATATGCTTGTCTGCCTTTTGCAACTTCACCTTGAATTAAATCAAATGCCTTCTGTCTCTGATAAGGCTGAACAATTGCTGTTTTTATAGGTATCCTGCCTGCAGGTAATTCATCAATTTCTGACAGATCCAAATCACCATGAATGGAGAGTGCAAGTGTTCTGGGAATTGGTGTTGCTGTCATAAAGAGTCTCTCAACATTATTTCCTTTATTTAAAAGTGCATCTCTTTGTTTAACACCAAATTTATGCTGTTCATCAATTATTACAAGCCCAAGCTTTGAAAATCTCACTTCATCCTGTATCAAGGCATGCGTTCCAACTACAATCCGAATTTGACCATTTTCAAGACCTCCATATATTTCTCTTTTCAGTTTTCCTGGGGTACTGCCTGTAAGTATTGCCATTGTTACCCCTTGTAATCCGGTGGCTCTTAATAAGTCTAAATACTCCTGAAATTTTCTGAAATGCTGCTGAACAAGAATCTCTGTTGGTGCCATTAGTGCAGTCTGATAACTATTCTCTATAGCAAATAAAAGCGCCATCAGCGCAACAATTGTTTTTCCGCTGCCAACATCACCCTGAAGCAGTCTGTGCATTGGTTTTTCAGACATAAGATCTTTTCTTATCTCTTCATAAACCTTTTTCTGAGCATTTGTAAGCTTAAATGGCAGCACTGAGAGTAATTTCTCTACGAGTTTGCTGCTGGTACTTTTTAAACAAAGTCCTGTCCTGTTTTTATCAATGACATATCTCCTGTATGCAAGTTCAAGCTGCATCATAAAAAACTCTTCAAATACAATCCTGTTTTTTGCCTTATTACACAGTTCATCATTATCAGGGAAATGAATCTGCATCAGTGCAGTTTTTAGCGACGGGAATTTCTCTTCAACAAGGATTTCTCTGGGAAGCGTTTCCTCAATCATTCCACCGTAAACTCCAAAAGCATTTGAAACAATTTTTCTTAAATACTCCACAGAGATTCCCTCAGTAAGAGGATATACAGGAACAATTCTCGCTGCATTTAATGACTGTTCTTTTCCGTCAATTTTATCTGAAGGTATTAGTTCTATAGCAGCACCACTCAGGCAGAATGATTTTGAAAATTTGTCATAAACGACTTTCCCCGAACATAAAACCTGTGCTCCAACAGGATACTGTTTTTTATATTGCTCCTGCATTATTCTGCCAAGCTTACCAGCAATAAATCTGGTAATAGAAATTTTTCCTGAACTGTCATTAATAACTATTGTGAATACTGTAAGATCCTTCCTTCTTGGAGGGTTGAAAGCCCTGAAACCTTTTACCCAACCACAAACTGTAACTTCTTCATCTATTCTTAGATCACTTATAGCTTTCTTATTTTTATAATTAATATAAGTACGCGGGTAATAATGAAACAAATCATTAACAGAAAATATTCCAAGCCTGTTTAATGCCTGTGAAATACGAGGTCCGACACCTTTTACATACTTAACATCCGTTTTTCTTGGATCTTTACTTATAGCAGAAATTGACTGCTTCAGAAAATTACTATTTTTTGTTTCAGTAATCTTTTTTTTGTTTTTTTCAGATATTTCTCTCAATACCTGCTGTGCCTTATGAATGGTATCCATTCTTGTATTTATGTCCTGTGAAGCATAAGAATAAAATAAATTAAGAAGAAATTTAACTTTTTCCTTTTCCTCAAACTCAAATGCAAGGGATTTGGTATTCTGAATTATAAAATTTGAGAATGTTGTTTTCTTCCCTCTGGAATTTACATAATGCTGATCAATTTCATAATTAATTGCATCCTGTATTGTCTTGAGCTTTTCATACATTGTTTTGCTCATTTATAAACCACTATTTTAATTCGCCGATAAAATAAGTTACTTTCTTATCTGATTTATTTCTGGACTCATGCACTATACCTTTTGGAAGATATAGTTTCTTTCCAAAACCAAGCTCATATTCAGCACCATCAACATAAAAAGTCATTTCCCCATCAATAACACAGATACATTCATCATATTCATGGTTATGAGGGGCATAATACGCACCTGGAGGATCTGACCACTCATAAAAACTATATCCTTCACTTTTAAGCTCAGCTACAAGTTCATTTTTTGTTTTAACAGCTGTTTCAGCAACAGTAAGTTCTTTGAAAGACTTTTTCATGGTTACCTATATATTATATAGTCCAATTAAAACATTTATTAAAACCACATAACTAATAAGAAATTTAAAAGTTGGACTTCATCCCTTGCCTGCTGCCCTATGTCATGGTCTAATATAAAACATGAGCACAATAGTTGAAACAAATTATTTTGGTAACTTCACTCAGGATGATGAACCAAAATCAATAATAATACCAGTGCCCTATGAATATACACC
>DUDS01000020.1 GCA_004769085.1 Candidatus Melainabacteria bacterium SSGW_16
AACTTCACTCAGGATGATGAACCAAAATCAATAATAATACCAGTGCCCTATGAATATACACCATCATTTAACAAAGGTACAAAGAACGGACCACAGGCAATATTAAATGCAAGCACCAGGCTTGAAAAACTTGATGATGAACTCTGGAAAGAAATATCATCAATAGGAATCAATACAACAGGTTTTATAAACTGTGAGGCTGTTAGTGGAAAGTCAAAAGAACCTTTTAAGGAGGTTGAAGAAATTGTAAGAAACACTGCTATTGGAGGATGTGTTCCTGTTCTAATAGGAGGAGAACGTTCTATAACATATGGCTCGATAAAAGCAGTTTATGATTTATTCCCGGATATTTCAGTACTATATCTGGATGCAAAGACAGGACTAAAGAATTCTGTTAATAATAACAAATACAATCACCAGTGCACCCTGAAAAGAATTCAGGAAACAATGCCTGATCTTAAAATAACACAGATTGGTATTAGATCTGTTTCAAAAGAAGAAGCAGACTGGCTTGAATCAAATGATCACAATATTGAAATCTATTTTGCAAAAGATAAAAACAAATGGATGCTCTCTGAAATGCTAAGCAATCTTACTAAAAACGTTTATATAACTTTTAACTTTAATGTTTTTGACTCAGGTATTATGCCTTCATGCATTGCGCCTGAACCAGGCGGACTTTCATGGGAAGATATTCTTGGAATTATAAGAAATGTATGTGCATTCAAAGAAATTGTAGGCATGGATTTCGTAGAATACTGTCCGATAGCAGGACTTACAGCTCCTGATTTTACAGCAGCAAAACTTATTTATAAAACCCTAGGTTACACATTTGCCAGACAACTTGGTGTATTTGAAGAAGAGAAACCAGCTTTTGCTACAAGTGAGCAAATTTAACACTTGCAAGATTTGACTTGTCAATTTGTTTTAACTTCATAAGACAATTAATTGACGTAACTTGTGAAATAACCTCAGATGCAGTTTTTATAACAGGATCATTTGTGCTTTCATCAAATCCCGAGATTACAAAACCTAGAATATCTAATTCTTTCTGCTTTGCAAATTCTATGGTCAAATTTGTGTGATTTATAGTGCCTAGTGACGGGCGGGCAACTATAACTACTGGATAATTTAGATCTTTAATTAGATCTGCAACTAAATAATTGTCAGTAATAGGCACAGCTATTCCACCAATCCCTTCAACAATTACATATTCAAACTCCTGCTCAAGTTTTCTTATATTCAGAATAATTTTTTCAATATCAATTTCTCTATTTTCATGTTTTGCAGCTACTAAGGGTGCTGCAGGAAGGTTAAAGCTATAACTATTAAAAACAGGTATCTTATTCCCTGTAAGCATTGAAAGAAAATCAGTATCTTTTTCAGCACCAGTCTGAACTGGTTTTGAAATCGCTACTTTTTTGCCCTGGTCATGCCAGTAAAGTGCAAGAAATGCACTAAATATACTTTTCCCTACACAAGTATCGGTGCCGGTAATAAAAATATGTTTAGCATTAAGCTTCATGGATAAATTTTAACAACTATATAAAAAAAAGCACCTGGTAATACCAGGTGCTTCTTCCCCAATTAACCCTGATAAGGAAAACGAGGAAAGTTTTATCTTCTACCTCTCAGGAATTCAGGTATATCTAGAAGGTCAGATGGTTTTCTTCTCACCTTATCATCTACGATTACCTTAGCTTTTACTTCCTGAGGTTTTTCTTCTGTCTTTTCTGGGGCTCCGCCAAAGAATTCCTTTGTAAATTCCTTTGACTGGGCCTTTTGTTTTTCCATTGGCTGAGGCACCATTGAGAAGCCTGTTGCAATTACAGTAATCTGGACCTCACTTTGGAACTTAGGATCAATTACAGCTCCGATTATTATATTTGCATCATCCTGTGATAGTTCATAAATCAACCCTGCGGCTTCATGTACTTCATGGAGTGTCAGATCAGGACCACCAGTAACATTAAATATAATGCCTGAAGCACCATTAATGGTAGTTTCTAGCAATGGGCTTTCAATTGCTTTTCTTGCAGCTTCTGTAGCTCTGCCTTCACCGCTTGCCCTGCCAATACCCATCAATGCTGAACCAGCAGAAGACATTATGTTTTTTACATCTGCAAAATCAACATTAATTAATCCCGGAATTGTAATTATGTCAGAGATTCCCTGAACTCCCTGAAGAAGTACATCATCTGCCTGCTTAAATGCATCATGTACTGATGTTCTCCGTTCAACAACCTGAAGAAGTTTATCATTTGGAATAATAATCAACGCATCAACTTTTTGTTTTAATGCCTCAATACCTTGTTCTGCCTGGCTAATTCTTCTTCTTCCCTCAAATGTAAATGGTTTTGTGCAGACACCAACTGTAAGAGCACCCAGATCTCTGGCTATCTCAGCTACAACTGCAGCAGCACCAGTACCTGTTCCACCACCCATACCACAGGTAATGAAAACCATGTCAGAACCTTCAATTGCACTGGCTATTTCATCACGGCTCTCTTCAGCTGCTTTTAAACCCACGCTGGGATTGCCTCCCGCACCAAGTCCTTTTGTAAGTTTGCCACCAATCTGAATTTTATTTGGCGCTGAACAAAACTGCAGTGCCTGAGCATCACTGTTTACAGCCCAGAACTGAACATTATTCAGATTGCTCTCAATCATTCTGTTTATTGCATTACAGCCAGCTCCTCCAACACCAAATACTTTTATATTTGCAATAGAAATATTTAGTTTTGAACTTGAATCAAAAATTTGTTCTTCCATGTTTCCTTAAACCTCTTTTTTATTCTCAATACCTGCTTTTAATTTTAGACCTATCTTTGATATGCTAGGTCCACAATTAAAAAAATGCAAGTGTTTTTTCTAATTAATTTTCTATGACGATACCCATACACAAAGCTGTTAAATTCAATTTGGCCTAAAATAAAGGTTTAAGGCCTCAAAAAAGGATTTTGAAGAAATGTGATATATATAAAAAGGTTCCCTGCCTGCTTTACGATTAGTTATCTTTTGTAAACGATTTGATGGAAACTGGTTTCTGTAATTACATACCTTGACAATTTTAAAGTTATGAGATTAAAAAAATTATTGTTTTTCTTCATCAAAATCCTTAATTTTTAAAAGCTTCTGCTTTTGCTTTTTTCTTGATTCAGCTCTCTTTTCCTGATCAATTTTTGGTATAAATTTCTTATCTCCTTTAAGTTCGTCTCCTCCTGCATCAGAACCAATTGATTTTAATTTTGTTTCTTCCTTTTTCCCATATTTAATTTCAGACTTTGATTCTTCTATTATTTTCAAATAACTTTCATATCTGGTTGCAGAAATCTGACCCTTATGAACCATTTCTTCTGCTAAACAACCCTCTTCCCCACTATGGATACAATTATCAAATAAACAATGAATGTTGTTTAAATCCCTGAAAGTATTTAAAATCTTTTCAGGACTTAATGTTGCAAAGCTGAATTGTGTAAAACCAGGCGTATCAGCTATAAAACTTTGTTTATCATTATCAAAAACAGGTATTAGCTGTATATTCCTTGTAGTGTGTTTCCCGCTTCCCACACTGCTGATTTCTCCTATCTTCAGATCTTTATCAGGAGAAATTGCTTTTATCAGGCTTGTCTTGCCTACACCTGAAGGACCTGCAAGCAGAACTGTTTTGCCGGATATTTCATTACACAGCTTTTCAATACCCTCACCAGTAAGGGCTGAAAAATAAAAAATTTCATATTCCGTATTTTTGTAGTTTACATCAATATTGATTCTCTCTAAATCAATTTTATTTATACAAATGCATACCTTTTCATTTTGAAGCTCATAAGAAATATATGAAAGGTACCTGTCAAGATTATAAAAGTCAAATTCCGGTTCACGGGTAGAAAATATAACCAATACTTCATCGACATTTGAAATTGGTGGTTTAAAAAGTTTGTTTTTTCTTGGATAAACATCAGTTATCACGCCTTGTTTCGGATTTGAAATTTCAATATCAACTTTGTCACCGACAAAAAGAAGTTTTCCTTCTTTAAGCAGCCGCCCTCTTGCAAAACATTCCCATAGTTTATTTTCACTATCCTGGACATAATAAAAGTTGGCAAGTATTTTGGTTATTTTGCCCTGGATTTTCATTGTTTTCTAAACCTTTTAGAATAAACTCTTTCTGATACATTGTTTCCATCTGAAATCATTTCACGAACTGGCACCTCCTGTATTATCATTTCATCCAGGAAGAATGATATAAAAGGAATCACAGGTAGCATTATCAGTGCAAATATCAAATCATAACTTATCATGCTAAATGATAAATGCCAGCCAATATTTAACCAGTTTTGCATAAACAAAAGCAGATAAATAATTCCAAATAAGTGCGTGGTTAACATAGGTATAAAAGCCGAGAGTATTTTTTTATCTCGTGAGTAAAGCCAGCCTGCCATAAAAGCATTAAATGGAAGAGAAATTAAATACCCAAAGGTTAGCTCCTGGTAATAATCATATCCACCTCCACCTGCAAATACCGGAAAGCCAAGAAATCCTATTAACAAATACAATAAAACAGTTATAAGTCCGGTTCTGAAACCCAAAACTGCTCCTGTAAACCAAACCATTAATGTCTGAAGACTATAAATATGAAATTCAAATGTAAATTTAGGCAAGAAACTTATAAAAAAGCTGAATATATCTTCAGTAATGTGTTTTTTTTCAAAACATATACCGATAAAGGGTAATTCTATAAGAATAAAATTACTTAAATAAATACAAAGCAGAAAAACAATGACTAATACCCATCTGAACTGATATACAGCTTTATATCTCATTTCAGAGTAAATTATTACACAATTAATGCATTATCAAAATAACCCAGGAACATGGCGCAGGATCTTATTATCTATAAACACTAGGGTAAGATAAATACAATGACTAAAACTGCTCAACTTAACAGTTTTGATAAAAATAAACCAATCAACAATGAAAGATTTTGTCCAATTTATTTGGCAAAATCTTTACATGTAAATCGGGGCATATTAAAAACTTTTGCAAAGCCCGACAAGCGAAGTATGAGCAAGGAGGGCTGTTAATAACAAAACAATGCCTGAAGAATTAATTACACAGAATTCAAGCAGGTCGGAAGGCAAACTTTCGAACAAAAGTAACGTTATTCCAATTACCTCAATCTCTGACTTGGGAACAATTGTTGGAGATATCCAGAATCAGCTCACACTCCTTATAAATAAACTTAACAGTGAAGTAAGTCCGGAATTTAAGGCCTTAATGGAAGGCTTTATTAATAAAGCTAATGAAACTGAATCAGTAAAAGTCAGGCTTGAAGATACAACCACTTCATATGATGAAGTAAAGGCAGAAGTTGCAAAAGTACGTGAAACAAACAGAACACTTATTAATGAACTTCAAAATGCAAGAGAAATACTTAAAAAACTGGAAAATGAACTAAATACATTCCAGAGCACAGCTAAAAAAACAGAAGAGAGTTACAAGGATAAGATAAAAAGCCTTACAAAACAAATTCAAGAACTTGAAATAAGTGTTGGCAAATTTGAAGAAGAAAAAGCTGTCCAGGCATTTGAACAGGAAAAACTAAGGCAGGAAACACTTGATCAGAAGTATAATTTTCATCAAAAAGAACAACAACTAACAATTGAAAAAGATAATTTAAGGAAGCAACTGGATGAAGCAGAAAGGCTATTAAAGGAACAAAGTGAAACTCTAGATCTTAAGTCAAAAGAACTCGACTATAAGGACGTACTTCTAAACCAGCTAATTAGACAGACCACCTCAGACAAGTTAAGACCACTGTCTAATGAAGAACCTGAAAACAACCTAATAAAAACTGAAAAGAAAAGAAAATTCTGGTTTTTTAAGTAAATTCCAGAATTTATAGTTATTGAATTATTAAATTTCTCAAAGGTTAAGATATTTCCTTTTAACCTCTATCAAATTTGACATCTTAACCTCTTTTTATACATTACAGAGTCACGAACTTAGACACCTAAATAATTTACTGATTCTGAACATTAAAGGAGAAAAAAATGGTAATAAGCGGGGGAGTCAAAAAAAGAGGATTTGAAACTAGAAGAATTCAAAACTCAGATGAAGAAATTATTGAGTCAAATGATAATGAGATTGGTGAAGCTAGTGAAGTTCCTGGAATTCAAGCAGAAACAACATTCACTGATGATCTTGTAAAAATTTACCTGAGAGAAATTGGTAAGGTGGATGTATTAAAACAAAAGACTGAACTGGAGATTGCCAGAAAGGCAAAATGTGGTGACCCGAAAGCAAAACAGGAACTAATTAGGCATAATCTCAGGCTTGTTGTATCAATTGCAAAAAAATATTTGAACCGCGGAATGTCATTCCTTGATCTGATTCAGGAAGGCAATCTGGGACTAATGAAAGCAGTGGAAAAATTTGACCCTGAAAGAGGTTACAAATTCTCAACCTATGCCACATGGTGGATAAGACAGGCAATAACTAGATCTCTCTCTGATAAATCAAGGACAATCAGGATACCTGTCCATATGGTTGAAATGCTGAGCAAATTAAAGAAAGCAATAAAAAGGCTAACAGAAAAATCCGGACAGGCTCCATCAGAAGAAGATCTTGCAAAAGAAATAGATATCGATGTTTCAAAAGTAAAGGAAATAATCCATATAATGGAAGCCCCGGTTTCACTAAACTCCCCTGTTAATTCAGAAGAAGAGGGAGACCTGGAAGATTTCATAAGTGATAATGAAAACTTTTCACCAGAACAACTAGCAAACGGAAGCCTGCTTGGAATTAATATAAACCAGGCTTTAAAATGCTTAACCCTAAAAGAGGCTTCAGTAATCAGGCTCAGATTTGGTCTTGACTGCGGTCATGAAAGGACCCTTGAAGAAGTAGGAAAAATTCTAGGGGTTACAAGGGAAAGAGTTAGACAACTTGAATTCAGGGCCCTCAAAAAACTTCGCCAGCCAGGCGCATGCGAAAATTTAAGAGATTACTTTGTAGCATAATTTAATTCCCTTGCTTAGGTTATTTTTAAAGCGAAGGATGTTCCGGTTAGGAATATCCTGAGCAGCGAAACTCCACAAGCGAGCCGAGTGTTCGCACGAGGGAAGCGGCATAAAAAAAGAGATTACTTTGTAGCATAATTAATAATTAAACAACTACTCATCTACCTAATAACAAGGAGTATAACGACTAATTGAAAAAGGTTTTGCCCGACTTGTTCGGTAAAACCTGTAAAAAGTTAAAGTTAGTTTACCAAGTACACTATGGAAAGGTGGTGAGTCTCATTATGAGCGAGCCACCTGAGTAAAAACACGGCCGGAAAAAGAATAGTTCTACATAATAAGATCCCTAGGAAAAACAAGTCAGAAAGTGTCTTTAGGGACATTTGACAATAGTTTAATCCATATAGTGGATATCTAAACTTTCTGGTTTAGAAACAACTGGCAACTAAGGGTTTACCCTAGGGGTCTGACAGTAATTTCTTAAAAGAATATAAGAAAGTATTAGGGAAAGCTATTAGAATAAACCCGCTTTTTTTCACAAATTATAGCTAGGGACATGAAACCATGACTCTGGAAATAATCAAGAAATCATGGCAAAAACTAGGAATAGTCCATGAAATCAGGTAAAGAAGCGGGATGAAAAAGTTAAAGAAAACTTTTCTAATACATATTCTGTTCACAGTTATACTGTGTCTTGTTTTTAACTGTTCATTTGCATCATTTGCACAGGAGGATTCCCCTGGAGGTAACGCTAAAAACGGACATGAGATGGAAAGAGAATTAGAGCTAAATGATGACGGAGATGATGATGCAGGACCAGCTGATGCTGATGAAGAACCCGATGCAACAACAATGAAAAGAAAAGAATCCGGGGATCCTGTATATGAAGTGCTTGGTAGAAAATTAACAAATGCAGAAAAGTCACTTTATGCAGACGCAACAGAAGATGATATTAAAAATGGACTTCTTCACAAAGAACAAAGACTTGTAATTGTAAGAGCGTTAGTTGCAATAGGTGAAGGTGACGATGCAAGAAATGTGCTTAGATTAATGACTGTTTCAGAGCTAAAAACATATAGAGAGCTTGTTCAGTACTTTAAAGTACTAAAAGAAGATTTTGGTTCAGTAGTAGTAGGATTACTGGAACAATCAAATAAAGATCCTGAAACAGCATTCAAAAATGCAGCTAGTTTTGCATATGAAGGAGTGTATGGAGTAGGAAAAGAACAACAGGATATCCAATCAATTTTAAATTATTTTAAATCACACCAGGTATCCAAATATTCCGAGATGGTTAACCTCCTTGTAGATTCAATGACACAGGAAGACAGAAAGAAGCTTCTTATAAAAGCTTTAAATGCAGTAGGCAGGATAGATTTAATCGATAATGAAAACTTTGTCAAAAAAATAGTTGAGCAGAAATTTACTTATGAAAAACTTCTGAAACTCTTAAAACAAATACCCGCACAAGGTTCAAAGAAAAAAGCTGGCTAGCTATTAATAATTCCGGGTTATCGCTAAAAAGATTTAAAAGCAATTTACATCCTATAGGGCATTGTTATTACCTGGTTTTAACACCTTACCGGTAATATAGCATCATTCACAAGTTACCTAGCCCAAAACCCCGTACCCCCTACGGGGTTTATTTTTTTTATTCTTGATAACGGCTCGTCGCATATTCGCTTTTGTGTAAGCACATCCAAGGATCTAAATACTCAGCTCGCTTATATAGTTACGTCGCTCAGAATATTCCTTACCGGAACATTCTTCGCTTAGATTGTTTTTTAGCATATATTAAAGTTTTCGCAAAAGAGTGAGCAGTAGTATGACAGCTGAGCGACGAAGGGTCCGTCAGTTCTTAGATAGAGGAGCGAAGGTGCATACCCTGCGAACTCAGCGAAAACTTAGCTGGCTTGTAAAGCTAAAAGTGAATGATTGTTCTTTAGGATAAAAGCTTGCTTTGCTGATTCATACCCTTTTTCAAACAGTTCAAGATGATCATCCGGTTTAACCAGAAAAAGATCCATTTGTGCAATTGAGCTTACATCAGGCTGTATATGTATTATTTCATACTGCTGTGATTCTTTCGTCTGCATATCATATAAAAAATTAATAGTGGCTTTCTCCACTTCATGAATAAAAGAATGAAAAGGATATCTGCATTTTGTTTTCTTCCCGGACTTTAGCTGAACAGATATGGTCATGCCTTCATCCCACAAATCATCAGGACAAAACCTGGCAAATATCCCGTCTATATGAAGACCGTTTGAATACATTACAGGTCTGAAAAGTCCGGGGATACATGTTGTTGCAGTAAGAATTTTTGACAAATTAAATCCTTCCCCAGTCCATATTTCCTTTTGCATTTTCAGAACATTAAAGGTAACTATCCATAGATTATCCTGAGGTTTACAGTATCCTGCAATTGTCTCACCAAAAGAACTGTGATCCAAAATACCCCCGGGATAAACTGATGGTTTGACAAAATATTTCGGGTGTCCAAATTTTAGTGTCAGTTCAAGCAGTTCTCTGGCAGGAAGATTATTTGCTCCCCATGCTGCAACTGCTGCACCACCAGAGCTCCCTGAATAATTTTTAATTTTTATATTGTTGTCCTGTATATAGGCAAGTACACCTATATGCGCTGCAAACCTTACTCCAGAACTTGAAAATGCAATATTGTATTCCACAAATTTAAATATTAAAACTATCCTAACAGCATGAATTATCTGCAATCTGTCTTACTTATGATGTTGTGATAAATTATTTAGTTCCTGCTGTTATTAAAATGTAAATTATCGTGAGTTTTGAAAGATACCCAAGAATATTAAACAACAGAAGAACTAAAGATAAACCATCTTTTACTTTCAATCTGGTTCTGCTGTCATTGGGATTTATTTTAACACTAATATCCCTGAACATTTATAATCCAAATCTTGTTCCAAGCGAGCTTAGATTACTGAGCCTGACAAAAAAAACAAATATAGCCATCCTTGGCTGTGATGAAATATTTCCAGATACAGCCAATGGAAAGCTTTTATGGAAAGGCCGTTCTGATGCAATTGTAATTGTTCATTGTAATCCTATTAAAAACACTTTTAATGTATTAAACATTCCACGGGATACAAAAATAAAAATCCCTGGTCATGGTGCAGAAAAAATAAACTATCTTAATACCATTAGCGGACCCACCTTCACCAGAAAGTATCTTGAAAGATTACTAGGAATTCACATTGATAATTTTGTTATTGTAAATGTACAGGGCATAAACCAGGTTATTGATGAACTCGGAGGAATTAAAATTGATGTGCCCCAGAGAATGGAATATCATGACTACACAGCTATGCTTCATATTGATTTACGCTCAGGCAGGCAGACTCTGAACGGAAAACAGGTAGAAGGATTTTTAAGATTCAGACACGATATGCTTGGAGATATAGGAAGAATCCAACGTCAACAGGCATTCATGAGAGCACTTTCAAAAAAACTACTTGATCCTGTAATTTTTACTAAGCTTCCAGAAATTGTTTCTATTTACAGAAAGACTATTCTTACAGATCTCAAGCCAACAGAAATAATTAAAATTGCAAACTTTGTAAGAAATGTTCCACTCAACAAACATGTCACTGTAATTCTTCCAGGAGATTTTGGTCAGCACAATCAGGTAAGTTACTGGATACCAAACAAAAAAGAGATTCAAAAATTGGTAAAAAAACTTTTTTATGACAAAGAATATAATCAAAAAGGTTTCTTTAGGTTTGTAAGAGTAAATCCAAAACAGTTAAAGATATCGGTTTTTAATGGATCAAGAAAAGACAGGTGGCTTGGTACAAAAGTAGCTAATATATTAAGGGAATATGGATATACAGTTCTGGGACCGCAGGATAGTGAAGCAACATCAAAAACTACAAAAATATATGCACAAAAGGCAAACCCTGAAGTTGCTCTGCAGCTTAAATACGACCTTGGTAATCATGGAGACATATTAATAGAAAATCTGGGTCCACCTGAAGCTGATGTTACTATTTTAGCTGGAGATGATTTGACAAATTTAAAGTCAAGGCTGAAGGCAAAAAAGTAAACTGATGTTTTATGACAGGGCATTTTTAGCAGGTTTAATTATAGGCACATGGGCATTGATAAAGCTTTTAGAGGAGTTTCTTCCCGATAAAGCATTGTATTACCTGCCAAAACCACTTGTATTATATGCAGTAATAGTATTTATCCTGGCAATGCTTGTTCACACTATCTGGCTTGCTATTGCACAAAGAAGAAAAGGTTTTTTTAAAACAAAATTTGAAACATCTTCAGATCAGATTCCTGTAATCAGCCAATACCCTTCTATAGATATATTGGTTGCAGTACATAATGAAGAAAAAGTAATTTCATCCACCATTGAAAATCTCCTTGAATTAAATTATCCTGATTTTCATATATACATTGTTAATGATCGTTCAACTGACTCCACGAAAGAAATATTGGATAAATACGCTTCTCTTTACCCAAAGAAAATAAAAGCATTTCATAGAATGAACAACAACAGTACAGGAAAAGCAGCAGCTCTGAATTTTGCAATCAACCAGTCAAATAGTAATTTAATAGCCATATTTGATGCAGATGCAAAAATTGAAAAAGATTTTCTTCTTAAAATGGTTCCTTATCTTGAAGATCCTATGACTTGTGCAGTTCAGTCACAAAAAAGAGTTTCTAACCCAAATGTAAACTATCTAACAAAGCTTCAGGAGAATGAATACTGTCTGGATAACTACCTGCAATGCGGAAAGGATGTTATCGAAGGAAATGTAGAACTTAGAGGTAATGGACAGATATTAAAAAGGGATATTTTAAAAAGAGTAGGCATGTGGGATGAAGAAGCACTTACTGAGGATTTAGAACTTTCTACAAGATTAATTGTTTCTGGTTATAAAATAAGATTTTGTCCTGAAGCTATAACACTTGAGCAGGCACCTGTAAATTTTCGCTCACTAGTACTTCAGAGACGAAGGTGGGCTGAAGGTAGTCTCAGAAGATATCTGGTAAATTTACCTAAAATTTTTGGAGTAGCAAAAGAAACCTCTTTATCACAACAATTTGATTCATTTGTCTTTTTAAGTCAGTTTGCAGTTCCAATCTGGATATTCCTGGACATAGTTTCTGAAATAGTGAGGTATTTAAAAGATCAGCAAACCCACCTAACAAGCCTGATGTTAATTTCTTTTTCCATCTGGATAATTACATGGGTAAATCTTATATTCGGGATCAGGATTTACAGAAAATTTTCATGGAGAACCAGCATAAAACGTGCTCTTGAAACAAATCTATATCTCCTTAGTGTATGGCCTTTAATTGTTCTTGTAACTGCAAGAAAAGTGTTGTTCAGCAGAACAAAAGGTAAATGGCATAAAACAGAACGTTATAATGAAACTAGCTAGAGAGGTAAACACTATGACAAAGCTAATTGATTTTTTATACAACAGACTTAAAGCTCATGGTGTTGATCATATGTTTGGGATTGCAGGGGAATCAGTACACCTGCATTTTCACAGGTTGAATAATAGTCCTTTAAAACCAGTATTGATGACTCATGAACCCTCCGTAGGTTATGCTGCAGATGCATATTCCAGAATTCGCGGACTTGGTGCTGCACTTGTAAGTTATGGGGTTGGTACATTAAACGTAGTGAATGCTGTCGGACAGGCATATGCTGAATGTTCACCACTGGTCATTATAAGTGGCGGACCTGGCGTTAATGAAAGAAGAAAATACACCAACCTTCACCATAAAGTAAGAACTTATGAAACACACCAGAGAGTAATGAGTGAAATTACTGCTCTCAGCATAATAATTGATAACCCATTAACTGCTGTAAGAGAAATTGATAGAGCACTAAGTACTGCTGTTACCCTCAAAAGACCAGTCTATATTGAAATCCCAAGAGATATGAGTGAAATTGAAGTCGAGGAAGAACCGTTCATACTACCAAAAAAAACTGTGGATAGCAAAGCATTAAACAAAGCACTTGATGAAATTGTCAGCCTGTTAAATAATGCAAAAAATCCTGTAATAATTGCAGATGCAGAACTTGCAAGACTCGGACTCCAGAATGAACTTATTACTTTTGCAGAAAAAGTAAATATACCTGTTGCTTCAACAATTCTTGGAAAATCAATATTTCCTGAAGAACACCCTCTTGCAATGGGAGTTTATTTCGGACAACTAAGCAATTCAAAAGTTGCAGAATATATCCATAATTCCGACTTCAGACTTATGCTGGGAGTGATTCTAAGTGATATAAATCTTGGGATGTTTACAGCAAAATTTTCTCCTGATGATGCTGTAGTAGCTAATATTGACGGGCTAAAAATTAAAAACCATTTTCACCCTCAACTATCATTAGATCTGTTTATGAAAGGGCTTCTGGAGAGGACAGATGTTAAAATGCATGATTTAAATTTCCCAAGAATACAGATCCCTAATTACCCAACAGGAAAGGATGAAGACCAGATTACTATAAAAGCACTTATGTCATTAACAAATGACTTTATAGATAAAGGTTACAGAGTAATTTGTGATGTAGGCGACTGTCTTTTTGCAGGACAGGAATTACAAATGCGCGGTGCATCAACCTTTCTCTCACCAGCATATTATTTGAGTATGGGTTTTGCAATTCCTGGTGCTGTTGGTGCACAAATTGCAGAACCTGCGCGTCGTCCGTTAGTAATGGTAGGCGACGGGGCTTTTCAAATGACAGGGCTTGAACTTATTACTGTAGCAAAATTAAAACTGAATCCAATAATAATACTTCTTAATAATGGAATCTATGCTACTCTCCGCTACTGTGAGCCACCAGCAACAATGCAGGAACATAAGATTCCAACAATGGATTATGCAAAAATGGCTGAGATTATGGGCGGAAAAGGCATCTCAGTAAGAACAGTGGGAGACTTTAAAAATGCTCTTAAAACAGCAAAAAGCACTACTGATACATTTACATTAATTGACGTAAGAATTAAAGATACCGATATATCACCTGCACTTAAAACTTTCGGAGAAAAACTCGGCAGTTTTGTTGAGGCTTCTGCAAGCGGAAAAGCTTAAAATTTTGTCTATCCGCCCTCCTTGCTCATTCTTCGCTTGTCGGGCTTTGCAATGTCCTTACGGTCTACCTTTTGTCACATCATTCAAATTTTACCGAATAAATCGGATAAAATCTTATCGTATAAATAGTTCAATTTGACATGTTACTCTAGCTAAGCAGTAATAAATCTATATTCAAAAACAAATTTATATTTAAAACGTAAACTCTCCAAGAATTATCCAGCTCACATAAAAATAAATTGCCCATATAACAAATATATAGCTATCAATTCTGTCAAGTATCCCACCATGAGAAAGTAAAACCTTCCCTGAATCTTTTAAACCAGCATCCCGTTTTAAAAGCGATTCAAAAAAATCACCAAACTGACTGAATATACCAGCAAAAATTCCAATTATAAAACCATGAATTATTTGGTTATTAAAACTCTCTTTGAATAAAAAAACTAATACAACAGATATAGCCATACTTGAAATAAATCCGCTAACTGCACCCTCAAATGTTTTTTTAGGACTTATTTCCGGTTTAAGTGCAGTTCTTCCAAAAATTCTCCCTCCATAATAAGCACCAACATCACAAAAAGCAGTACTTACTATTGCAATAAAAGCATATGCAAAACCTGCTTCCCTAAGGAGTATAAGAAAGCTTGGCAAAAGTCCGGTATAAACAAAACCCAGAACAGAAGCCCCAATATCAGATATAGAAGCAATTGGATCTTTTTTGCCACCACGGAAAATCAGTCTGAAAAAACACCCTATTACACCAAATATAAAAACAAATATAAAAAGTTTTATTGGAAGTAATTTAGATAAACCAAATGAGGGTAACGTTGCAACTATAAAAAAAAGCATGCTGACGAACCTAATCCATTTGTTTGAAGGATTTATTCCTTTAGTACGAACTATATTTATAAACTCTGTATTTACCTGCCAGAATACAAAAAGCAATATTAAGGTTAATACCCAACCACCAAAATATAATGCAAGGCATACTGCAAGAAAGACAATTAAACCCACAAGAATTCTTGAGAATTGTTCATTTGATAAAAAACTTTTCTTCTTCTGAACACTCATCTAATTCATTCTAGCTTTTTTTTAACTGTATGGTCTATCCTTAAGCGATAAGGTATTATTAAACATGACAAATTTATGTCGAAAAAAAATAAATCTGAAGTATTAATTATAGGTGCAGGACCAAGCGGGCTACTAGCAGCTAAGGTATTCTCAGACAATGGAATCAAAGCATCTATAATTGAGAAAGATGCAAAAAACAAAAAAAAATCATTTTACAGCAGTATTATAAACATACAATTCTATGAAGAAATTTTTGGTGGTTTTATTAAAAATCAGACCCTAGCTATTGAGAGGGAGATAACAGATTATAGGGCATATTTCTTAAAAGAAGGTTCGTTTTCCTGCATAAGCAACCAGAACAATAATCACCTTTGCATAAAAAGAGAATTATTTAACAAAGCATTGACAGATATATTAGAAAGCAAAGGCATTCAGATTTTTTATGAAACCATTGGAAGAGAACTGATTCTTGAAAATGGAAAAATAAAAGGAATTAAAACCGATGACAGTGAACACTACGCTGATGTCATTATTATTTGTGAAGGGGCTAATTCTATTCTTTCAAAACAGGCAGGTTTAAAATCAGGCGAGCTTTCACCGGAAGAAACTTTTCTTTTCGTAGAAGAAACTATTGAAATACCTTCTGAAGCAATTGAAGAGAGGTTTAATCTTCAGAATAACAAAGGTCTCACAGCAAAGATATTTACTCATTCATTTATTGAAATCCCTGGTATCAACTACATGCATACAAACAAGTCTTCTGTAACGATCAGCTCAGGCATTCTTCTTTCTGACTCCATAAAAAACAGCATAAATATAAATGACTATCATGAAAAAATTAAAACTCATCCTGGGATTAGTCCATTTATTAGTAATGGTACAACCAAAACATATAGCTCTTATATAATGCCTGCACCGCTAAAATATTCAAAAAGAGCAAACAAAGTAAAACTTTATTCCGACAACTGCCTGGTAGCAGGTGGAGCAGCAATGTTTGTGAATCATTTTAAGTGGGATATCTCTCTCCTGGCAGCAATCTCAGGAAAGATAGCAGCAGAAACAGTTATTGAAGCCAGAGGAAAAAATGATTATTCGGAAAAATCACTCTCTATGTATGAATCAAAACTAAGAGAAAATAAAGAGTACAATGACTTTATAAATGATAATCGAGTCCATGCAGAAGGGGTTTTGCCTTTTCAAAAATCACCAAATGAGCTTGGTATATTATTTTATAATGACTTTGAGGACAAAAATGACAGAAAAGTGCTGGAAAATCTGAGTAATATAGCACTTACAGTAAATTAAAAACCATGCAAAAAACACTTAAAAAAATTGAAGATAAGCTTTATTTTGTTCCTTTCAAACCAAATACTGAATCACACATAAAAACAAATGCTGCAATCTGTGCAGGTTGCACAGGAAAAGAATGCACAAAATTCTGTCCAGCAAATGTTTTTCACTGGTCAGAGATTGACAAGAAGCTCTATATCAATTATGAAAACTGCCTTGAATGCGGGGCTTGTACCATTGGCTGTCCATATCAGGCTATTGAATACAGCCATCCGACAGCAAGTTTTGGCAGAATGTAACTTTTCAAAATTTATGATTTTTGAAATTATAAAAAGTTTCTGTTTAATAACTACTGAGGTATTTAAGTCTTATAGACTAAGTGGTTTAAAGCGATTATTTTCGATAATGCTTTTTGGAGTACAGATATATGTCTATATTTTACAAAATAACCAAACATCAAAACAATCATTCCTACTCTCATTGCTAAAAAAATATGACCCTTTTTTAGAATTTCCCCCAGCTGAAAGGGATAAAAGAAAAGCAAAATGGTTGCTTGAAAAAATAATTTCATTTGGAAGCACTTTTATAAAACTAGGGCAGATACTGGCAACAAGAGCAGATATAATACCGCTTACGTATATGAAAGAGCTTGCAAAACTTCTGGATGAAGTGCCTCCTTTTGATAGTTCACTGGCATTTGAAATCATAAACTCAGAACTTAACAGACCAGCTCACAGTATTTTCTCAGAGATAGATTCATATCCAATAGCATCTGCAAGTCTGGGTCAGGTTTACAGAGCTAAATTAATCGATTCAGATAGGGATGTAATAATAAAAGTTCAGAGACCAAATCTGAAAGAAATAATTGAAAGAGATGTTTTTATTCTCAAAGCAATTGCAAAAGAAGCAGCAAAATACCCTGAAATTAGCAGGGGAAATGATTATTGTGAATTATTGGATGAATTTTTAAGGGTAATTAATGAAGAAATTGATTATATAAAAGAGGGTAAAAGCTGTGATTTATTCAGAAAGAATTTCAAAGGTTTTTATCAGGTTCATGTACCTAAAGTTTACTGGCAATACACCACAAAAAGGGTAATTACCCTGGAACATATTCATGGTTTTAAGATAAGTGAAAAAGAAAAGATACTTAATGCAGGGCTCAGCCTTAAACAAATAACAAAAGAAGGATGCAATGTATATTTAAAACAGTTACTTACAGACGGATTCTTTCATGCAGATCCTCATGCCGGAAATCTAAGGATTATGCCTGATGGCAGGCTTGCATTTTTTGATTTTGGCATGGTTGGTTATGTTTCAAAAGATCTTCAGGTAAAGCTCGTTAACACCTTATTGAAATTAATGAATAGGGATTATGTTGGCGTTATAAATTGCTTTATTTCAATGGGTATTCTGGACAAAGACTTCAGCAGGAAAGAAGAGCTTGCCAATGTTTTAAAACCCATTTATGATGAGCGTTTTGGGCATAATGGGAATATATCAACAAACTTTAAGGAAATTATTGAAGCACTTGCAAACATTGTATATGAGTATCCATTCAGAATCCCTGTAGAGTTTGCACTTATAATAAGAGCATTGCTTACACTTGAAGGAGTAGGACACACGCTTGATCCTGGATTCAATGTAATAAAAGCCTTAATACCATTTATACAAAAATATATTTTTGCAAAGGAAGGCACTTGGCTAAGGGATCATTTAGTAAGTCAGGTTACAGAAAACAATTTATTTTTTAAAGGTGTAGAAGAATTAACAAAAGCAGCAAGTATAAAGTAGGCTATAATATTGAGGACATATTCTTTATGGAGTTTTCGCTGGGTTCGCAGGATATGCACCTTCGCTCCTCTATCCGAGAACTGACGGACCCTTCGTCGCTCAGGTGTCATACCACTGCTCACCCTTTCGTGAAAACTTCAATATATGCTAAAAAATAATTTAAGCGAAGAATGTTCCGGTGAGGAATATTCTGAGCGACGTAACTATACAAGCGAGTTGAGCATTCGTGCGAAACGAGCGGTATAAAAAAGAAAGGGCCTATAGCTCAGTTGGTAGAGCACTTGCATGGCATGCAAGGGGTCAGGAGTTCAAGTCTCCTTAGGTCCATAGTTTTTTTAAGTTTCTTTCTTCATTAAAAAGTTCTGCAAGTGCGTCGTAAATACTGAAAGCTCATGAAAAAGGATATATAGGCACTGTCCGATTTACTCGGCAGTGCCGGTCCAACATTAAAAATTGGCAGAAGGAACGCGAAGGGCTTAAGCCCGGAGCGATATAAAAAACAGGCATGCAATAGGTCGTCGGTTCGATCCCGATTGGGTCCAGTTTTATGCAACCTCTACATCATTAACAAGTCTTGGCGCATCACCAATATTTAAAGCACGGATAACATCCTGCCTTGCCAGTAAATCAAATACCCCATGCTGGGCAAGCTGCTTAACATGATATGTATCTGTTCTTCCTTTTAAAATTACAGCTCCGCTTTTTTCACAAGCTTCTACTGAAAGTCCTCTTACTCTTCCATGTGATCTTGCATTTGCTTCTCTCTGAATTAATTGCAGTGCATGGCTTCTTTCAACTAAAAATGCACCTGCCTGTGTCAGTCCGTCAGTTCTCATTTAATAAAATACCTCAAATAACATGCATCATTGCAGGACTTACAATTCTATCTGCAATAAAACAGATTGAGGCAGATTTTATAAAAATTTAATCTGGTATTTTTACTTTTTCTTTCTGCTACGAAAATCTTCGTATATCTTTTTCGTAATATCTGCAGCTACATCCTTGCCGCCAAGACCAAAGGAAAGAACACATGTAGCCACAATACCCGTAAATAGTATCTCTACAAGTGGTCTTGAAATCTGCAACTGATGCAGTGATGCCAATATACCAAATGTATATATGGCAACTTTGGCAAGTCCCGAGAAATATCCAAGATCATCTTTTACTAAGGTGCCAACCATATTTGAAACAAATGTTGCAAGCAAAGATGCAACCACAAGAATTAATACTGCAACAAAAACATTTGGCAGATAAAAAAGAACCTCATTAAAGAAGTCAGTTACCTGGGTTAGCTTTGCAACATCTGCTGCTGCTATAAATACAACGATTAAAATAAACCACTGCACAAGCTCACCAAACACTTTCGAAGTATTTATTTTAATGCCCAGATTTTGTGAGATTGGGTGAAAAATTGTTTTTTCTAAAGCAGAATCAATTTTTAACTTCTTAATTCCGCTTTCAACAACCCCGGCAATCATCATTGCAATCAATGAACCAACAATCAGTATTAAAATTGCTCCAATTATATTAGGCAATATATAAAATATTTTATCCAAAAGTGTAGTTAAAGCTGACTGAAGCGCTGATGTCCAGTCAAGAATTAGTGTTTTTGTTCCTTGCATCATGGTTTTTAATCTCCCTCTTAAAAAAAGAAGATAAGAAGATTAACATGTTCCCAGGTATCAAAACATGGGAATTATCTTTAACTTAAACACTAATCAAATACCAAATTCTTACTCTCTTATCCTTAATGGTAATTCACGATGTCTTCCTGGCTCATTTCTATACTGCATAGAGAATTCATTACCAGTAGCCCCTGGGCTAAAGAAGTCAACCTTAATAGACCATACTCCGCCACTAAATACAGGTGTAACTCTTATACCACTGGCTTCTAAAAGCCTTAGAGCAACATCGCTATTCTCATACCTTTCCGGAAAGTCACTTCTAGATGTATTCATTAATCTTGGATTTCCTATAATTATTCTTCCGCTGCTATCTATTCCTACTGCAACTACGTTACCCGCTCTGCCTGCTACAGTCTCTGCATATTGATTTGGTATTCTTATATATAAATTACTGTCAGCATTTACTTCTGTTGTCGAAAGTGGTTCAGTTGTAATGGTTGTTGCACCAACAGCAGTCGGACTATAATCAGCCCCTACAGTCCTTCTAGGCGGATTAACACCAGCAATACCTGCTACTCTTCTTGTGCCAGGTAAAGGGACAGGTGTAACTGTTGCAGTACCTGAAACCCCAGCTGCTTGATAAGAACCATTATCCTCAGGATCAAATGCTCTCCAATAGCGAGCACCTGGTGCGAGGTAATATTGATTGCCTGTATTCATATCACTCATAAATCCATAGTTACCAGTGTAGATTTGTCTTCCCGGAAATAATCTTCTTGCTCCAGGTGGCAATCTATCTAGAACCCTTTGCGCTTCAGCAATTTCAGTTGCTCTTGAAGAAGACGGTTCAGATGATGTTGGCGATGATAGAGTTCTTATTCGTCCTTGAATTATTCCTTGTAGTCTTCTTATGTTTGTTTTTATTCGCTCAGGAGTTTGAGGAGAATTATTTAAATCTGCAAGAAGGCTTTCGAGGGCTCTGAGTTGATCAATAGTCATATCGCCAATACTTGTACTTGCAAAATCAGGTAATCTGCCTATAAGTTCATTAAGCCCTTCGATATTTGCTTCTGTTAGTTCTCTATGTAATCGGGTTATTGGATTTTGAGCACCAGGTTCTCCCACCCCTCCAAATGCTCCGCCAGGAGGTACATCAATATTTCCTTCTCCTTCTTCAAAAACATAACCAATTTTTCTAGTGTCTCCATGAGGTGATATGGATCTTTGAATCTCTACTGTTCTTCCATCAGCACCAACTTTTAAAATTACATTATCAAAACCAGGATGTTCAGACTGTCCATTATAGGCAGCAATAATATCTCCGGGTCTTAATCCTCTTTCTGTTATTACTGCACTTCCAATACTTTGTCCAAAATTATCAAAGAAGCCCCTGAATCCTGATCCATTCTGTCCTAAAAATGCACTGCTGCCTGATGCTTGTGTCCATTGTCTTGCCATAAGATCCATACTGAATGGTGTGTCTTCCCTTACACTTTTTGCAAAAAGTTCATTAAAGTCCTGCTGGAATTGACCTATATTTTCAGCTCCGTATGCAGTCATTGCCCATTGCCTTATTGCTCCTATTTCCTGGATACTTAAAAATTTAATACCTCTTCTATCATTGTTCCAGAATGAGTGAAGTATTTTTCTTAGATCTCTTCTGTTACCTTCAAGCCCCTGAAGTTTTGGATCATTATCAGCTAATCTGGATGACTGAAGTGCTCTTTGTGCAGCACGAGCTAATCCTCCGCTAGGAAGGCTAAATGTATTTCCTACATTTCTAAGTCTCCATCTTTGCATTCCATTTTCTATCTGGCTCACTGTTTGTGGTCCACCAGGAAGTCTGCCAGCAAGTCTGTTAACATCAGGAACATCAGTTCTAACTGCATCATTAACTGCTCCTTCATTTGTAGCAGGTGTAGTCGTAACTATTCCAAGCTGTCTTGCACTATTTGATAATGCCTGCTGAAGTGCTACAAACTCATCACCTGCATTAACATTTATTAAATCTCGCAGAAATGTTATTTCATTTGCATCAAGAATGTTATTTCTATTCCCAACACTTCCAGCACCTACGAACTGATCAACATTGTCTATTAATATTTGCCTGGTTGTAGCAACATTCAGTGCATTACCATTTAATGCTCCACCGTCTCTAAGAGCATTCAAAACCCTTCTATGGTTATCATTCAGCACTGGTCGTGGTGCAGGCTGGGGTTGGTTTATATTAAATGGTGGCATTTAAAATTTCTGTCCTTTTATTCAACTCTAATATAATAATTTTGTCCATCAACAGTAATGCGATATGTCCCTGTAACAGTATCATTAGCTACTTGAATTGTGCCATCTGTATTTATCCACAATCTTTGCACAACTCTTGAACCGTTAATAGGCATCCTTCCACTTCCAGGACCACCAAATAAACCATAACCGGGTGCACTTACATTAGTCATCACCTGACTTCCTAAGCCTGGTATTCTACCTATAGTCACTCTTCCAGTAGTGGGTCTTGGAGCTATTGTTGGGGACCCGCTACTAGTACTTATAGTAGGAGGAGGCGGTGTTGGTGGTGTTACAGGAGGCGGTGTCGGTGTTACAGGAGGCGGTGTTGGTGTTACAGGAGGTGGTGTTGGCGTTACAGGAGGTGGTGTGGTTGTAGGTGGGGGCGGGGTTAATCTTTCTCTAACAATAGTTCTCAAAAGTGCCTGAGCTCTTTGCAATCTTGCTTTTTCATCATCAGTAAGACCTGTAACTGAAGCTAAATCAACTGTTGTCATTGTCTCAAGAACTGTTCCTCCCATTTCTTCACTACTTATAAATGAATCAGAGTTTCTATCTAGTGAACGAAAATTAGATGCAACATATCTTCTTATTTCATCCTGACTAACATCAGCTCTACTACCTACTAAACTTAGTAGATTTAAAATTGCTGGGTTGCTTCTATCTATTGGCATGGTTATATTTTTTCCTTTCTATATCACTTACTCTCCCTAAGCAAAAATTGTGCAGCATCAATATACATTAATAAACTCTCCAGACCCTACCGATCTTAGAGCTTCATCTAACTGCTCCCAGGTTCTAGCTTCTAGCATACTTCGCGTAAAGTTTACTTGAGACTCACTTTCAAATCCATATCCCGTTATATCTCCACTTTCAGCATCAAACCCCCCTCGATGATCAAACTGAACTCTAATACTCCCATTCTGATTAACGTAAACGTAGTAATCAAGGTTAGACCTCCAAGTGCCTTCTTGATGAGTAATAGTAAAAATATGTCCATAGTTTGGGTTATCCTGAGCTCTTCTTACTCTGTTTGCAAGATCACGCATTGATCTTATATGTTCTGTCATAGAATCAGTGCAACCATAATAGCTAGCACATGAAACCAAGCTTGTAGCAAGCATATCAACATAAGCTGGATCGATATTTTCCCCATGCTCCCTTACATGCTCAGCAAATAAACTTTGAACATAAGTTTCAATGTAATCTCTCCCTTCTTCACCTGGAATCCTAAGTACTGCATCACGCAATCTTTGATTAATCTGGAATGCAGTCAGTGATGATGTAGTCGTTGTTTCTCCACTAGGATTTGCTTCATCTGACGGTGTCGCATCTCCTGCCGGTGGAGGTGGAACAAGCCTTTGAGTAATTACTGAGCTTAAAAGTTCTTGTGCTCTCTGCAATCTTATCCTTTCATCATCAGTTAAACCGTCTACCGACGTTAAATCTACTGTAGTCATTGTCTCAAGAACTGTACCTCTTGCTTCTTCACTACTTATAAATGAATCACCATCTCTATCAAGATTGCCAAAGTTTGATGAGACATACCTTTTTATTTCATCCTGTCCAACATCAGATCTATTACCCACTAAACTTAGTAGGTTTAAAATTGCTGGATTGCTACGATCTATTGGCATGGTTTAAACTCCTTATCTTGCTGGAGGTGGAGTTGGGATTGTTCTTATATAGCTCTCAAGTTGACCAATTAAAGTTCGAATCCTATTTGCCAAATTCTCGTTTCTACCATTTGCTAAATTAAGAAGTGTCTGCAAATGTCCTTTTAATGTATTGAGAGCTATCGGATTGTTCATAACAGCTGATATAGAAGGTAAATCAGCATATGCATCTAAAGCAGCTTTAGCAACATCATAAGAATTCTGATCAGGAACAGCAGCTAATAGATTTCGAAGATTTGCCGGATCGTTCAATACCACTTTAATTTCATTTAATTGATTAAAAAGCTGGTTGTCTGTAAGACTAGCCCCTCCTGCTGCTACAGGTCCTTCTACTATTTGATAGGTTGTTCTTTTGGTTGGGTCTGATGGATCATGTTCTAAAAACACAATTGATCCATCTGGGTTTCTTTGAACTGCTAAAGAGCCAAAAATACCCCCATCTCTTGTCCCATCATAATTCCCAACTATGCCAGTTTTTCCAGCAAAAAAAGTTGCATTATCAAGTATTCCCTTTACAACTCCCTTCAAAAAGTTTTTCATGTCTTCACCACCAATACCAGCATCAAAATTAGTGCTTTGTATAAGGTGCAAAAATGAATCCAAAACAAATTGGGGATCAAGTCCTGAATCTGCTCTATTTAAATACAAACCCATTTCCCTAAAGAAAGACTGCTGAAATGCATCAGCAGCACCTGGATTAGTAGCCCTTAGTTCCTGAATATATTTAAAAACAGCTACAAGTTCCTCCATTCTAAATACCTTTGTACGCACACCGTCTATATAATCTTCACTAGACCAAAGATCAGCCACCAAAGCACTTACATTGCCGGCGCCTGCCCTTATTCTGTTTAAGATAGCTGTTATGTTTATTTGTGTGGGAGGCCTTCCACCACCACCTGCAGAACCAACTCTCATTCTTGACCATCTATTAGCAGAGTCTTCAGAAATTTCATATGGATCAATTATCAAAGGAGCAAACTCATTTGGTGTACCCCTTATTGGATTTGGCGGCACAAGTCTTTCCGTTACAACAGATCTTAATAACTCTTGAGCTTTTCTAAGTCTTGTCATTTCTTCAGGAGTAAGCCCTGTAACAGTTGCAAGATCAATAGTTGTCATTTGTTGTAAGACTGTACCTGCAGCAATTTCAGCAGGGTCTATTACATCATTTCTGTTTGTATTAAAGGTGTCTTGAGAAATAAATCTTCTTACTTCACCTCTTGTAAGTTCATTGTCTGTTCTGCCAGGTCCAGCAGGCCTTCCAAAAGCTGAGTTGGATAAATTAAGCAGCTGTACTATTGCTGGATCAGTTCTATCTACCATTTATATTTAGTTCTGATTTATTGGCTTAAAATAAAAAGCTTTAATCAAAACCCCTGTATTTCATCTCACCATTTCACGGCCATTAACCAGCTCATGAAACTCCCACCCACTTATGTAATCTGATCATCGTTATACTCTTATTAAAAACACTTTCCTGTCTTAATACAAAAGTGGTTAATTTTTTCTTACCCCGAAAAACAAGTAAGTTAAAAGGAATTCATAAACCATCCAGATGATTAATATATATACTTCTGGGGGTAATTCTCAGGGTTAACCTATCCTTAATACCGCTCGCTTTGCGCGAACGCTCAGCTCGCTTGTAGAGTCACGACGCTTTTTGGTGAATGAATCACACAAAAAGCTTAGAGAGTAATTTACTCATTACCTAAATCTTTCCTTTAACTCTTTTTTATACCGCTCGCCTTGTGCGAACGCTTGGCTCGCTTGTAGAGTTTCATCGTTCAGAATATTCCTCACCGGAACATTCTTCGCTTAGCTTAACAACACATAGACAATTATCTATAAATAGACACTTCAGGCAAGTGAACCAAAATATTTTCTTTGTTCATCCGGGTCTATTGCGGTTACTGCAGCACCACTGTAGCAAGCATCAATTATTGTAATTGTTTCTACACCGTTTAAATATTTCTTATAGAGATTTTTCATATATGTCTCAGTCGGACGCACTCTAAATCCAAATCTACTAAGTCCATATTCAAATTCCCTGCTTCCTTGTTTTCCTGAGTTTCTTGCAGCTACTCCTGCTTGTGCTCCAATGTTCGAACCATGTCCACTATAGAAAATATATAATTTTCTACCATTTCTTTTTGCACTTTCAGCCCTGGCTTGCAAAGCTTTTTCAAATTCAGCTTGGTTTGGATCATCCAAGATAGTAAAATTTTTACATTTATCTCCGTAGGTATTAGTTACAGCATCTTTTGTAACCTCACCATCCAGCCTGAAACAGGTTTTTTGTGTATCCCCGTAATACGTGCCTACTACAAAGAGTACCTCAAAATCTTTTACTTCTGAATGATTTGCATTTGGATCGGCAGATAGTCTGTATTTTGGACTATGAGGAATAGAACTTTTATTTACAGCTTTATCTGCTGCAAGTGCAGCATCTTCTATTGATATATTTCCTTTTCCTCTAGCTACCTCACGTGCAATTTCTGTAAAGTATTCACTGCCATATTTATAATCTCTATAAAAATCTGCTCTCTTTGATCTTACAAATTTTGCCAGATCTCCACTGCTGGGATTGCTAGGTGGGTATTCCGGATATGAAACTCTTGAACCTTTTGTTTGTACCTGGTTTGTAAAAACACTATGTAGAGATGGATATTTTACATCACCGCTATCCTCCAGAGACAACACATCAGAGCTTTGATTTGTTACAGGGGGCTTTGGACTTCCGCCACTTGGTCCTCCACCTGTTACAGGTGGCTTTGGTGAAATTACCACAACTGGTGGTTTTGGCGTTACTACAACTGGTGGCTTTGGCACTGGCGTTGGTGTTACTACAACTGGTGGCTTTGGCACTGGTGTTGGTGTTACTACAACTGGTGGCTTTGGTGGCACTGGTGTAGTTAGTGTAACTGTTGCATTTCCTGAAACTCCATTTGCCTGGTAAAAAGCATCATCTGCTGGACTAAATGATCTCCAATAGCGAGCACCTGGTGCTAGGTAATATAGATTTCCTGTTCTTTTGTCACTCATAAATCCATAACCACCGGTATAAGCCTGTCTTCCTGGATATAACTTTCCTGCAAGTGGCGATCCATTAAGTACACTTAGTGCTTTATCAATTTCAGCTTGCCTTGGATTTGGTGATGTTGCTGGTGTCACTACCACTGGTGGCTTTGGCACTGGCGTTGGCGTTACTACAACCGGTGGCTTTGGCACTGGCGTTGGCGTTACTACAACCGGTGGCTTTGGCACTGGTATCGGTACTGGTGCGGGTGGAACTCCTGATCCCGCTCCAGCTCCACCAGGAGGTGGTAAGGCAGCAGGAGGAGCAGTGCCGGTAAAAATATATCTTGTTTTATTTACTGGAGATGCAGTCTGATGCTCAACAAATGTAAAAGTACCATCATTTTTTCTAATCAATGCAAGTGAACCAAAAATTCCTCCGTCTTTGGTGCTGTCATAATTTCCAATAACAACATCTGTAGTTCCAGGGTTTGCAGTTTTATTTTTAAAATAATTAGAATTTTGAGCTATGCCAACAGTAAGATCTTTAATAAACTGTCCAAGTTCTCTGCTCTCATTATCAGCCGAAAAATCAGTGCTTTGAAGCACCTGAATAAAAGAATCCATTACAAACTGAGGATCCAGATTATTTTTAGGATCATTTATATAATCAGCCATTGACTTTTTAAAGGAAGCAGAGAATTTACCTCTTTCCGTAGAAGGATCATTAGCATCACCAGGAAGGGTATTCATGTAATCAAGCACACCCTTCATTTCTTCCACACGAAAGACCTGTCTTCTCTGTCCTGCTATATAATCTTCATTTCTCCACAGTTCAAATACTAGTTTTTGTGTTTTCTCATCTACTGAAGCTGAAGGATTTTTATCTATTATGTCTGTAACAATTTTTTTGGATTTATCTCTGTTAATTGTTACTTCTTTCCCCTTGAAATCTTTTCTTACCCCTGACCATCTATTGGTCTCATTGACATCAGGAAGATCATAAGGATTTCTGATTAATTCATCACGGAATAAATGATTTGTTGAATCAATTTTTGGAGGTGGCATAACAGGGCTTGTCTGCTGAAGGGCAAGCTTAAGTGCTGCCTGAGCCTGTTTTAACTGTTCTCTTAAAATCGGGTCTCTAACTGTACTCAGATCAGCATTTGCCATTTTTCTGAGATCATCTATTTTAGTAGGATCATCACCAGCATCAATTACACCATTTCCACTAGTATCAAATCTGTCAGCAGCATCAATTCTGCCATCACCATTTGTATCAAAAGCACCTTTTATATATTCCTGAGCTTCACCAAGAGTTACTTCATTATCTTTATCATTCACCCTTGTTGTGTGAATAAGGTTTAATAACCCTGTTATTGCATCACCCATTTTTTTATTTTTATTCCTATTGCTATCTAAAATTAGAAACGAATAGCAATGAGTCTAAAATCCCCTATCAATAGTTAAAAAGTCCTAAAACAAAAGAAATTTATATGTAAGACAGGTCTTACAATATTAAATTTCTCTCATATATTAAAAGGGGATTAAAACTAAATTCAAAAGGACCTATTTCCAAAACAATAATTTTTTATGTACTGAATAATCTCTCTGAAACCATTGATATTGTTTGGTTTCCGGATAAACAAATCAGCACCATTCTCATAACAATATTTCATATCAGCCATAGAATCCGAACTTGTAAAAACTACAATTGGAATTGAGCAGGTGGTTTCTCCATTCTTTATATGTTTTAGCACTTCAAGTCCTGTTACCTTAGGCAAATTTACATCAAGCAGAATCATATCAGGAGGATTTCTTTTACCGGTCATTATCTCTTCAAGAATCACAAGAGCAGTTTTTCCATTATTTGCAATAACAAAACTGCCATTTATATTACACTCTTTTGCTGCCATTTCAATTAAAAAAACATCGTCTTGGTTATCTTCTATAAGAAGAATGTTTATTGTCTTTTCTTTGGCTTTAATTAGTTCAAGCATCTTTTTTGCCCAAAGGGAGTGTAAAGTAAAACCTGCTACCTTTACCAACTTCAGAATCAAGCCATATCTCACAACTATATCTTTCAAGAATTTTTTTCACGATAGCAAGTCCTGCTCCTGTTCCTTCATATTCTTCCTGAGCATGCAACCTCTGAAACAAACCAAAAACCTTATCATAATATTCTTTTTCAATTCCAATTCCATTATCCTCAACACATACACATATTTTATTGGGATCCAGTCCGGTTTTTTGCATAAGTTTTATATGAAGCTGTGGTTTATCTGATTTATTAAATTTAATCCCGTTTGCAATAATATTTTTAAATACTGATGAGATTTTTTCCTTACTACAGCATATTACCGGTAAAGTATCATGAATTATAATCTCTGCTTTTCTGCTTTCAATAAATGCAGTAAGTTCAAACTGTACTTCTGTTAAAAGAGCATTCAAATCAACCTGCTCATTTTCTTTCCCTTTTGTATCCCTCGTTGCTCTGGCAAGATGAGTAAGATCTTCTATAAGCTTTCTCATTTTCTGCGTAGCTTTGGCAATTCTAAGCAAATAATCCTGCTGATGAGGGAAAAGATTGTTTCCTAATTTATCCTGAATTATGCTTACAAAACTTTCTATTGTTCTTAAAGGTTCTCTTAAATCATGAGATGAAATGTATACAAATGAATCAAGTTCCTGGTTTACCTGCTTTAATACTTCATTTGCCTGTGCAAGTTCTCTTTCTGACCTTTTTGCAGCCTCAAGAAGATGGTTTCTTTCAATAGTACCGGTTATAACATTTGCCGTAGTTTTCATGAATGAAAGTTCTTCTTCGTTGAATTCATGAGGTTTTACAAAATAGTTTGTAATTGCTCCAACAGCTTTATTATTTATTACAAGAGGTACCGAAGCTACTGATTTTATCTCGTCAGGATGAATGATTTCAGAAAAATATTTTGAAAAGCCAATATTATTTCTGCTTGTATCTTTAATTACCACTATTTTTCTTTTCAGCATGGACCTGACTGAAGGCCAATTTTCATGAATATCCTCAGAACTCATACTAGGCATATACTTGTTATTAAATGATTCCATATATCCGTCAGGAAATCCATAAGTAGCTTCAAGATGAATGTGCTTCCCTGGATTTTTTAAAAGTAAAATAACGCCATAATCTGCTCCTGTAAGTTCACAAAATGGTTTCAAGACTTTATGTGATGCCGTAGCAATATCAGAAGTAAAAAGATTTGAACAAACATAGTAAATATTTTCAATAGCTTTAAGTTTTTTAAGAGTTCTTTCAATAGCTGTTTCACTGGGTTTTTCCTGTTCTTTATGTAGCATGGGTGTTTTAAAAGACATTGCTTATGCTCCATTCAGTGATTTATAAGCTGTGAAAATTACCATTAATATTATCACCATCCTATTCACAATCAAAATTATTTTTTCACTAAAAGAAAAAGTAAAATATTCATCAAATTGTTGGTTAAGCTGACTTAATTGATTTACAGTAAAAGTATTTGATCCTTACAAATTCGCTTACATTCTCCTTTCGTAAGAAATAAAATTACATTGATGCAGAAATAAAATTTCTTTAATTTTTATCTTTCAAAGATTTCACTTAAAAAGGCCTTGCAGCTTATAGCCTCAAGTTCTATACTCAGGGTAAGTAGTTAAAATTTTTAATTAATCTAACCTTCTGAATATTTCAGATAATAAAAACCGGGCCACAAATTTAGTTTAATTCCAGTGAGGGAAGAAAAATGAAACCCATTAAATCCAGCCCAGAAAAATCAACAAAACCAAAATTGCTCATAGTAGATGACAATAGCAATAACCGTGCAGCAATAAGTTACTGGCTTGATGGGGAAAATTATGAAATACTTCACGCTGTTGATGGAGTAAGTGCACTGAAAATTACAGAAACTTTTTTACCTGACCTAATACTGCTTGATTATAATCTGCCCGGGATGGATGGGATTGAAGTTTGCCAGAGATTAAGATCTAACAAAAAACTTTCTTTTATTCCTATTATTATGATGAGCTCTTATGCTCCTGAAGCAAATGTTATGGCTCTTGAACAGGGTGCGGATGAATTTATTGCAATGCCAATCATGCCTACAGAACTAAAATCCAGACTTAGAGCAATGCTCAGACTTAAAGAGGCTGTATCAGAATCTACAGAACTTACAAAAGAAAATAAAAAACTACAGGAGCTGGATAAAATAAAATCAAATTTTATTTCAAAGGCTTCTCATGAACTTAAAACACCACTTCAGGCAATTTTAGGATACACAGATATCCTTAAGGAAGGTTTGCAGGGAGAACTAACCTATCCACAGAAACTAATGATTAAACAAATACGTGAAGCAGGCGAACAGTTACTAACATTGATAACCCAGTTACTCGATTTTGAAACCATTGAAAAAGGAGACGTGGGAATAAGTATTGAAGTTTTCAGCATTGAGTCTGTTTTTAGCTATCTCTCACAGGTTTTAACACCAATGACAATAAAGAAAAACATAAAACTGAAATTTGTATCAGAATCACAAGACATACAACTTGAGTCATGTAAAAATCTGGTTGAAAGAATTCTTTTAAATATTGTTTCAAATTCAGTTAAATTCTCAAATGAAAACAGTTCTGTTTTAATTACTGCAAAAGAGCTTCCTGATGAAATAATCGAATTTAAAATTCAAGACCATGGAAAAGGTATTGAAAAATCAAACATTACTTATATCTTTGATAAATTCTGGCAGGAAGATGACTCGATTACCAGAGCACATGGGGGGCTTGGAATAGGACTTTCAGTGGTAGAAAAACTGATTACTATATTAAACGGACGAATCAATGTAGAAAGCAAACCAAATAAAGGATCCACATTTACTGTTCTTTTACCAAAAGAATTTAAGACCAACAAACCTACATCTTTTAATGGACAATCCCTGCAAAATGTTGTCTAATTAATAAATTCTCTTTCCATAGCCTCTGATAATGTTCCAGTCTATTGGAATATAATTTCTTGAATTACAGTTCGGGCAGACATAAATAGGATCATTCTGCCCTACAATTAAAGGTCTCATAAAAGAACTTCTACAGTTTCCACAAATAATAGAAATATCTTTTTTTGATACAAATTGAAACTGATTTGGCAGAATTGCATTTCGCCTCTTTGCAATCTCTGTCCATCTGTTTATATCTTCTTCTGTGGGCTGCATTTTTATTTAATATAGCGCAAAACAAGTTTGCGCTTCCTTCGGCTAATTTTTCCTACTGGACCGGCTTTGCCAGGTGAACTGGTCAAAGCCTATAATCTGTAATTCCATAAAATCTTTATTATCAAGTATATAATAATACATCATTAATCTCTCAAATATGGAAGCCAACCTAAGAGACATTGAAAAAAAATATGATTTAAGTGATCTGGAATTATTCAACCAGACTATTTCAACCCAAAGATTATCATTTTATGCAAACAAAATAAAGCAATCAGAATCATCTCACCTTTCAGGATCCTGTATAAGACTAATTAAAAATAATCAAATAGGCTTTGCTGCAAAATACGGAGAGGTAAATATAGATGAACTAATAAATACAGCTCTTGAATTATACCCATTCTCAACACAAACAAATATCAGTTTCCCTCCACAGGGTGAAAAACAAAAAGCCACAAATGGTTTTACAGAAAATCACAAGAATATAGTTGGGCTTATGAAAGAGACAGGGAAAGAAATAACAGATAAATTGTTAACCGTTGATCAAAATATCCTAACTGATATTTCATTTGAGATTGTAGATATAAAAGAAAATATAAAAAACAGTAGAGGGCTTGATTATTCCCACAAAAATGAAATCTACTCAGTATCAATAGGCATAAGACATACATCTGAAAATGATTTTATTGAGATTTATACCGGTGAATATGACAATAAGCCGGTAAATTATAACAATCTGATTGATGAAATTATTTATCTGTTCAAACCTACAAAAAATCATTCAAAAATAAAAAACGGTGTTTTTCCTATTTTATTTACAAGCAAGGCAGCAAAAGATTTATTTAATATTATTGAAAGTGCCTTAAACGGAAAAGAAGTTAATAACAGTTCTTCACCCTGGACAAATAAATCAGGTGAAAAAGTACTCGATAGTAAGCTCTCTATTTCACAGGATCCTTCATTTGGCTGCATTAAAAGATCTCTTGATGACGAGGGAAGCATTATAAAAAAGTTTAATCTCGTAGAAAACGGGATACTTAAAAACTTTTATTTCGACATTAGTTCAGCAATAAAAAGTAAAACAGAATCCGAGTCTACAGGAAACGGATTCAAAGAATCACTTACAAGTCAGCCACAGCCTGCTTTATTAAATATGGTAATTTCATCCGGATCAAAAACAAGAGAAGAAATAATAAAAAGCATTGATTACGGACTCTTAATTGATCAGACAATGGGAGGATTAAGTGCAAACATATCCGGTGATATTTCAGTAAATGTAGATATTGGATTTTTAATAGAAGGAGGGAGAATTACAGGCAGAGTAAAAGACACTATGGTTAGTGGAAATATTTACAATTCACTAAATAATGTACTTGAAATATCAAACAATCCCCAATGGCATGGAACCAATATATACTGTGCTGATATTTTACTGGATAAATTTACAGTAATCTCTAGATAGGACTTTCGCTTTTTACAAATTACTTAAAAGCCAGTTTCTTGCTTTTATAGTTAATAGGTGAATCTTTTTCCCTCTATTAATTACATCTTTCAGTTTCATATTAATAGCCTCAAGCACCCCGGCTTCAAGTCCTTTTTCTTTAAAAACTTTTTTTGCAGATCCTGCAAATTTCTTGTCTCTTCCCGGTTCTGTTGCGTCAGCAAGATAAACTACCATCATGATTTTGCTCATATTTGGTTCAGCAAGGGTATGGCATCTTATACCACCAAGTACATCTGGATCATTTATGCCGAATTTTTCTTTCGCAAGAATTTCTCCAACCCTTGCATGAAGTATATGTGGATTATCAAGGTCAATTTCATCAAATTCTAAATTGTTTGTTTTTGATATTTCAAGGAGCTTTTCATTAGTTAATTCTTTTGCCAGATCATGAAGTAAGCCTGACAACTCAGCCTTATAAACATCCAGTCCTAATTTTCTGGCATATTTTTTTGCTGTCTTTGCAACTCTAAGTATATGATTTCGCCTATTTTCACTTACATTTTCTTTTAACCAAAGTTCTATATCAGGTCTTAATTTCTTAAGTATCTTTTTTATATTTTTGTCATAGGTATCCATCGGATTTAAAAACTAAAACTGTTTTAAAAATCTTAAATCGCCGGTAAAAAAGTATCTTATATCAGGGATACGATACTTAAGCATTGTAAATCTCTCAAGTCCTAATCCTGCAGCAAAACCAATCCACTCATCAGGATTAATGTTTACTGCCTTAAGCACATTAGGGTCCACCATCCCACATCCTAAAAGCTCAAGCCAGCCTCTGTTTCCACAAGTAGTACATCCTTTCCCGTCACAGAAAGGGCATTCAGCATCAAGCTCTGCACTAGGTTCAGTAAATGGGAAAAAATCCGGTCTGAACCTTGTTTTTATTTCTTTGCCAAAAAATCTTCTAATAAATTCATTTAATACCCATTTCATATTCCCAAAAGTAAGTTCCTTCTCAACTGCAAGTATTTCAAGCTGATGAAAAAAAGGCATCTTCCTGGCATTTATCTCCTCATTCCTGTAAACCCTGCCATGTGCAAGCACTCGAAGCGGAGGTCTGGTTTTTTCCATTGCTCTTATTTGTACAGTTGAAGTATGACTTCTGAGCAAAACATGCGGTGCAACATTTGTATAAAAAGTATCCTGTTCATCTCTTGCAGGATGATCAGGTGGGGTGTTTAAAGCAGTAAAATTATAAAAATCTGTTTCAACTTCAGGACCTTCAACAGCAGTAAATCCCATCCCATAAAAAATATCTACAATTTCCCTCGTTACTGTACTTATCGGATGCTCATGACCAGTTTCTACTGGTAATCCGGGCAGGGTAACATCTATATTACTCTGAGCTAATTCTTTTTCAACCTCTCTTGCCTCAACACCAAACTTTTTATCATCATATATTTTCTGTACATATTCTTTTAAGTCATTTAATAATTTACCGTAAACAGGCCTTTCCTCTTTTGTGATATTTTTAATATTTTTTTGTTCAGTAATCAGAAAACTTTTATCACCAAGAAATCGTATCCTGAAACTTTCAAGAGTCCTGACATCATTAATTTCAGCCGATTCTTTTTCTGCTTCCTTTTTAACTTCAGTTATTCTGTTTTCAAGTGTATTAATCATAGGTTTATTACTTAACTATAGCTAATATTATAAGATATAAAGGTGATACAAACAAAAATACAGGGAATTATCATATATGACACTGGATATTAAAAAACTTCTGACCCAGATTAAAAATCTTGAAAATAAAGAATCTACAGATGATAATTTGAACAGGCTTGATGCTACATACAGGCTCTTTAAGTCTGCCGTACGTGAAGATGAACTGCTGCTAAAAAAGCTTATCGAAACGAAAAATGCTTCAGGGGCAAATTTTTACTTTGGAATGCCAGAAATCGATAAGAGTGAAAAACTTGATACCCTGCACCCGTGTCAGGATAATTTCTTACAGCCTCACATTACAATAGCTTCAGATGGCTCACAAATAAATCCTTCAGCACATGAATTTACAAGTGCATTTCTTATAAATATAGGAATGGTTGCAATACCCTATTATAAAAGCTCGGTCCAGGTATTAATTGGATCAGAACCTACAATTTATTCATCTTCCGAAGAAATTAACTTATCAAACACTGCCGAAAGAATTCTTGAAGAAGACCTGGTTTCTTATGAAAGGACCTTAAAAGAAATAGAGTCTCTTGTTCAAATCGCAGAAAACTATAGACAAAATAATATTCCGATGATTGCACTTATTGACGGTACTTTAATTCATTGGCACATAGAAAAATTTAGCGGTGTATACATTGAACAGTTTATAAAAAGATTTTCAGATGCAATATCAAAACTTAAATCAATGAATGTAGTTGTTGCTGGTTTCTTAAGTAACTCCAGGGCAAATGACCTGATAAACATGCTTAAAGTATTCAAATGTCCTTATGAAACCGTGAACTGTAAAAAATATTGTACAAACATTTCATACAGGGATCTGCCATGTAACCCAACATCAAATTACAAATCAGTGCTTGACAGAAGAATTATTGAAAGATATTTCAGTGAAGTAAATCCTGAGACTGGTACAAGAACCATCCTGTTCAGATCAAATAGTAAAATTTTAGACTGTTATCCGGATGATTTAAAAATTTATTTTTTTTACATTAATACAGGAAGGGAAATTGCAAGAGTTGAAATCCCTGCTTACATTGCAAAAGATAAAACCCTTCTTAATTTACTGCATAATGCTATTTCACTACAGTGCAAGGTAGGATTTGGTTATCCCGTTACATTAAGCGAAGCTCACCTGGCTGCAGTAGTAACAAAAAATGACAGAGAGATCTTTTATAATCTTCTCAAAGAGCAGGTTTTAACTAAAAAACAAAATAAGATAAAACTGTCATATAAAGAATTAAAGAAAAGAATTAGTTTTGTTTAGTTGACTCACTTGTTTTTGTAGTCAGATCCTTTGCTTTTTTTGCTACTTCCTTGACTTTGCTTAAATCGTCCTTAGTTAACTTCCCATAGAATCCATTCAAACTCACAATATGCTCATTAAAATCTTTTATTTTTCCCCTAAGTACTGGACTCGATATCTCACTATCAATAGCAATAAGTGAAGCATTAACATTATTTAAATTGTCCAGAATATCCTGCTTAAAACTGTTTATATCTAAATGAAACTGTTCTGATGCAATCTTTTCAGATATTTTTGAAATGCTCCCTGAAAATTTATTAATACCAGTACCAACCTTATGCTGAAATTCTTTATCAGAAACAATTTGATTTAGTGTTTTTACCGGGCTGTATAACCTCATTAAAAGTTGACTGGTTTCACTTGTTTTTGAGGCAAATTTTTTATTTACCCGTGATAAGTTCTTCCCATAATCAGACAGTTTTTGCGCAGTCTCAGATAAGGACTCATTTGCTCTTGTAAATGCAGTTCGTGCTTTCTGAAAATTCTGAGGTGTAACTTCCCGGACAATAATTTTTGAAAAGTCTTTAAGATTTTCTAACAAATCCAGTGAAGCCTGCAGCCAAGTCTCTGCTGTTACCGGTTCTTGTATAATCCATGCTTTGTTTTCAGGAAGTTCTGTACCAGGAGGAATCACTTCAAGAACTCTTCCCTGACCTGGTCTGAATGAAGTAATCACAAGCTGGGATCCAGGTTCAGGTCCAGCAAAATATTTATTTGTAATTCTTACTGTTACTATAACCCCATCACTTACAGGTTTTGCTTTAATGATTTCACCAATCCTGGTGCCTAGAGCAGTAACTTTTGCACCAATTGGCAGTCCATCAATATTTTTAAATTTTGCCTCAAATATTTTTTGAGAATTAAAGTAAGTATAAATTCCAAAAAAGATTAGAATCAATACTAATAAATTTAAAAAAAGTCTGAACATCAGGTAGAAGGTTGCTCAAGTGATTTTTCTTTTGTTTTTGCTTCGTTTATTGCCTGAATATAATCCTCAACAACAGAATTATTCTGAAAAACAGAAACTATTTCAAGTGTTGTTGGTACAAAAACCCCAATTGTTGCGGTTTTGCTCTTGTTTGCATTGTAAAAATCAATGACTTTCAGCTCTTCAGCTTTTTTTGCTGATATTTTTGCCTTTGAAGGAGTAGAAACATCCAGCTGAACCAATTCAAAATCAGTATTTTCTTTTGTCAGCTGATCAAGGGTTGGCTGAATATTTTTGCACCCTGGACACCAACTGGCATATATTTGAATAAGCAGAACTTTTTTATTCTCTGCCTTCTGAACAGTCTGAGTGGCAGACTGCTTTTTCTTTGTTTTACCCTTTTTAAAAAAACTTGCTGTTGCTGGATTTAGACTATTAACCCATAAATTAACTAATAACAGGACTAATAAAAACAATACAGATCTTTTTATAAACACTGCTTTTCTCCTAAATATACAGCTTCAGAATAAATCATAACATGAAGCACTTTTGAATGAGTATATTTAGGAATACCCTTGTTTTCATATACACGACCCAGCAGCAGTTAACTCCGGGTAACTAATATTTGCACAATTTCTTGCCAACATGTTTTATTTACTGATAGCATAATAAGATCGTTTTATATAAATATGCACCTTGAAGAACTAAAAAAAGAAGACAATACAACTGAGAGTATCAATAACCAGATTGCACAATCAGCTCCTGGGCAAAAACCATCTTTAAAAGATAAGATTTTTGCTTTTATAAAAGAAACTGTTGAGCTTATAGTTGTAACACTGGTTCTTTTAATAATAATCCGCCAGGGCTTTATAGAAGCCAGATACATTCCGAGTGAATCAATGGTTCCAACCTTAAAAATAAATGACAGGCTTATAGTTGAAAAAGTAACAAAAAATCTAAGGCTTATTGGTTTTAAGATACCTGTACAAAGAGGAGACATCCTTGTCTTTTATCCACCACCTGAAGGCAACCGGGGAAAAGATTTAAGATATGATCCTCTCAGCATTTTTGCCAGATGGACCGGGCTTCCTTTCTTGCCACAGGATGATGCATACATAAAAAGAGTAGTGGGTCTGCCAGGTGATACTATTGAAATAAAAAAAGATGAAGGTGTTTATATAAACGGTAGACTGTTAAATGAACCATATATAAATGAACTGCCCAAATATAACTGTACAGACCTGAATGACATAGAAGTTTACAGAAAAAAAGGATTAAGCGGCAAAATCATTGTTCCTAAAGGACATTTCTTTTTAATGGGTGATAACAGAAACAGAAGCCAGGATAGTCACGTCTGGGGATTCTTGGGTGAAAAGAGAATTGTTGGTAGAGCAGCTGTAATTGTCTGGAGAAGTTTAATGGACAAGTCTCCTTTATTTCAACAATCACAAACACTAATTAATTTTTAAAATGCCTGCAAAACAAACCTCAAAAAATATAATGACCCGGGTAAGGGATATCTACAAACCTATAAAACCTTTCGGGCAGTCTGTTTTCTGGCGTGCTTTTAGTCTGTGGCTTCTTGTAAGCCTTTTCATTTTTTTTTATAATATACACCCATATTACTTAAATCCTGATTTTAACAATGCCAGAGAACTAATGAAAAAAGCTTATGTAGGCTTTTGCCTGTTGGTTCTGCCCTATACCTGGTTTACACTTTCATTCAATTACAGGCTAAAAGATGATTTCAAAGATGCTTCAATAATATTTTTTGTCCTCTTAAAAAGGATAGGTCTTTTAGTTGCCACCAGAGATATTAGCCAGGTTAGCGGATTATTCAAAGCAAAAAGATTTAATAATTTTCTTCTTACATGTGCAGTTAAGGGATTCTTCCTTCCAATAATGATGATGTTTTTGTTTCATCATACTAATGCAGTATCAGGACTTATCTCAAAAGTTTCAACACCAATGGACGGTATTCAGTTATCTCACTGGTTTTTGGATCTTATTTACAATACATTGTTTATTTTTGATACAGGAATTGCAATTATAGGTTATGGGCTTGAATTAAAATGGCTGAACAACAAAACAAAATCCGTTGAACCCACGGGATTTGGATGGACAGTTGCACTGATGTGTTATCCGCCATTCAACGGTGTAAGCGGGGTTTATTTCCCACTTCAGACAAGACAGGAATACTATGTCCCATTAACCGAGGAGCAAAAAATTCTTGTTCGTATAATAATAGTTGCATTATATATGGTATTCGTATGGGGAACATTTGCTCTGGGAGTTAAGTTCAGTAATTTAAGTAACAAAGGGATTATTGACAGGGGTCCTTACAAATACATAAGACACCCTGCATATGCATCAAAAAATATTGCATGGTGGTTTGAACACCTACAGTATATGAAAGGATTCAATAATGTGCTTCCTCTCATCTGCTGGAATATTATTTACACACTAAGAGCACTTACAGAAGAAAGACATCTTATGAAGGATCCGGATTACAGAGAGTATTGCAAGAAAGTAAAATATAGATTTATTCCGGGATTGATTTAGATTTAAGAACGCGCCCTGTAGGAATTGAACCCACGACATTTGGTTTTGGAGACCAACGTTCTACCGCTGAACTAAGGGCGCACATGTGATAGCAGAATTTCATGGAATTATTTAGAAAAGATAAAATTACAATTTTCAAATCATCCCGAATTATAATTATACTTAGATAGTTTGTGCTAATTTGTGCCAATTAAATGTTCTTATCAAAAGAGGTATTATCGCTTATTAGTGAATATAAGGTACTATTTTAATTGTATTTATCAAATTAATCACAATCATAGATTACAATTATACTTACCCTAATAAGGTAATAAAATGTCACCAACACAGATGGAACTTGGAAATTATCAAAAAGGTTCAGATGAACAGCCTGCTTCAAAAGCTGTAAGTATCAAACAGTTTTTAAGCGAGGTAAGGACTGAATTTCTTAAGATTAGCTGGCCATCAAGGGAACAAACCACAAGAGAATTTCTTGCTGTAATACTTCTGGTTTTCATAATTACAGGGATAATTTTTCTTATTGATAAGATGCTAGGATTTGTTCTTGCTATGTTTACCGGAAAAGGATTCTAAGGAAACGACTCTATGATTAAGCAAAAACAGGTACAAAAGACAAAGACCCAAACAAGAAACTGGTATGTAATTCAGACTGCATCTGGTCATGAAAACAAAGTTAAAGAACATATTGAAAAAAGAATAAAGACACTAAATGCAGACGACAGAATATTTAACGTGATTGTCCCGGAAAAAGAAGTTACAAAAATCCATGATGGAAAAAGAGTTGAAAAGAAAGAAAGGGAATTCCCTGGTTATGTTCTCATTGAAATGATCATGGATGATGCAACCTGGAGAATAATAAAAGATACCCCAGGGGTTACCAGATTTATCGGAGCAAATAAACAACCGTTGCCTGTCCCATCTTCAGAAGTAAGAAGAATCCTCAGGAAAAGTCAGATATTCACAAAGACAAAAGAAGGAAAGAAAATCATTGATGTCGTTATTGGAGAATCAGTTAAAATACAATCTGGTCCGTTTGAAGACTTTATTGGAGAAATTACTGAAATTAACGAAGAAAGAGAAACACTTAAGGCTCTTGTAAGTATATTTGGAAGATCCACACCAGTAGAACTTGCTTTCGATCAGATAGCAAAATTATAAAAATGAATTCCGATTTTCTACTCTCAGCAAAAGTTATTTTATTTGTATTGCTATGGTTTTTTAACCTGGTATTTATTGTCTTTATTTTTAAATCCAGGAAATTTTATAATCAGCTTACTCAATTTGAATCAATCTGCTCAACAAAAAGAAAAGAAGCTGTCAGCTGCCTTGTACCAGTATTAATTAACATTTCAGAGAAAAATAAAAAATTAAATTTGTTGTTAAATATCAATAACCAACCGTTAAAAGAAACAATTGCTTTTGCTATATCTTCCTTCTTGCCAATAATTGGTATTTTTCAAATAATAAATAGTGGTTTTAACCTGACCAAGTTAATGTTTAGTGATTCTCACGCTGATCCTAAGTGATATTAAAGTTTTTTGCTGTTTATCTTTACATGGATAAGATAAGTTTTAAAGTATTCAAAAGTGGTATAATAAGAACGTTAAGAGAAAGCCTAATGTGGCTGGAGTTGCAAAACTACCAGCCACATTAGCTTAAAAAGGGTACTTAATAAAATGAAAAAGATGGCTAGCTCTGAATTAACAAGACTTTCAAGCATACTCAAACCAGATGCAGAAAAAATAGTCTCTGACATTGGATTTAATTTGCATGACCTAGTATTTGTGGTGGAAAATAATATAAATTATTTAAGAGTTACAATTTCTCACCTTGATCGAAAGGTCTCACTTGATGATTGTGAAAAAATAAGCAGAAGGATTGATAAATTCCTTGACAGCAGAAATCTGATACCTTTTCCATATACACTTGAAGTGCAAAGTAAGGGTGTAAAAACAGAAGTGGAAAATGTTTCTGAATATAGTTTTACATTAAGTAAATTAGGTTTGGTAGTTAAATCATAGGAGGGAAAAGCTTTGTATAAGATCGGAAATCAATTAATTGAAGCAGCAGAACAATTAGAAAATGAAAGGAATATTCCAAAGCAAGTATTTATTAATGCCATCTGTGATGCAATACTTGCTGCCTATAAAAGAAGAGTTCCTGATCATAATGTTGACGGTGTTCATACCCAGTTTGATGAAGCGACTGGTGAGATAGGCATTTTTGCACCAAAAACAATTGTTGAAGCAGTAACAAATGAGCACAGAGAAATTTCAATTGCTGAAGCAAAAGAACTACTTCCTGATGTTGAACTTGGTGAAATTTTGGAAATAGATATTACACCGGATGATTTTGCAGAATATGGAAGAATAGCCGCACAGGCAGCAAAACAAATAATGACACAGCGTCTCAGAGAAGCAGAAAAAGATCTTATAAAACAGGAGTTTGTCGGTCGTCAGGGAAGTATGATGACAGGACAAATTAAAAGAATTGAAATTCTTAATAACGGAAAACCAAGCATTGTAGTTGATCTGGGCAGATTTGAAGGTCACATTCCTCCAAGAGAACAGCTTCCCGGGGAAACATATAAAGTAGGTTCAAGAGTAAGAGTTTTTGTAAAAGAACTCAGAGAGTCAGGCAGGATACCAACTGTCATCGTATCTCATACAAATGAAGAAATTGTAAAAGAATTGTTTGAGCTTGAAGTACCTGAAATTGATGATGGTACTGTTGAGATAAAAGCAATTGCCAGGGAAGCTGGTTATAGAACAAAAATTGCTGTTCATTCAAATGATTCGGATATAGATCCTGTGGGAGCCTGTATAGGAAGTCGTGGCTCAAGAATTCAGAATGTTGTTAATGAACTTAAAAATGAAAAAATAGATGTAATCAGGTGGTCAGTTGACCCGATTGATTTTATTTCTAATTCACTTAGTCCTGCAAGAATTACAACTGTAGCTCTTTATGACGATCCTGCAGGAAGAAGAGCAGAAGTGATAGTTCCTGACGATCAGCTTAGCCTTGCTATTGGTAAGAATGGGCAGAACGTAAGGCTTGCAGCAAAACTGACAGAGTGGAAAATTGATATAAGAAGTGAAACTCAGATTAAAGGTCAGCCTTTTGGAGTAGGTGCAACCACAACTGTTACGCTTGAGCCAAAAGAAGACAAAGCCAAAACCTCGGAAGGAAAAGAAAACCAGGAAACCACAACAACCCAAACCAAAGTACAGGAAGAAAACAATGGTGCGGGATCCGAAAGTGCTGCTACTGAAGAAGTGAAAGAAGTAATTGAAGAAGAAAAACCAAAGAAAAAATCTTCAAGAAAAAAGAAAGAAGTAGCAGTACAAACAGATGAGGAAAAAGTAAAAGAGGAGATTCTGCCTACAAATGAATAAATCACCTCTGAGACAGTGTATTTCATGTCGAAAACAGCTTTCGAGAAATGGTTTTATCCGGCTTACGAAGGTTCACGATGATTCATGCAGGATAATTATTAATCCAACAAAATATTTCTTTGGAAGATCTGCTTATATTTGTTCCTCCACTGATTGCATAAAAGCAGCTCTTAAACAAAAGAAAATTGAAAAAATGCTCAGGGTTTCCGGAAAAACTGCAGAAGGAATAATTCCTAAACTTGAAAACTATCTAAGTAATAGCTGCCTGGGGGTGCCTGCGTAAATGATAAGCACCAAAACAAGAATATATGATCTTGCTCAGGCCTGCACATACAATGAAGCAGACCAGAAGGCACGTAAGGTAAAACAGACCGAAATAACCAAACAGATAATCTCAATCTGTGAAACCATGGGGTTACAGGTAAAAAGTGGTCAGAGCTCAGTTGAAGAAAACCAGATAGATAAAATTATAGGTAAACTCCAGGAACAGGGACTTGGTCTGAGCATGGACATAATAAACAATGAATTAAAGAAACATCTGACTGAAAAAAAATCAAAAACACAGGCAAAAGAACCACCACCCCTGGAACCACCTCAACCAGTAAAAAAGCAAATAAAAATTGTAAGAAGGATAAAACCACCACCCCCTCCTGGTACAGAACAAAAGGAAGAAACTACAGCAATAGAGGTTAAACCACTTACTCAGGAAACAACAATTGCTGAAGGACCTGTTAAAAGAGAGATACATCCTGTCCCATCTCCAAAAAAAGAAGAAACCACAGTTGTACAAAATCCAACCCAGACAAAAGGGACAGAAAGAGACTTAAAGAAACAACCACCTTCATTAGGATTACCAATACAGCCATTCAGAGTTGCAAAGCCAACGATGGTTCCCTCAATGATGGGAAGAACAAAAAGACCATCATTAAGAACGCGGGGACAACATAAAGAAAGAGAAAAGAAAGAAGAGGTTGTTGTTACTATAACAAAGCCGGTATCTGTTATATTAACTTCGTCACTTACAGCTCAGGAACTGGCACATAAGCTTGAGTTGCCTGAAACAGAAGTTGTAAAAAATCTTTTTGCCAAAGGAATAGTAAGAACCGTAAATCAGACTCTTGATCTTGATCTTGCAGTTGAAACTGCAAAATCACTTGGGTACGAGGTTATTACAGAAGTTGAGAAGAAAGAAAAATCTCTTCAACCTGATATATCTACCGAATTGGAAGAAGATCTGGAACCCAGACCTCCTGTTGTAACAATAATGGGACATGTTGACCACGGTAAGACAACACTCCTTGATGCTATAAGGGAAACAAAATTTAAAATCACTGAACAGGAATCAGGAGGAATCACACAACATATTGGTGCATACCAGGTTGAGGTTACTGACTATGATGGAAACAAAAGAAAAATTACAATTCTCGATACCCCTGGACATGAAGCATTCACTGCAATGAGAGCCCGTGGTGCTCAGGTAACCGATATTGCAATTCTTGTTGTAGCAGCAGATGATGGTGTTATGCCACAGACAATAGAAGCAATTAACCATGCAAAAGCTGCAGGAGTTCCAATTGTAATTGCACTAAACAAAATCGACAAACCTGAAGCACAGCCAGACAGAGTTCTTGGTCAGCTTACAGAGCATGATCTATTGATTGAAGATTACGGTGGTAAAACAGCATGCTCCAAGGTAAGTGCAAAGAAGAGGCTGAATCTTGATGACTTGCTTACAAAAATTACACTTGTTGCTGATGCAGAATTATCCCAAAAATTAAGAGCAAACCCAAAAAGCTTTGCTTCCGGTGTAGTTATTGAGGCACAACTTTCAAAGGAAAGAGGACCTGTTGCACATCTTCTTATTCAGAATGGCACCTTAAAAAAAGGTGATTTTATTGCTGCAAATAAGGTTGCTGGTCGTATCAGAGCAATGTTTGACGATCATGGCAGAGAAGTGGAAGAAGCACCGCCTTCAATGCCTGTTGAAATTATTGGTCTTCCTGCTGTTCCAAATGCAGGTGATACATTTTTAATTTATAAGACCTACCAGGAAGCAAAGGAAATTGCACAGCAAAGACAAGTTGCAGATCAGGTTAAAAGAGCATCTTTTGGACTTGTTGATTTTGCTTCAAAAGTCAGAGAGGGTCAAGTTCATGAATTAAAAGTGATTATCAAAGCAGACGTTCATGGTTCTGCAGAAGCAGTAGCAAAAGAAATTATAAATCTTTCAACAAAGGATGTTCATGTCAGACCTGTTCATATAGGCAGCGGAAATATCAGTGAAAATGATGTTAATTTAGCTTCAAGTACTGACGCTATTGTTATAGGTTTTCACGTAAGCATTGATACAAACGCACAAAAATTAGCTGGTGAACTAGGTGTTGATATAAGGCTTTATGAAATTATATATAAAATTACCGAAGATCTTGAAAAAGCTGTACTAGGACTGCTTGAACCTGAAAAAGAAGAAGTCAAACTTGGCATCACTGAGGTTCGTAAAATATTTACCTTTGGAAAAGGACAAAAAATTGCAGGTTGTTATGTAACTGAAGGAAAAATCCAAAGAAATCAGATTGCAAGGGTCAAAAGAGCAGGCAAACAGATTTTTGAAGGTAAGATTGACAATTTAAAACGATTCAAGGATGATGCAAGAGAAGTTCAGGCAGGATTTGAGTGTGGCATATCTTTCGAACAATTCCAGGAAATAGAAGAAGGCGATCTGATTGAATGTTGGACAATAATTGAAAAAGAAAGAACAAGCCTGGAGTAAACAGGAGGGAATTTACAGTTAAAATCACCAGTCTTGACTATAAATTTAGAAACAATGAAGTCATATAACAGATCAGACAGAATAGGACAGCAGATAAAAAGAGAGCTTTCAGAAATAATACAAAGGAATGAAATAAAAGATGACAGACTTGGAGGATTAATATCCATTACAGAGGTAGTAGTCTCAGGTGATTTGAGAAATGTGAAAGTTTACTTTAGTGTTTACGGTGAAGAGGCACAAAAAATCGGCACCCTGGCTGCACTTGAAGCTGCAACCGGTTTTTTAAGGGGAGAATTATGCAGACGGCTTGGTATAAGGTTTGCACCAGAACTTGTATTTAAACTTGATGATTCACTTGAAAGAGGACAAAGGATTACTGAACTTCTTGAAAAAATCAAGAAAAAAGAAGTGTAATGTTTGGATTTTTAAATATAAATAAACCCACAGGATGCACTTCGCATGATGTAATCAGGGACTTAAAGAAATCGCTTGGTATTAAAAAAATTGGACACAGTGGCACATTGGATCCGCTCGCATCCGGAGTACTTATAATAGGAATAAATGAAGCTACACGATTATTTGAATTTCTTAATTCAGACAAAATATACACTGCAAAAATACTCTTCGGACTTGAAACAAATACAGATGATATTAGCGGAGAAGTAATCAAAAAGTACGATTATATTCCTTCCATTGAAGAAATAAAATTAAAATTAAAAGAATTTACAGGTAAAATAAAACAAAAGCCGCCTATATTCTCATCAGTAAAAATAAACGGTAAAAGAGCATACAGCCTTGCAAGAGAAAATAAAATATCGCTTGATGAAATGAAAGAAAAAACTGTTGAAATATATTCAGTTAAAGTAAATTCTTACATAACCAATGAGCTTGATCTGACTATAAACTGCTCCACAGGAACATATATCAGATCATTTGCAAGAGATCTTGGAAACTCATTAAATACCGGAGGCTGCCTTTCATCTCTAAAAAGAATACTGGTCAGCAAGCATTTTTCTATAGAAGGAAGTATTGACCCAAAAACACTCAATATGACAAATATTAATAAATATCTTATACAGCCTACAAATGTTCTTGAACTTCCTATTTTCCATCTTAATATAGAACAGATAAAAGACATATCTAATGGAAAAGAAATAAAATTTAATGACAATTCCTGTAAAATAAATAATCTGCCTGCATATATACAGTTACTAAGTAGTACAAATTCACTTGTTGCAATAGGATTACTACAGAATGAAAATACAATAAAACCACAAAAGGTACTTGCACATGGCTAAAGATACCCAGGAAAAAAGTTCACTTACCAAAGACAGGCTTCTGTGGTCTGCACTTATTCCCCAGTTTATTCTTTTACTGCTTTCAATGCTCTGGATAAACTTCTCTCCAAAAGATAATGTAGTGAATTATTTTAATATAGACTTGTGGGTAATTGTTGAAGGGTTACTTGCTGGCACAGGACTTGCAATTGCAGGGTATGGATTTTATATTTTCTGTAAAAAAACAAAAAAACTCTATGCTACAGTTGAGCTGTTTGAAAATATACTAGCTCCTTCATTTAGCATTTTAAACAGTTTTGATATTATTGTTCTTTCATTATTTGCAAGCTTTTGCGAAGAAATATTTTTTAGGGGACTTGTGCTTCCTAAATTCAGCATCTTTATTGCTAGTATTGCTTTTGGACTTCTGCATCTGCCCAGTTGGAAATACTGGATTTATACAGTGTGGGCCACACTGTCAGGATTTGTTTTAGGGTGGTTATTTATAGTAAGCAATTCACTCTGGCTACCAATTATTGCTCATGCCACAAATAATATAATTGGCATGTTTATGCTTAAGAAGTTAAAACCAAACTAAAATTATGTTTCTGCCTACCGCCCTCCTTGCTCATTCTTCGCTTGTCGGGCTTTGCAATGTGCATTTGGAGCAGCTTCGTGCCACATAATTCAGATTTTACCGAATGAATCGGATAAAATCTTACCTTATAAATAGCTTACTCTGAAATGTTATCCTAGCTAGGCAGTAACAAAATTATTCGTCTTGATCTTCGACAAGTTCAATAAGTTCATTTGCAATATCTTCAAGAGCTCCTAAAATATCATCGTCATTCTGAGCCTCAATTGAATCCATTGCATCACTGATTGCCATTAATGCACGACCCATGGCTGCTTTTAGTTCTCCGGATTCCAGAGACCAGTCCGATGCTATGTCTATAAGATTTGCTTTGCTTAGTCCCATTTATATTAGCCTCCAAACTAAGAAAAAATTTCTTTTACATTCTGAACAAAAATCTTAATTTGATTCATTGTATTCATCTCAGTTACTGATACAAGTATCTGGTTTGTTTTATATCCGTGAATTCCATTTAAGTCAAGACCTGGCAGTATATTTTTTTTAGTCAGCTTTTCAATAAATTCTGCTGCACTTATAGGTATTTCCAGAACAAACTCATTAAAGAAAGGGGCTTTAAAGGGGAGATGACACCCTTTGTTATATTTAGTCTTAATCTTTTCAAGTTCTGAAGCCAGGAAATGAGCCCTGGAAAGGGATATCTCAGCTATACCTCTTAGCCCATATGGACCCATATAAGTCAGGTATATAAGAACAGCAAGTGCATTAAGCGATTGGTTTGTACAAATATTGCTTGTAGCATGCTCCCGTCTTATATGCTGCTCTCTTGTCTGAAGGGTTAATGTAAAAGCTCTTTTACCTTCCATATCAGCAGTAAGCCCGACTATCCTCCCCGGAAGTTGCCTTATAAACTCCTTTTTACAGCTTATAAATCCAACATGAGGACCACCATAGTTCATGAAATTACCCAGGGCCTGACCATCACCAAAGGATATATCAACACCTGAGTCTCCCGGTGATTTAAGTATTGAAAGTCCGATTAAATCGACTCCGGATACAAGCAAAGCCCCTTTTTTATGTACAATCTCTGATATTTTACTTACAGGTTCAATACATCCTGCAAAATTAGGGCTTGAGATTACAAGACAGGCTACATTTTCATTTAAATGTTTCTCCAGACTGTCTAAATCAACAGTTCCATCCTTAAAATCAACTATTTCAAGTTCCAGATTTGCACCCCAGCAATAAGTTCTGCAGACAGCAATTGCCTCAGGATTTATATTTTTAGCAATTAGAATTTTCTTTCGTTTGGTAACTCTGCAAGCCATAAGGGCTGATTCAATAGCAGCAGTAGCATAATCATAAACAGATGCATTTGCTGCATCCATATTTGTAAGGTTACAAATCAATGTCTGAAACTCAAATACAGCCTGCAATGTTCCCTGACTTGCTTCAGGTTGGTAGGGAGTATATGCAGTATAAAACTCTCCTTTAGAAAGAATTTCACCTACAACACTTGGAATAAACCTGTTATACACCCCTCCACCGCAGAAAGAAATCTGACTGCTTGCAGGAATATTTTTTTCTGCAATCTCTTTAAAAGATTCAATTATTTCAATCTCGGATTTTCCTTGTGGAATATTTAAATCAAACTTCCTTAACTCTTTGGGAATCCCTTCCAATAAATCATTAATCGATTTAACTTTGAGAAAATTAAACATTTCCTCCCTGTCTTGATCAGTATGAGGCAAATACGGTATATGCCTCATGGAATATGAACTAAGTTCATCTATAAAACCTTTATCTGATGAGCCTTTCAAATTTTGCTCACTATCACTTTTTTTACTGGAGTTTTTGGCAACTGTTTCCATAAATTAAACACTATGAAGCTATACTATAACTCAAATAAACTAAATCGTGAATACCAGAATATTCTTCGTAAGAAAGTTAAGGGAAAAGTAGATGCTTTTTTCTTTGATTTACGGAATTTACTGGTTACTATGAGGTCTTTGCTGGCACACCAATAGTAGTAATATAAACAACTGCCACATTTTCAGGAATACCTAAAACCTCATTTACCTGATCATCAAAAAAGCCACCTATACCACTTACTCCAAGCCCAAGGTTAATTGCTGCAAGATTCATTCTCTGACCAAGATGGCCGGCATCCAAATGAAGATATCTGTATGCTCGTTCTCCATATTTAAAAACTGCTCTTGAAAGATTTGCAGTATGAAAAACTACTACACTTGCCTTATGTCCAAGCTCCTGCCCCAAACAAAGGTAATAAACCTCATCCCTGAAATTTTTAAATCTTACCTGTCGTAAATGAAATTCGTTTTGAGAAAAATAATAACAACCTTCTTCAAGCCCATCAACACCATTAACAGCAATAAATGTCTGAATAAGAGATGAATCAAAATACACAGGCTTTGAATCAATATTTTTTTCAATCATTAAATCAGGTCTGTAAGTAAATTCAAAGATCGACGCAAGTTCTTCAATGGTTATTGATTCACCAGTATAAGCTCTGGTTGATCTTCTTCTGAGAATAACAGGAAGGAGTTTATCTTTCCAGCCAAATGATCTGGCATTTTTTTCAAATTCAACTTTTGTAGAAAACTTGAATTTGTCTTCTATATTCTCAATACTAACATTAGGCACATTAACCAAATTAGTACTTCTTGAACGTTGGTGAAGTTCAAGAAGTCTGTTTCCTTCAGATGTTTTAATATTTTTATTATCCAGCTTTGAAGGCAGTGCATTAGGAACAGAAAAATTGAGATCGCTATCCTTATCAACAAATGAAATTAATGATAAAACCTGCTCTTCATTTTCATCAAGCATAAGAAGTTCGTTTATCAACTGATCATTAAATCCACCTATTGGCACTTGTTTTAAACCGCATGAATAGCTGACAAGTTCCATATTGCCTATAACATGTCCGGTATCCAGACATATTCTTCTGTAAGCTCTGTCCTGATATCTCCAGGAGCTTCTGTAAAACACACCAGTCAGAATAAGGATTATTTTACTTTTTTCAACTGCAGGATGATTAAACGCTGCAGAAGAAATTTTGTTCTTAAGATCTCCTTTATAAATCTGAACAAGTGATTGTTTTAAAGCCTGATAATTATAAAGTCCATTTTCAAGTCCAGGATAATCATGAACATAAACATAAATCTCTGTAGGATATAATCCACCTGCTGAAGGGCTTGCACGCATATAAAAAGGTTTGTCTTCAAATGGAACTATTGCAGTAATTCCATTTGAAAAATATAAAATCTTTGAAAGTACAGAAAGTGATTTTTCTTCACTGTTAAAGCTATCCGGGTTTTTTATACCTGCATCTGAGAAAGGATTTTTATCAAGTGGTAAAAGATGTGAAATATCAATCAGTTTTCTGTTTGGATATTCTTTAAACAGAGTTGGCTGTTTATTAAAATCAAGCCTGTGCTGATTTGAAGCAATGCCTTCAGGAGTATATTTAGTCAGATCGTGATAGTATTCTGCATATGATTCATATGTTTGCATAAGAATATTAGCCTTTCGAAGAAGCAAATATAAGAAGGTATAAAAGGGCCATCCTTACAGCCACACCATTTGAAACTTGTTTGTTTATAAGTGAATATGCAGGATCATCAGCAAGCTGTGAAGTAATTTCAACCCCTCGGTTCATAGGCCCGGGGTGAAGAACTTTTACGTTTTTCTTTGCAAGTTTTATTTTTTCATGGTCAAGTCCGAACAACCTGTGATATTCTTCAAGCGAAGGTATTAATCCTTTATTTTGTCTTTCTGTCTGAAGCCTCAAAACCATTATAAGATCTGCATCTTTAATTGCATCCTTAAGATTCCAGCGAATCTTCACGCCAAACTCTGTAAACATTTCAGGCAGCAGGGTAGGTGGGCCGCACACATGGACATCCACACCAAGTTTTTGCAATAACCAGATGTTTGACCTGGCTACGCGGCTATGAAGAACATCACCAACTATTACAACTTTTCTACCTTTAAGGTCATCGAATACTTCTCTCATTGTATAAAGATCAAGCAGTGCTTGTGTAGGATGTTCATTTGAGCCATCACCTGCATTTATCAGTGAGATTTCCCTGGGCAAAAACTGATATAGCTGGTGTGGAACACCTGAATGCGGGTGCCTGATTACCACAGCATCAGCCCCCATCTGGACTAATGTCTGGGCTGTATCCTGAAGTGTTTCTCCTTTTTTTATAGAAGATGTTGCAACTGTAAAATTAGTAACATCAGCAGATAAATACCTGCCTGCAAGCTCAAAGCTTGATCTTGTTCTTGTACTGTTCTCATAAAAAAGATTAACTACTACTTTACCTCGAAGCGTAGGAACTTTTTTTACTGCTCTTGTAAGAATTTCAGAAAATGTTCCTGCTGTAGACAGGATAAGTTCTATTTCTTCTTTTTTAAGATCTTCTGTAGAGAGTAAACTTTTTCTAGTCCAGTTAAAACCTTTTTCTTTTAAGGTATCAAAACTAATATCTTCAGGTTGTGTATCAGAGACAGGTGAAATTAAGTCAGATAATTTTTCTTCGTATTTTTTAATCATTTATACCTTCCTAGCCTCGCTGGACTAAATTAAAGGTCAGGTATATTATACAACTATTTTTTTAAGTCTCATTTCTACTCGTAACCAAAGTATCTGGCAAGCTCATCTTCTTCAGATAACCCTGTAACCATGGGTTTGTTAAACACCATGCAGCTATTGCTGGATTTAGTCTTTCACATATACCTTCAAGTTTGAATGTCTTTTCAGCAAACTCTCTGAGCCCCATTAATTCTGCTGCTGCTGCAACCCAGGATAATGCAGGTAACAATCTAGAAAAGACTATTCCTCCATTTTTTTGCATATGATAAAGAGCTTTGTTTGTCTTTTCAAGCTTCTCAAGATCACTGCCATCTTTTTCACTTGATTTCATAATTCCAAATCTTGCTGCCCATGTACCGTATGAAAAATAACCAAGCGAATTAATAAATCTCTGGGTACCTTCACCAACACTCATGCCAAACATCCTGAACGTATCAATCCCCCGAGCAATAATATTTGGAATAAATAAAGCTGTGTCAACATACTCAACTGCTGCCTTGGCTCCGGTTCTGTCTTTATCAACTTCTTTTAACTGCGAAGGATTAAATTCCCTCCTCATTACTACATCAGCATTCATAGATGCAAATACCTGGTTCTGATTAAGCATGCCTGTTTTATAAACATCTGCTGCCCTATCAAAAAAATCATCGTCGCCTTTTAACCAGCCCCATAACATGCCAAATGCTCCACTACCATAAATAGCGCTTACCACAGAACCCATTACTACTCTAAAATGCTCATTGAGGTTATATATTCCTTTCCAGACATCTGGTATTTTCTTTGGCGCATTTTCATCTGTTAATTTATCCCTGTTTGGCTTCCAAGGTCTGTAGCATGAATAAACAATTGACCAGCAGGCTCCATACCAGGCTCGTGCAAGTTTTTCTGTTCTTTCATTAACAAGTCCAACAAGCTGAAGCAATGGATAGATAATCCATGCTCCTTTAGCAACATCTCTTAAACAAAAGTGGTTATGTTTACTTCTATCTTCTTCTTCCCCTTCAACATATCCATTTACAATTCTGCAAAATTTATTGAATCCAGGATGTATTAATTCACCCTTAGTAACTCCGGCATGGCTACCATTTTCAGAATTATCCCCACCAAGTAAATGACCATTAGATCTGCCACCAAGGCCTCGATCTGTTTGTAAGCTTCCTATTACTCCGGGAACTGGATTCATATTGTTCTAAAATTACAAATTAAAATAAATCTAAAAAGCACAAATACTGTATCTGAGGTATTTTTGCTCTTTAAATTGGTACTAATTATGTTGTATTTAAAGGTATATCAATATATTTTGTAAATAAATATAATTAATTTTTTCCTAATTATTTATCCGCCCTCCTTGCTCATTCTTCGCTTGTCGGGCTTGCCATGTACTCACGGGATACCATTTGTAACTACTTTACAGATTTTGCCGAGTAAATCGTCAAAATCTTTCTTTGTTACAGCTTTATTTTCACCTTACGAAGAACCTGAATAGTTGTTTTTTAATGGTCAAATCTTAAAAAAACATAAATACAAGGTTAACTTCAATGGTTTTCTTAACCAAAGGCTTAATCATAAAAAACAACTTGGTAAATTTGAAGTCTTTAATTATAACCTAACCATGAAAACAATTTTTCTAGGCACACCTGAATTTGCAATTCCATCTCTGGAAGTTTTGCTGAAAACTCCATGGATAGAGCTACTTGCTGTTTGCACACAGACTGATAAAGAAGCTGGCAGAGGAAAGCAAATTAAAAGCCCGCCAGTAAAAGATTTTGCATTGAAAAATAACATTCAAATTATACAAGCACAAAAAATTGCAAAAGAAAATGACGCAATAACCAAACTAAAAAGTTTAAATCCGGATATTCTTATAAGCTGCTCCTTTGGACAAATATTAAATGAAGATATATTAAATATTGCACCGCTTGGAGCAATAAATGTTCATGCTTCATTACTTCCAAAATACCGTGGCGCAGCACCTATAAACTGGGCAATATTAAATGGTGATAATGAAACCGGGATAACAATAATGAAAACAGTTTTAAGTCTCGATGCAGGACCAACAATATATCAGGAGAAATGTGAAATAGGTGAAAATGAGACTTCAACAGAACTATATAAAAGACTAAGTATCCTTGGCGCAAAAACATTAATCAAGACACTTGAATTAATTAAAAGTGGAAAAGCTAAATTTGTGCCACAAGAAGAATCAAAAGCCACAAAATCTCCTTCGCTAAAAAAAGAAATGGGTCTTATTGACTGGAATAATAATGCAAAAGATATCCATAATAAAATCCGTGGTTTACAGCCATGGCCATCAGCATACACACATTTTAATGGCAAAACAATAAAAATATGGGAAAGCAGAATTGAAAAATCAATGCTATCAGAAAATGAAAAATTCGAACCAGGAACAATAATTGAAATCACAGACTGCATAAAAGTAAAAACAAAAGATAGTCATATAAACATATATAAACTACAACCTGAAAATAAAAATATTATTAATGCAAAAGACTGGATTAATGGTGCAAGAGTAAAAATTGGCGATAGATTTGACTAATTTTACGTTATTTATGGTTATTACTACCACCTTCTTTGCTCATTCTTCGCTTGTCAGGCTTTACAGTAACTATTTATGCTAAAAATAGAGAGTTCGTATAATATTAATACCAGGAGGTTTTGATTATATGCTCACACTACTTTGGATTTCAGGACTTTTACTTGTAATTCTTCCACAACTCTGGGTAAGAAGTACTTTAAATAAATATGCATTAGAACCAGCATCAGTTGGAAAAACAGGGGCTGAAGTTGCAAGGGAAATACTACAAAGAAACGGTTTAAATAATGTAAGTGTAGAAACCACTCATCAGGGAGATCATTATGATCCGATTAGCAAATCAGTAAGGCTTTCACAGGATTACTACCAGGGTAATTCGCTTACAGCTGTAACAGTAGCTGCACATGAATGCGGACATGCAATTCAGGATGCAGAAAATTATGGTTTTATGAAGCTCAGAACTTCACTTGCACCAGTGATCCAAATCTGCCAGTTTGGACCAATGCTTCTTGTTATAAGCCTTATGCTTACAGCACTACTTGCAAGCTCTATATGGAAACTAACTGCAATCGTAGGACTTTTAATGTATATTGGAATATTTTTCTTTCAGATGCTTACTTTACCGGTTGAGCTTGATGCGAGTTTTGCACGCGCAGTACCAGTGCTCGAAGGGGCAGGATATATTTCTCCTGATGAAAAACAAAAAGCAAATAAAATTCTTCAGGCATGCGCCTTCACATATATAGCAGCTGCTCTTTTCAGCCTGATAGAAATTTTAAGATGGGCATTAATTCTTTTTGCAAACAGAAATCGTAATTAATCTAGTTCAAGTACCGGCTCTTTTCCAGGAGTTTCACCCCTGATAAAACTATCAGGCTTATCTTCTGAGTCGCTATCATTGTCGTCTTTATCTAAATTCTTGTGCTTTTTCCCTTTATGCTTTTTATGTTTATTTGATTTTTTGTCACTATCTGTATCATCTGCACTTTGAAGCTGATCTTTATCTGAGTCATGTTCATCACAGGAGTACACAGGGGTGCTCGCTAACAAAACGAGAAACGATAACAAACATAAAAAACTATTTCTCATAAAATATTTTCACATCCTGAAAATGTTATCTGGTTTTTCAGATCAATGGTTATTCGCCACCACCGACACATTCCTGATCTGAGCAGGTAAGGCAATCAACCATACTGCACTGATAATCATCACATTTTTTACAGATGACAGTTACATTTATAGTAATTACTGCGCATTCAGAACAGACTCTGCATGCATGTCCTTGTGACGCAGCAGTATTACATTCATCCTGTGGTGTTAAAGCAAATGCAGCACTAGATAAAAACAAGGAAGCTACTGAAACTAAAAATAAAGTTTTAAATAACTTTAAAAGCATACTATTCTCCTTCATAAAGGGTTAAAAGGTACCAATTTATTTATTGACAAAAGTAATAAGGTCTAATCACTTATAGGTATAAATAAGATTAATTCCTTCTAAGGATCGGAGTTAAAAGCCTGTAATTCAAGGGAAATTCCACAGTTAAGAAAGTTAATTTTATTTTAATCCACCAAAAGGTGGAGAGATAGTTATAAAATAGTTTCGACTATAAAAAGCTCATTTATAAACACTAAGGAGATATAAAATGATAATTTCAGGAGATTTTACAGCACTTGGCCCAGATATACCATCACGGTCCAGAAGAGGATTTGGACCCAGAGTTTATCATAAGTTTCCTACTCTTGATGATCTAAGAGGAGGCGGAGGACTTGCAAAATCAGCTCCTATAAGTGATTTACCAGCACCACCTGATTCTTCAGGTGGCAGATGGAGAATAATTAGACCTGATGTCAGCATACTTGATAACAGGATTATAGTAGCAACTATTGATGAAGATATATTCCAGGCATTTTGGTCTAACAACAAAACAGCAGACGCTGCTAGTAGAACAAAAGCTAAATTAAAAGGTGTTGCCTCATGGGTAAATGATTACCCAAGAATACAAAGACCAAATGAAATAGATGAAACTTCATACCAAATATTAAAAGCTGAGTTAAGAGCATTACACCAGGCAGAAGGCTACACATTACTAAGTCTGGGAGAATCATCTAGTCCACCATTTGTAAACAATGTACTTTGCAGAGCTTTGATTGGGTTACATAAAGAAGGGATTCACCCTGTACTATGTGATGTAGACAAAGATTTAATTGAATCATTTGAAGTAAAAAAAATTGATAAATTATTTCCACTTTATGAATCACAAGAAGCTGCAGTAAAAGCATTACAAGCTACATAACCCTTATGTCTAGATTACTTTGTTAAAACAACAATACCAAATTAACATTTTTGCGAAAGTTAATTTCATTTAAGAATTCAAAATTGTTAAAGCCAACTTTCATTTTGTTTTAAGAATTCAAGACTCAGATTTTAGATTACTTTATCTATAATAATAAAAATCTGTTAATAGAAATATATTTAAGAATTTAAAAACTAAAAATTATAGAAAGGAAAATACATATGTTTGTTACAGAAGCTGGTCAAGAGGCAGCACAACGGTTAGCACAGCAAAGAAGAGCTGCTCAATTACATAAAGGGCAAAACCATGGAAATGGTGGTAACGGTTCAACTCATAAAGCAATTTTAAGAGTCGTTGAAGCACTAAAAGGTATACAGCCAGGAAACTGGGAATACAGCCAGGGAGGAGCCGGCACAAATATTAACTACAATGGATTACCGGTTTGTATAGTGACTTCAGGCTTACATGTTTTAACTTCAGGAGCTATGTCAACAAAAATCAGGCTTAAAAATTCAGAAGATGAAGGTTTTGTAGATCCAAGTATTGTTGCCGGACAAATAGAAAAGCTCATTCCACCTGCTGCAATTCTTTTGAATAATCTCAATGCACTTGGTCTTGGTGAATGGGATATAACCTTTGAGCATAACAGTACACAAATTCGAAACAATGGTAATACCCTCTTTCTTTTAAAAGGGAACAGCATTTCAGCTCCTTATAGCAAAACCCCTTTTGCTGAACTTTCAGCAGATCGCTCAAATTTAGATCAGGTTGGAACGCAACTTGCTGTTTTAAAAGTACTAAATGACGGTGTTGACGGTGCAAATACTCTAAGTCGCGGCTGGACTTTTACACCAGGAATAAATGGAAGTGAAACTACTGTTTCATATGGTGGAAACCCGGCTTTTGCACTGGACGCTGATACAAATATAGTAAAAATAGCTGACAGGAGTAAAATAGGTGTCCAAATCAGAACAAATAATGGAGCATTTGCAGATCCTGAAAATGTAGCATTAGTTCTTGATGAAAACAAACCAAATGTACAAGCTGGCGGACCATCACAAGCAGGATTTGCAGCAAGAAGAAGATTTTTACCTTAAGAATATTTTATTCCCACTCAATAGTGGCAGGTGGTTTGGATGTTATATCATAAACCACTCTGTTTATACCTGGCACTTCATTTACAAGTCTGTTGCTGATTTTTTCCATCACTTCATAAGGCAATTTTGCCCAGTCAGCGGTCATCCCGTCTTCACTTGTAACCGCCCGTAAGACAACAGGATTTGAATAGGTTCTTTTATCTCCCATAACACCTACACTCTGAATCGGGAGAAGTACACCAAAGACCTGCCAGACAGAGTTATATAAACCAGCTTTATTTATTTCATCCCGGATTATTGAATCTGCTTCACGAAGAGTTTCAAGTCTTTCTTCTGTAACCTCACCTATTATTCTTATAGCAAGACCAGGACCAGGAAAAGGATGTCGTTCAATAATTCTCTTTGGAACAGCTAACTGTTTTGCAATTTTTCTTACTTCATCCTTAAATAATTTTCTAAATGGCTCAACAAGTTTAAATTGAAGATCTTTCGGGAGTCCACCTACATTGTGATGTGATTTGATTTTTACAGCAACACGTTCCCCTGTTTTTGGATCAATATTAGAATCTGCAGATTCAATGACATCAGGATACAAAGTACCCTGAGCCAGGTAATCAAAAGGACCTATTTTTGCTGATTCTTCTTCAAATACCCTTATGAATTCATTTCCGATGACTTTTCTTTTTTGCTCAGGATCAATAACTCCACTAATTGCTTTTAAAAACCTGTCCTTTGCATTTATATAGTGAACCTGTATATGAAACTCATTCTGGAATGTCGTTAAAAGTCTTTTAGGTTCACCTTTCCTCATAAAACCTTGATCTATAAACATACAGGAAAGATTATCTCCAATAGCCTTATGAAGTAAAAAAGCAAGTGTTGAACTGTCAACGCCGCCTGACAGAGCAAGAAGGATTTTCTTATCACCAACTCTGGCTTTTACCTGACTTATTGAATCTTCGATGAAACGATCCATTGTCCAGGAAGGTTTTGCACAGCATATATTCAGAACAAAATTTCTGAGTATTTCAATTCCATTCATGGTATGAACCACTTCAGGATGAAACTGCACACCATAAAGCTTTTTATCATTATTTGAAATAGCTGCAGAAGGTGAGTTTACAGTCTTCGCACTGATTTTAAACCCAGATGGTAACTCTGCCACATTATCACCATGACTCATCCAGCTTATAAATTTACTTTCAAGATCCAAAAACAGTTTATCTTTTGGATCAATTTCAAGCACTGCTTTGCCATATTCTCTTTTATCAGCCTGTACAACTTTTCCTCCAAGAACTTTTGCCATAAGCTGCATCCCATAACAAACACCAAGTATAGGAACACCCATATTAAATATTTCAGGATCACATATTGGCGCATCATTATCATAAACACTGCTTGGTCCTCCGGATAAAATTATTCCCTTTGGATTCATTTTTTTAATTTGCTCAGCAGTTGTCCTGTATGAAATTAATTCTGAATAAACATTTAGCTCTCTGATTCTTCTGGCAATCAGTTCTGAATATTGTGAACCAAAATCAATTACAAGCACTGAGTCAAAAAACTCTATGCTGTTGTCAGATAAAGTCTTATTTAATAATTCTGAGTGCTGCATATTTGGGAATATTTTACTCTCTGGGTACTTCTTCAGGTAAAATTACTCAGATTATTTAACAATCTAAAAAAGTAGATACATTAAAACCAATTTCAATACTCACAAACAGAAGGTATTCCATTAGAATTATCATCTGTTAAAAGCAAAACTCCAATCTTTATAACCGGAAGTAAAGTCATGGTTATATAACCTTGAACATCATCTTCCGTAATACAGCCAGGAATTAATTCAGAACCTACACATCTAAGACTATCAATTTGTTCAGCTACCTTAGCAAGATTACGGTAACCCTTAATCAGACCGTTTACACATTTTATTCTGTTTTCTGCTTGCAATGAATTCTCTATATCAAATAAAGCAATAGTTATTTTTTTATCAATCCTCTCTATATCGTTGGATAAAGCCAAGGTGTTTTTTGCATTTGCTATTTCATTAATGGCTTCCTGAAATCTGGGTATTAAATTGGTTTTATCTGCCACATAATTCTTTTCATCATTTATTTTTGAATCAATTACTGTTAGATTACCCGCAAGGTTTTCATTTAATATCTGGGTAATATAAGTTTTACTATTTACCAAATCAGTACCTATATCAATTGGTAAATTATTTAGCACCAGAAAATCAATAATTCTGAGGGTTTCAGCATCAGCAACGTATAAAATAGGAATCTCTCCAAGAGTATTATTAATGGTAGTTATATAGACCTTATTTGAAGCAGGATTCACAGTAATTGCAGTAGGAAATCCCGGGACTGAAAACTTAACATTGGTTTTATCATCAAGAGTCAGTGAATCATTTATCACAGCAATAAAACTATCTCTGGAATTTTTTCTGGATTTGTTTTTTCTATTGGTTGCAATAAAAACTTTATTTGTTTCCAGATTAACAGCTACATCAACAATTTCACTTCCAGGCACAGTATAAGTTTTAATTACCTGATTTGTACTTCCATCTATAACACTTAAAACATCAGATGTTCCTGTAACAAATATATGATTAGTGTTTGGATTTACAGCTATCTGGACAGCACCGTCAGGAATAAAAATCTGATTAATTAAAGTATCAGTATTCCCATCAATCACAGATAAGATATTTGTCGGGTCACTTGCAGTATAAATCAAATTAGTATCAGGGTTAACAGCTACTCCAGCACCATCACCTCCTATATTTATTGTTTTTTCAACAGTATTAGATCCTCCATTAATTACTGAAAGAGTATCTATGTGAACAGTATATATTTTATTTGTTTTACTGTTCAGATCGATTCCATATGGCTCTTTGCCTATCTGAACAGTAGCTGTGATTTTGCTAGTAGAGGAATCAATTACAGAAACAGTATCTGACTGATTATTGGTTACATAAATCCTGTTTGTATTTGAATTTATTGCAACACCAATAGGATTAGCTTCTACAATAATGTCACCTGTAATAGTTTCAGCAAATACAAATGAAGTATTTGCTGAAAACAACAATAATAAAATTCCGATTAGTAACTTAAAAATTTTATTCAAAACAGGTAACAGTATAAATCGACTTCCTTAATAAATTAAAAATATTCAAAATTATTACTTCAGCTTTCAAATAACCAGGAAATAATTAGGTATTAGCAGTTAAAGGCTTGAAAATACTATCCAATTCATATATTCTCTTACCAATTCACATAAAAGGTTAAGTAGTCAATGTTTATAAGCTTTGATCAAGGCAATATATCCACCTTACCAGCTAGAACAACTCGTTCACAGGCTGCACCCCCTATAAGCAGGACATTACATTCAACTGGACTCAATAAACTTGTTGGAGAAGCAACCCTACCTGGCGAGGAAGAGAACAAAATTTCTATTAAAACCGGGACAAAAGATCCAAACAAATACTATTTTATAAATGATTCCGGTAAAAAGTTGGGATATATAGAACTCACTTCTTCAAGTGAAAGTTATGGTCCGGACAACA
>DUDS01000018.1 GCA_004769085.1 Candidatus Melainabacteria bacterium SSGW_16
CTAAGAGATGACAAACACAAGGTTGAATATATATGGGAACAATTCGGGAAACTTTCTGAAAAACAACTCAGTGATGTTTATATTTCTTCCATGAGCAAACTAAATTTTGCTGATGAAGAACTGGTAAGCTAAAGATTTGACTTTTAGCCTTTTATACGGCATTGTGAAGTAAAATGAAACACTGCTGGAAAAATAAACGTCTTATCTTTAATCATGTCCCCTTTAAGAAAATCAAATTTACCTCCAGAGAAAAAAAAGAAGATAGAGCAGAACCTGCTTAAAATTTTCAAAGATATTTATTTTACTACTCCTGACATTTTAAGAGCAAAAGATCAATCTGAAATGATATCTGATGAAATCAGAGGATTTATTCTTGGATTTGCTAACTCATCACAGGTGAATGAAGTTGATCTGCTTTTAAAAGCTAAAGAAAAAGGACAGGAGCTGGTTGAAAATCATGAACTTGTTTTCTTTGATGAAAAAATTGATAAAGTACTTTCAATGAGAGCATTTCTTATCCCCGGAATGAAAGTTGATTTGACGGAGGAAAATGCATCTGAGAAAGTTACCGAGGATGACTTACAGGCAGTAGATCATGAATTGTGCATAAGTTTCAGATCTGATGAGATAAATGAATTTACAAAACTTGGAAATCTGCTTGATATCAGAGCCAATCTTGCTAAATCATTTGGCAGCAAGCCTCAGGAGGAAAAAGAGGTCTTGGGTATGATAAAAGAGAATAAAATATTCAGAGATTCCCTTGATTCTGTGCTTGATTCTGCAGGAAGAGTCTTTAATAAGTAAGATAACAAATAAGACTAATTCTTAGAAGAAGAATGTGAATGACCATCTACGATTACAAGATCTTTATTTGTGGTTCTCAAGTATTTCTCCATTTCTTCCACGTGCGTCTGTTCACTTACAATAATTTGTTCAAGCATAAGCTTCATAGGCAAATTATATTCCCCAACTTCCTTTAGCTGTTTGGTGTAAAGCTCAAGTTGAGCCTTCTCTGCTTTTAAGTCTTCTGAAAGCATATCCTCAACTGACTGGTACCCTGGTTCAAAAACCTGATCAACCTTTACTGTCGGATGTCCGCCGAGTGCTGTAATCTTTTCACCAAGCTGAATTGCATGAGCCATTGACTCCTGTGCCTGTGTACGGAACATCTGAACAAGAGGTCCTCTGTTAGGACCAAATACTATAAATGAATGGTGGAGATACCTGACAATTCCGGCCATTTCCTTTTCAAGATCTTTATTCAAAGCCTGTATAAGTTTTTCATTTGTTTTGTCCATAAAATCTCCTTTTGTTTTATTTATGAGTTAATTTTCCCAGAGGACCTGAATAAATTCCATTCATTGAAAATGATTTTCATATAACCATCTTACTGGAAGCAGAAACAAGTGATTTACCAAGAAGTCTTTCGTAACACTTAATATATTCTTTTACTGTATCTTGCTTTGTCAGATTTCCCCCCATGGCCTCTTTTACTGACTTTGTCCATCTTTCTTTGATTTTGTAAAATCCCAGCCCCCAGCTTAAGGCTTCTGAAAGGTCTTTAATATTATAGTTGTCAAACAAAAAACCATTTCCACTCTCGTTGTTCTTTATATCAGTGATTATTTCATTTATGATTCCAGCTTTGAAAGCTATAGGTACAGATCCATACCGGAGTGAAATTAAAACATAGTATCCATCATACTCCTTGGGGTTCAGGTTTATGTAAAAATCTGAACCTGCAAGTAGCTTTTTAATTGATTCGTGATTATATGAGTGACATATCTTTATGTTTTTATTTCTTTCTGCAATTTTTGCAAGTTCAGTTAGGTTCTTTATATTGGCAGGAACAGTACTAATAAGCTTTATATTTACGTTATCTGATGCCTGAAGAAAAAGATCATGCAGTAAGCTTGTTTCGTCCACAGAGGGATTTTGTCCCAGAATTATCCCGATAACAGGGAGCTGAGGATTTTCACTGAGATCAAAAATCTCAAGGAGAGATTCTTTGCATTTCTTTTTTCCGACTGTGAAATAAGATTTTGAATAAGCTTGTGCTATTGAACTATCTGTCTCAGGATTAAACATATCCTGGTTGATTCCACTTGTTATAGACAGAAGATTACCTCTCTTGTGTTTTAATGTTTCTGCAAGTTCCCTGCTGCATGAGCCAGACAGAAGTTCATCTAGAAGACTCTCAGATACAGTGACTACTAAATCAGAATTAGCAAGTGACTGAATATAGTTCCTTGAAGGATTCTTGTCAAGGTTACTTAATGTAGAAATTATTTTCCCCGATCTGATCAGAGTTGCACAGTTTATTTCATGTGGACTAAAAAGATGAAACAAATCTGCATCCATTTTTAGCCTGGAAATGATGTCAAGGCTTGCCTGACAGAAGAACCGGAATCTTTCATTATCTGCTGGTCCTTCCAGGTGTATTTCCTTTGAATTACTGAAATAGCCCTGGCTCTCAATAAAATAAATACTGCACAATGAATCAGGAAGAATTCCTTTGTAAACCGAAGCAATTACCGGATTTTCTTTTTCGGTAGAGCTAAAATTTATTCTGAAGTCAAAAGGGATTCTTTCTATATAAAGTACTGAGGGATCAATAAACCCATAGCGAGGTATAAATACTTTAATGTTATTTCCAAGCTTTTCTGTTTCATGCGCTAAAGTGCTTACTAGATCTGATAAGGAGGACCCTTGTGTAAAGGGATAACATTCCGGAGTAATATAAATAATATTCATTCAGGATATATTATATTGTAAGCTTATAAAGCAATGTCATTCCCATGAAAATGGGAATCCAGACATAAAAGCTACTAAATCTGGATTCCCGCTGGAGTTTACCCTCTGCAGAAGCAGGGGGCGGGAATGACAATAATAGTTACACAAATTACTTTAAGGTTATCCCCCAGTTTTTAACCGTCTGCTGAACATAATCTACGCGAATTGATTTTGTAACCCCGTCACCGTCCATATATTTCCAGTTGTTTATTGCTACTAGCTCAGCAATAGGGACACCATTTTCTACTCTTACGGTAAACAACCCGCCACCTGAATTCCCCGGATTTATAGGGGCATCAGTTTGAACATTGTGTACCAGATTTACGCCTAAATTTGCTCTGTCA
>DUDS01000028.1 GCA_004769085.1 Candidatus Melainabacteria bacterium SSGW_16
CATCTGCTGCAGGGGAATTAAAAACTGGTTTTAACGATAATAAAAGCGAAGATAATAAATAATTCGTTGTAAACCATTTATCTGACAAGATTTTGACCCAAATTTATAAAAATAAATCGGCAAAATCTGTAGAATGTAATGGATGGTAGACTGGTAGGACTTTGCAAAGCCTGACAGAGGTGTTTCAAATGGTAATGGTTAAGCCAATTGTGCATGAGATTAAAACTGCTTCCCCTTGGATCCAAAGGACTATCTGGGATCAAAAAGAGAGAAAAACCTCTGGTACATTTTCATCCTTGTCTGGTATTACTTATGGACAGTTACTATTTGGTGGAACAACAGCACTAAGTCTTTTTAAAATTATAGCTAACGTTTTTTCAGGAAATGACAGTTCTATCTGGAAGAAATATGTTTTTCCTGCTGCATTTTCTGTACTTGGAGTTTTTGGAGTTGCTGTATCTACCCCTGCTGAAAGAAACTTTGAATATGATCTCCTTAATATAGGAGTTGTAAATGTAATAGAGAAAATGCAGAAAGCTCTTACAGGCAATAATTTAGTTTCTGTGCTGCTGGATGAGGATTTTCAGGACAATGTGAGAGCTCATTTAAGTCGCATGCTTAGTAAATCATCTCCTTTAATTTCAAGATTAATACCGCCCGGCAGTACTACCTATAACCAACCTCTTAAGGAACTTGTGGATCTTGCAGGTGTTCCTGATGATTTTACGCTTGAAAAACTAAGGACGTTTATAGAACAAATAACACCAAGAGAATTTTACAAATTGATTAAATCAGAACCGGAGTTATTTGAAAAGTTGTTTTACAGACTTTTTGATCCTGAAAAAGGTATTTTGAACAGGGAAATGTGTGAACTTGAAAATTGTATAAATGAAACAGTTTTAAAGCCTTATGGCTTATCTGTAAATGTTGACTATAACAGCAGAAAAAGAATGTTTGATATTAACCTTACAACAACAGATATTTTTTCCAAATCAGACAGAAGGAGTTTATATAAACCGTTTGTTTTATTTTCACTTCCGCCGGAAAAATTGTCTTTAGCCATTTATCAACTTGATTTGGCGCTGACTGAACTCAAAGAAATATTGTCAGAGGGAGAAAAATTATCTGACAGGGAGGTATTGCTTGCTGGTATTGGTGCAATTGCAGAAAGAGTTAATATTGGGAGTATAAAAGCCGGGTATTTTGTTGGTGGTGGTGCTGGAAGTGTACATGCTTCAGGGAAAGTAGTTGGTGAAGCAAAAGATCTAGTATCTCTCTCTACAAAGAAACAAATCAGAAATTTTCTTGGTGAGCTTGTGATTAATGAGACAGGAAGTTCAGGGGATAGATCACTGTCGTCGTCAACTCCTATTTCCGGAACGAGTGTACTTTCAGGTACTTCTACAGGAAGAAGTTCAACTATACATGCTTATAATAATGATGACACTTCTACTTTTACAGATGGAACTGTAACCCACTTAGCAACTGCTGTAGGATCACATGATAGTAGCAATAAACCTGAGTTTGCTATTGTAGGTGGTGAAGATGGTATAAGTCAGCTTGAAGCACTCTGCCAGGTTCAGGAAGAAGAATTAAAGTTTAAACCTACAACCTCTAAGGACTTACCTGAAGTATTACTACTGAATTACTGGCTTACGATAGCACATATAAGAAAACAAAAGGGAAGGTTACATAACAGCACATTATATACAATGGCAGAAGCAGCACTAAACTCCAGAATGAATCCTCTGGGTTTGAATCAGGTAATAGAAGATTCAAAAACCAATGGTGATGTTAAGTTTGAAAGAGGGAAACTTGTTCTGCATGATAAATATCTTGAACTAAAGTTATTTAACAAGGTTCTTGGATTAGCACAGGATGTTCCTGTGCTTGCAAAGAAGAGAGCTGGTGATTACATGAAAGTATTTGAACTTCTAAGAAAAGACCAGCAGGTAAAAATGCAGGATAATTTTTTTGAAGCATATTATTCAGGACATGCCGGTGCTTAATTTTGTCACGTGCTCCAGCTGCTAATCAAAATTTAAACAATGCTCTACTTGTTTGTTATTGCTTTACTGGTACTGGTTTAACATTTGTACTGTTATTATTATTTACTTCTATATTGTCAGTCTTTTTTTTCTTCGGTCCTGACCACCATTCAGCCCCACCCTTACCTTTTCCATAAATATGTGTAGATACTGCGCCTGCAACACTTGCAGCTTCACCAAATTCCATAACTATTAAGTGCCGTTTGCCGGGATATTCTGTTGCATCTCCAATGGCAAATATTCCAGGAATATTTGTTTTGCAGAGCTCGTGAGTTTTTATAAGACCTTTTTCATTTAAATCAAGTCCCCATTTTTTAAGTGAATCTGAAGTAGGCTTAAACCCTGCACAAATTATTATGCTCTGAACAGAAAGGGTTGTTTCTTCATTTGTCTGGTTATTAAAAACAGTTACTTTTTCAATTTTACTCTTTCCTTCTATTTTTTTTATTTCATAAGGTATAAGCATTTTAATTTCCCCAGCTTGTGACATAGCTTTAATTTGGTTTACTGCACCAATGTGGGCTTTAAAACCATCTCTTCTGTGAATTAAGGTTACTGACTTTGCAACATTTTTAAGTGTGCATGTCCAGTCCATGGCACTGTCGCCGCCGCCAACTATAAGAACTTCCTGACCTTTATACTCATTTATGTGTTTGACTGTATAAGTTAGCCCATTCCCAAAATACTCATCTTCACCAGGGAAACCAAGTTTTATAGGAGAAAATGCACCTTTTCCTATTGCTACTACCACTGCCTTTGATTTATAAACTTTTCCTGATTTGCAGATTAAATTCCAGATACCATCCACTTGCTTTATTTCATCAACACTCTGATTATATTCAACAATAGGCTCAATCTGCATAGCCTGCTCGGTAAGAGCATCTGCAAGTTGTTGACCGGTGCATTCAACTATTCCAGGCACGTCATAAACAGGTTTTTCAGGATACAGTGCTGCAGACTGTCCGCCAAGAAAATCCAGCGACTCAAGAATCATTGGTTTCATGCCTGCAGTACCACAGTAAAATCCAGCCATTAAGCCAGCTGGGCCACCGCCAATAATAATTACATCGTGTATTTTATCCATCGTTACTTTACTTCGCTACCTTACTTCTTTAGCATTCAAATTTAAACTGCTGCATGTCTATAACGACGAGCTTAAAATGTTTTTGTTTTACAGTTTAATAAGTATTTTAACTTTATCTTTATTAAAAGCAAAACAAGTTCTTTATACTAAAAAATTATTCAGATGGCAATGTGTATAAAATATATCAAATACTGTCATTATTATTAGCTAGCTTAAACAGCATTCTTTAGAACGATATACAATAGTCATAAGCAATGGAGGAAAGAAAATGATCAATGTTGCAGTTCTTGGTTCGGGTGGTTTAGGGCAGAACATGGCATTACTAATTGAGCAGAAAAAAGAATTCAGACTTGTGGGAATCTGTGATCGAGGCGGTTATTTCTTTTCTGAAGATGGGATCTCAGGAAACACCGTAAAAGAAACAAAAGCAATAAACTCAATCACTGATTTAATTTCAAAACATAAGAATAAAATTGATGCAATATTTATTGCTCTTCCGAATTTACCAAACGAATTTATTCCAGGAATAGCAAAGCAAATCATTAAAACAGGGTTCAAGGGAGTTATTGTAGATGCATTAAAAAGAACAAAAGCTGTTGAGATGATAAAAGATCTGGATAAAGATTTCAGATCAGCCGGGATTTTATATCTCACCGGATGTGGTGCAACACCAGGGCTTTTAACTACTGCAGCTGCGCTTGCTGCACAGTCTTTTGTTGAAGTTTTAGATGTGACAATTACATTTGGAGTAGGAATTCCAAACTGGGAATTATACAAATCCACGATCCGTGAGGATATTGCTCATCTTGATGGTTTTAATCCTGAAATTGTCAGCAAAATGACTGATGAAGAGATTATAAAAGAACTTGAGAAACGAAATGGCATACTTGAACTTCATCACATGGAACATGCAGATGACATTATGCTTGAGCTTGCAAATATTTGTCCCCGTGACAGGATTACAACAGGTGGAATTGTTGACACCAGAAATCCAAAAAAACCTATTTCTACGAACGTAAAAGTTACAGGCAGAACATTTGAAGGGAAAATCTCCACACACCAGTTTGTTCTGGGCGATGAAACAACAATGGCCTGTAATGTTAATGGTCCTGTGCTTGGTTTTATGAAAAGCGGTAAATGGTTATATAGCCTTGGAGTAAGAGGAACCCTTACTTCTGCTGATATCATGCCTCATTTTGGTGTGGCAAAAGAAAACTATTTGGAAGTACAGGCAAAGCAGAAGCTAAAAGAAGTAGTATCTGTGAAATGAAACCGGGCAGCTAAAAAGCAAAAAGCGACATTTGGTAATGTCGCCGGCTGAATTATTGCTGGTTAATCCTTATATTCTAATAATCTCAAATCGACTCACATTATGTCAACTAAGAAATGGTTAAGCAGCTAATTTTTTTTGATTGACTTTGTCTTAGGTTAAAATATTATTAATGCAAAGTAATCAAATAATTAATGAAATAGAGTTTCTGTCTATCTAACTAAATATCTGGAAATAAACTTTTTACAAGGTAAGATTTTATCCGATTTATTCGGTAAAATCTTGATTATGGTAGATGAAGCATCAAATAAACGCACTCAGCAAAGCCCGACAAGCGACGAAGGAGCAAGGAGGGCGGTGGACAAAAATGAAATTGATTTCTCGAAAATAAAATGGAATGAAATTGGACTTGTTCCTGCAGTAGTTCAGGACTGGAAAGATGGAGTTGTTCTTATGGTGGCATTTATGAGTAAAGAGTCACTTGGGCTTACAATCGAGAATAAAGAAACTTATTTTTATAGCAGATCCAGAAATGAACTATGGCACAAAGGGCACAAATCAGGAGAAGTGCAAAAGGTAAAAGAACTTTATTATGATTGTGACAATGACACTATCTTGGTAAAAGTAGAGCAAGTTGGAAATGCTGCATGCCACACAGGAAAAAGAAGTTGCTTTTTTAACAGAGTTATATAAATCATGGAAAAAATAATTATATTTTTTTATATTATGTCTTTTACCCTGGTTTGTCTTATCGGGATTTTTTTATTTAAAAAATTACCCAATAAAAATGAAAGACTTAAACTTTTAATTCCAGTCCTTGCTGCAGTAGCGATAAGCATTGTTTTTTATTTTTTTGGATGGAAAGTCCCAAGATGTAGTTTTGGTAGGTTTATGTAATCTCAAGATTTTTTATTTAAGGATTCCTGCAACATCTAAGATTGGAGTTGCAAGTACTGCTACCTGTCCCATCTGAGCAAAGACATCTAGAACCAGACACGCTGCAACTACCACAGTCAACTGTTCCATCTGGGCATAAACTAGGTGGAGGAGTTGGAGTAGGCGGTGGTGGTATCGGCGTTGGACAGTTAGGCTTACAAGCATTTGTAGGTGGTGAGCAGCAATCGCCGCTATTTGCACAGCACCATGTACTACCACATAAATATGGATAGCTGGGGTTGTTACATGGATTTGGGGTTGAGGCTGGAGTGGAAGTTGGAGTCGGCGTCGGTGTTGGAGTAGAAGTACAAGCAGCATTAGGTACTGTGCCAGCACATGTTTGTCCTGGTGGGCATTCTGCTCCTATCCAGGTACAGCCAAAAGCATCTACGGTACACGTTTCAATAGCAGTAGTTCCACAACATCTTTTTCCCCCATTAGCTGCTCCACCTGAGCAAGTTGTACAAGGGGTTGGTGTGGGTGTATTGCAAAAACAAGGTATAACAGATGTGTTGCAAGTAGTAGTAATGCTTATATTGTGACAATTGGTTGTATCAGAACCACATGAAATATCTGAACATGCTGAACAATAGCAAGTCCCTGGATATGTAGAATTTGCTCTGCAATATTCTCCTGGATTACATGCATGCTGGCTGCTGGTTAATGGATCCCAATTACAAGCAGTATTTGTACAACCATCAGGCTGGGGTGATGGCCTAGGTGTAGAGGTTGGAGCCGGGCAACAACAACTTCCAAAGACACTACCTCCAAAATATCCTGTTGAACAGGTCTTAGGTGCATAACAAGATGAACAATTCCCGCCAGCAGCAAAAGAACAAGGGCTGTTACATGAAGATGCAGCAAAAACCTTACTGACAAAATTATAATTGAAAATATTTATTGTAGCAGTTGCTATAAATAAAATAACTAAGCTTAAAAGTAATTTTTGTTTCATTTTATGCTTGAATCTAACAACAGTTTAATTATAGCTATATTAAGTTACTTACAGAACTAACCCGGATAATAGTTATATTTTGAAGGATTAGAAAAATTTTATCTTAGTCACAGTAAAAATTAATTCTTGAAACCTTTGGTTACGTCTTTTTAGTACTTTATTTGCTAGTCTTTGAAGGATGATCACTGAAGAGCAAAGATACAGAGCATATACACTTAGCATAGCTGGGTTTGCGTTGATGACGCCACTCGGAAAAGTTTTTCTTGAATATTTTTATATTTTCCGAGAATATGGCCCAATTTTATTTTTTATCAATCTTGTTATAAGTGCTCTATTATTTCTTGCCGGCTTGACATTTGTTGATCATGGGCGTAGCATCTTAAGTGAACGGAGGAAAATAAACTAATGCAACTAGAACATCCAGAATATTTATTTATTATGATGGGGTTTGCTTTATCACTTATTTTTGTTACTGGTTATTATGCGCTCACAAGATGGGGAAGGGACGATCTAAAAGATAACAAGAAAAAGCCTTAGCGGATAATTACACCAAAACCCTCAAAGCCTTTTCAATTCTGGATTTTACTTTTTCTTTTCCAAGAAGTGAAATTATAAGCCCTAAATCAGGACCTTTGTTTGAACCAGAAAGAGCTACTCTAAGAGGCCAATAAAGATCTTTCCCTTTTACACTTAGCCCTTTCCCGATTTCGTCCACGACTAATTTACATGCATGAGGATCACTGAAATTAAGTGAGTTTAAAACCTGGATAACCTTATCAAAGATTTTCCTTGCATTTTCACCAGAGAGAATCTTCTGATTTTCGCTTGATCCTAAATCAAATTTATCATCAAAGAAAAATCTTATTAGCCCAGGCAATTCATCAAGTTTATTCAGCCCTGATTTTACTAAATCAATCATCTGAAAGATTTGTTCTTTTGGATAGATTGAAAGATCTAGCTCTTTTTCAAGAAATCTTTTTGAAAGATCAAATATCTCCTGTGTTGTTTTTTCTTTTATGTAGTGATTATTAAACCAGTGTAATTTAGGCAGATCATAAACAGCAGGACTTTTACTTATTCTGTCCAGGCTGAATTCATTAGTTACATCATTCAGTCTGAATATTTCGTCTTCCGGATGATCTGGTCTTGTCCAGCTCATATGTACAAGATAATTTGCAAGTGCTTCAGGAAGATATCCTTCTCTCTGATATTTATCTATGTTTGCTATATCACCGTGTTTTCTTTTACTGAGTTTTTCCCTGTCATGGGTAAAAATCAAAGGTGCATGACCAAATGACGGAACTTCAAACCCCAGAGCCTGAAATATTGGTATTTGTTTTGCTGTATTATGCAGATGATCATCACCACGGATAACATGGCTGATTCTCATATCTCCGTCGTCAATAACTACAGCAAAATTATAAAGTGGTATTCCATCGCCCCGCATTATCACAGGATCTCCGCCTAAATCATTTGTGTTTACTGAAACATATCCTCTTATTTCGTCGTTCCATTTTATTTCTGTGTTATCAGGAAGTTTAAACCTGATTACTGATTTTCTGCCTTCATCTAGAAACTTTTTCTTTTGATCTTCAGTCAGGTTCCTGTGTCTGTTGTCGTATTTTTCAGGCATCCTGGCTGCTCTCTGTGATTTTCTAAGTGCGTCCAGTTCTTCTGTAGTAGCAAAACAATTATATGCTTTCCCTTCGTCTAAAAGCTTTTGAGCAGACTTTCTGTATAAATCAAGCCTTTCACTCTGGTAATAAGGGCCTTCATCAAAGTTTATTTGTAGCCATTTAAACCCGTCTAAAATTTCTTTTGTGTATTCGTCTTTGTTTCTTTGCTGGTCTGTATCTTCAATTCTTAAAATAAATTTTCCTTTATGTTTTTTACTAAAAAGGTAATTATATAAGGATGTCCTTACAGTACCAAGATGCAGGCTTCCAGTTGGGCTAGGTGCTATGCGAACCCTGACTTCTTTTTTATCTGACATGGTTTATATTTTATCATTATTAAAGAAGTCTTTGTGCAAAAAGCACGGCATAGCATTGATTCCCTGAATGCCCCGATGGGAACCCTTCGAAGGATGGTCAGAGGGGCTGAAGGGAACAATGTGGAGCGCAAGATACTTTTTGCACAGATAACTTAATGATGTTTTAAAACTGATACCTGATTTATCTGACTATTAGGAATTATGTGAGTGTTTCCCAAAGTATCTATTATAGTTGTAGTTCTTAAATTCATTTTTTCAACAGTACCGGTAACATCATCTATTTTTATAGTGTCACCAATACAAAATTGATCTTCCAAAAGAATAAAAAATCCATTTATTATATCCTTCATTAACTGCTGTGCGCCTAAACCAAAAGCTACACCTAAAATGCCGGCACTTGCAATAATTGGTCTTATATCAAGACTTAGTTCATGTAAAATCATCATAAGAGCAATTGTGGCTATAATTACTTTGCTTGTGGAACTTAAAATTTGTCTTAGTGTCTGAGCTCTTTTTAGATTTTTAAATTTTGAGACAAAATTATCTAGAGTAACATCAACAAAAAACTTAATAAATAATGCAATTGCTACTATTAAAAACAACCTGAAAATACTAGGGAGAACCCATGTCCAGATAGTTTCTAAAAAGTTTTCAGAGAATGAAACAAATGAGCCCATTATGATGATCCAAACAAACTATCCCTGAATTTTTCAAGTGCAGCTCTTAATTCTTTTTTTTCTGAATCATCCAGAGCAATACCTGAGTTTAATTTATCTTCAAGTTTTTTACAGTTTGCACTGAAGTATTTAAACCAATCAGTTTTAAATCTTTGAACATCTTTTAAATTAACATTATCAAGAGCACCCTCATTTGCTGCAAATATTACTGATACCTGTTTTGCAACAGATAGTGGGCTAAACTGAGATTGTTTTAACACTTCAATTAGTCTTTGACCTCGCTTTATTTGTTGCTGTGTAGCAGGATCTAAATCAGATGCAAATTGTGCAAATGCTTCAAGCTCCCTGAACTGTGCCAAATCCAGCCTGAGTTTCCCTGCCACCATTTTCATAGCTTTTGTCTGAGCTGCACCACCAACACGGCTGACAGAAATACCAGCGTTAATTGCAGGTCTTGTACCGGCATTGAATAAATCTGTTTCAAGAAATATTTGTCCGTCGGTAATAGAAATAACGTTTGTTGGAATATATGCAGAAACGTCACCAGCCTGAGTTTCAATAATTGGGAGAGCTGTCATTGAGCCACTCCCCATTTTGTCACTTAATTTTGCTGCTCTTTCCAGCAGTCTGCTATGAAGATAAAATACATCTCCAGGATATGCTTCACGTCCAGGTGGTCTTCTTAAAAGAAGACTCATAGCTCTGTATGCCCAGGAATGTTTGGTTAGATCATCATATACGATTAATACATGCTTCCCTGATTCCATAAACTCTTCACCGATTGCAGCTCCTGCAAATGGTGCTATGAACTGTAGTGCTGGAGGATCTGTTGATGCAGCATTAACAATGATGGTATATTCCATTGCACCATAGTCTTCAAGCGTTTTTCTTATTTGTGCAACCTGCCCCTGTCTCTGACCAATTGCTACATATATGCATATGGGTCTGTTTTTTTCATTCTTCTGATTAATTATGGTGTCAAGTGCAATAGCTGTTTTTCCTGTTTGTCTGTCACCGATAATCAGTTCTCTTTGTCCGCGCCCGATAGGAATCATTGAATCAATTGCAGCAATTCCTGTTTGGAGTGGTTCACATACAGATCTTCTTTTTACAATTCCAGGAGCTACTTTTTCAACAGGTCTGAATTTGTTTGATTTAATTTCACCTTTTCCGTCAAGTGGTTTTCCTATAGGATTTACAACGCGCCCGATAAGAGCGTCTCCGACAGGTACTGATGCAATTCTTCCTGTGGTTTTTACCTTAGAACCTTCCTGAACACCTTTTGCTTCTCCGAAGAGTACTACGCCAACACTTTCTTCTTCGAGATTTAATACCATTCCAAGTGTTCTTTCTTTATCATCAAATTCAACAAGTTCGCTTGACATGGCACGTTCAAGACCATGTATTCTGCTAATTCCATCACCAATTGAAATAACAGTTCCTTCATTACTTACAGTAAGTTTTTCCTCATACTGATTTATCTGTTCCTTTAATATGCTTACAATTTCATCTGCCTTTATAGTCATTAGGTAAGTAACCTCCGTTTCATATCTTCCAGTCTTCCTTTAATACTTCCATCATAAACAAGGTCATTCATTTTAACAACAACCCCGCCCAGGAGATTAGGGTCAGTTTTTGATTCTATAGATACTTTTTCGTTTTTCCCTACAAGTGTTTCAAGTTTTTGTTTTATTTCTTCAAGCTCATTTGGACTAATTTGTGTAGCTGTAGATACTTCTGCAACTACAAGACCCTTACTTTTATTTACAAGTTTATTAAATTCATTTTGTATATCAGAAATCAGATTAACCCTTTTTTTGTCTATTAACAGGCTTAAAAAATTGAAAAGTTTTTTGTTTATTTTATCTCCTACAATCTTCTTTAAAATAAGTTTTTTTTCATCAATAGTTATTCCAGGATTTTCAAATACTTTTTTTGCTCCTTTGACTTTTTCAAATGAATCAGAAAGAGCAGTTAATTCATTAAACAGAGCTTCCTGCAGCGGGATATCATTTCCACAGGTTTCCATTAGTGCTGTTGCATATCTTTTTGCTAATTGTTGGAATTGTTTCATATATTATCTAATTTGAATTTGGTGTTTTAACCTCTGAGAGAAAATCGCTTAATAGTTTTTCCTGGACCTCTTTGTTTTTTGAAATCTGTGTCAGTGCTTCCTCTGCAAGTTTAATAGCAGTAGTACTTGCAGATTTCCTGATACTTTCAACTGCTTCATCCTTACTGGAAGCAATCTCTTTCTTTACTTTTTCCTTTAGTCTTTCTATTTCTTTTTCTGTTTCTTCTTCCATTTGTTTTTTTATGGTGGTTGCTGAAACCTTTGCCTCTTCTTTTATTTGTTCAATTTCTTTAAGGATATTTTTTGTTTTGTGTCTTACCTGTTCAAGCTCTCCTTCTGCTTTTAACCTTGTATTTTTTGCATCTTCAAGCTCTTTACTGATTTGTGATTTTCTTTGATCAAGTATTTTTGGCATGAATTTATTCCCAAGATAAATCATTGCAATTGCAAGGATTATTACATTCAGAAGATCTGACTGAACAAGGATCTGCCACCATCCTAGAGTATGTTCATGTGCAGCTTCATGTCCTTCTGATGAAAATACGCTAGTAGGAGTGAATATAAGGGGAATAACACCAGATAAAAACAAAAGACTGTTTTTTAAGTTTTTAATGAGACTTAACAAGTGTTTTCTCCTCAATCCCCAGAATTTTATTTGTGATTAGTTCTGTAAGTGTTTTTACCTTTGTTTCAATTTCTTTTAGTGACTTTTCTTTCTCTGTATAGATTTGTTTTATGGCATTTTCTTTTTCCTTGGTCAATTCAGCTTCAAGCGCAGATATTTTTTCACTTCTTGTTTTGTTTGCAGCATTTATAATTTGCTGGATAATACCCTGTGCATCAGTTCTGGCTGATTTCATCTGATTTTTATATTCCTCAAGTTTTTTTTGTGCTTCGTCTGTTGATTCTTTTGCATCTTTATATGCATCTTCAATCAGTTTCTTTCTTTTTTCAACGATTTCTCCGACAGGCTTGTAGAGAGTAAGATTTAAAAGATAAATAAAAACCAGAAAACTAATGGCAAATAAAACCAGAGTAAAATTTATCTCAAGTAACATCTTTCTCCTGAAAAACAGCGACTTAAAGCCACTGTTTTAGATTACTGTAGTTGTAAGAATAAAAGAATTGCTATAAGAAATGCAAAAAGCCCAAGTGCTTCACTAAGTGCTGCAAATATAAGCGTATTTGCGAGAAGCCTTCCCGTTGCTTCAGGCTGTCTTGCCATACCTTCAAGTGATTTACTTGCTGCAAGTCCTACCCCGATTGCCGGGCCGCCAACACCTGTAACTGCTAAACCTGCACCAATAGCAAGACCCATTTTTGCCAGTGAATCTCCATGTTCTCCTGCTGCTTGTGCAATTAATACTGGATCCATTTATTACCTCCGATTTTTCTTTGATTTAAAGCTGTATTTCAATAACCAAATAACCTAAAGGATTATAACATCTGGAAGCTCGTACTTAGAATTTACAGTTTATAGTTACAGAACAATTTTTATAAAAAGTATTTCATTTATTTAAACTCAGTTTCTTGCTGTTGAGTAACTAAGTTCTATGTTAAAAGAACTGTTCGGAGCATCTGTAATTTTATATGGAATAGGAAGTCCTGTCTGTGTACTTATTTCACTTATTGCTCTTGTTAAAGCTCCTCTTCTGACATTGGAAACAGGCTGGGATTTTAAATTGCTTATTGCTAAATGCTGAGTTTGATTTCCTGATCCATCAATATCACAATCTCTAAATCTTATAGTTATTCTGTCTGTGGAATGAAATCCGTGTCTTTCTAAAATTTCTCTTGCAATATCTACGAAACTTTTTGGACCAGAGGTTGTTCTGGCTTGTCCTTGATTAGTGGGTAAAGATTTGTCTACAGGCTGCATATAAATATTCTATTTTACTAACAAAACAAGTCAAAATATTAGAAAAAGTCTATTGTTGTTTCTTTATTAATGTCAATAAAATACGGAATTAAATTTGTTTAATAAATATGTTGAGTCCATGTGCCTATGAGCCCATAAACCCATAAATTTATTTATTTTCATGGGCTCATGGGTACCTGGGTGCATGGGCTCAATATATAGGTACATACTAAAGATTCTGAGCCTTATAATATAGGGACTAATGATCTTCAAAAAACTTACTTTAAAAAATTTCATGTCATATGCAAATGCTGAAATAGATTTTTCAGGAATTCATCTTGCATGTTTAAGCGGACCAAATGGTGCAGGGAAGTCCAGCCTTCTTGATGCTGTTACCTGGGCTTTGTGGGAAGAAGGAAGATCCAGAACTGATGACTTGATAAAACTTGGAAAAGATGAAATGTCATGTGAACTTGAGTTTTTTAGTGATGGTGAGCTTTACAGGGTTTATAGATCACGTTCCAAATCATTTAAAAATGCCCAGGGAAAATCATCACTTGAGTTTCAGATATTTAATCCTAAAGATCAACAATGGACTTCTCTCACGCTCAGCTCTGTTCGTCAGACTCAAGATCTGATAATAAAAACCATAAGAATGGATTACGGGACCTTTGTAAACAGTGTCTATCTGAGGCAGGGAAAAGCAGATGAGTTTACGCTGAAAAAACCAAGCGAGAGAAAACAGGTGCTGGCAGATATTCTTGGACTTGGTGTTTATGACAAACTTTGTGATGCAAGCAGGTTGAAAATAAATGAAATTGAAAAAACTATAGGATATGAAGAAAACTTTATTTCAGAATTAAAAATCAAAATTCAGAATGAAGATGAAATTAAAGCAGACTGCCTGAAATACAAATTTGAACTGGAAGAGCAGGAGAAAAAATTAAAAGAAATAACCGAGTCCCTTAAAGTAAAAGAAGCAGAGCTTAATAAAATGAAGGAGAAAGAAAAGCATGTAAACTCCCTTGAAAGGACTGTTTCAAGCCATGAGTCAATAACAAAGACTTTACAGGATCAGTTTGTGCTTACTGGTGAAAAGATAAAAAAGAGCAGGAGTTTAATTGAAAACAAACTGAAAATTCAGAATGAACACAAAGAATATCTCAGGATTAAAGATGAGCTTGAAGTAGCTGATCAGAAGAGACTGAGGCATGAAAGGCTTACATTTGAAAAAAATAAACTTGAGCATGAATTAAAAGACAGGATTGCAGATGCTGAAAAAAAGGTTGCCGGATACAAATCAAAAATAGGTGATAGAAATAACAGAAAGACAGAACTAAAAAATTTACTGAGCAAAGAAAACGAGTTTGAGAAATTTTTGCCTGAAGCAGGTAAAGAAACTAAAACATTTAATGATTTGCATGAAAGAATTCAAATGATTGAAAAAGAAGCTCTTGAGCTTAAGCATAAAAATGAATTTTTAAATTCTGATTTAAAGAAAATGGGGTTGAGAGTTGATGAAATCTCTGGAAAAATCAGGACCTTGGATAAAAACCCGGAAGACACGGAATGCCCGCTTTGTAAAAGCCAGATAAAAGACAAAGAGTCTGTAATTGCATCTTATAAAGATGAAATAAATTTACTCCAGGAAGAAAAGAAAAAAATTTACAATGACATTTCGGTAAATGAAGATAAAATTGAAGCAAAGAGGAAAGAATATTCAGATCTTAAAACAAAAATTGATTCATTTGGAAAAGTAGTAGCCACTCTTCTTCCAAAACTGGAGAATATAAGATCTGACGGAGGTTTTCTTTCAGATGTAAGTTTGATTTCAAAAACCTCAGGACAAAAAGCTGTGTCATTTCTGGAATCAAAAATTGAAGTGGTAAGGAATGATTTCCAGAGGGCAAAAACGGATTTGCAGGTTATTGAAAAAGAGATAAATTCTTATACCCACGAAGTAAATGAAATTGAAAGTCTTGTTTCAAACGGTGCTATCGTAAAGGAAATAAGTGACAGACTCTCAGCCATAGAAGCTGAAATAAAAAATATTAAATATGATTCAATGCTTCATGAAAATCTGAGAAAATCCTTTAAAAATATAGAAAATATAATAATTACATTTAATTCTTTAAAGCAGGCTGAGTTAGAATATGATGCCCTTTTAAGAGAAGAGCAAAAACTATCCGAGAAAATAAAACAAGCTGATGAAGAGGTTTTATCACTTAAAAAGATGATTCAGGATATAAAGAAAGATATTAATGACATGCCTCAAATTGAGAGTGAAGTGTCTGTCATCAGGCAGAAAGAGATTCAAAATACCAATACCCTGAATGAAGTAAAAAAACAGCTTGTGATCTCAGAACAATTGCTTTTAGAGATTGAAAGATCAAAGCATTTAATCCTTCAGAAAGAAGAGAAGATTAAAGATCAAATCAATGAGAAAAAATATTTTGGTATTCTTGAAAAAGCCTTCAGTAAAAACGGCATTCAGGTTGCTCTGATTGAGACAACGGTTCCTGAAATTGAAAATGAGGCAAACAGGATATTAAGCAGACTTACTGATAACCAGATGCATGTTGCACTCAAAACTCAGAAAGAAAAGAAAACCTCAACAGGTATTATTGAAACCCTGGATGTAATTATTGCAGACAATGCAGGATCGAGAAACTATGAACTATATAGCGGTGGAGAAGCGTTCAAGGTTAATTTTTCCCTGAGACTTGCGCTATCCAGGCTTCTTGCAAACAGATCAAGTGCTAGACTACAGACACTTATTATTGATGAAGGTTTTGGTTCTCAGGATGCTCCAGGCAAAGAGAGACTTATTGAGGCAATAAGATCTATTCAGAACGAATTTGAACTTATTCTTGTAGTTACCCACATTGATGAACTTAAAGAATCCTTTCCTGTGCATATTCAGGTAACAAAAGAGAATGAAAGTTCAAAGGTTAAGCTGGTTGCATAAAAGCAGCTTATAACAGATTTTTTGGCTTCTATTATCTGCGATTAAAACGGAAGCATCTTACAAATTCAGTTAAAATGCCTGATTTTTAGGAATAGATGACTAAAATGTTTTATGTTTGTCTATAATTCAAAATGAGAGAGGTTTAACCTACTGCCTAGCTTATGCAACATTTCCAAACAGACTATTTATGCGGAAAGATTTTGACGATTTATTCGTCAAAATCTGTAGAATGTTACAAGTGGTCGGCCGTGAATACTTTGCAAAGCCTGACAAGCGAAGAATGAGCGAGGAAGGCGGTAGGAAATAACAGGTTCAATGATGAATCCTTGAAATTTAACATGAAAGATAGCTGTCTGAACATTGGAAGATATAACTGAAAAAACCTTAGTAGAACAGTTTTTGGAAAAGTTCTCCAGGCTTGAAAGGCCTGATGGGGATATTGATAAGGTCAAGAAAGCACTTGACTTTGCGTGCAAACTTCATATCGGGCAGAAGAGAGTCAGTGATGAACCTTATATTACTCATCCTATCTCAGTAGCTGAGATTTTAATTGAACTGAACTGTGATACTGAAACAATTTGTGCAGGATTATTACATGACACACTGGAAGATACTGATATTGATGTTTTAACACTGGAGAAAGAATTTGGTTCAGAAATCGGAAGACTTGTTGAAGGGGTAACAAAATTAGGAAAACTTAATTTTATTTCAACTCATGAACATCAGGCTGAAAACTTTCGTAAAATGCTTATTGCAATTGCAACTGATTTAAGAGTGGTCCTGGTAAAAATTGCTGACAGGCTGCATAACATGAGGACATTAAACCATCTTCCTCCTGACAAACAAAAACGAATTGGGCAGGAGACGCTGGACATTTTTGCCCCGCTTGCAAACAGGTTTGGTTTAAATAAAGCTAAAAATGAGCTTGAGGATCTTTCGTTTTTCTATCTTGAACCAGAGAAATATAAAGAAGTAGAAAGACTTGTTATTGGCGACAGAGAATATAGTGAAAAAAAAATAAAAGAAATTATTTTAAAGATTGAAACAGAACTTAAAAAGTCAGGCATAAAAGCAGAGATTTATGGGAGACCGAAACACCTGTACAGCATTTACAGAAAAATGCAGAGACTTGGCTCAAAAGAGCTTTATGATCTTCTCGGTATAAGAATTATGGTTGAAAGAGAAAGACAGTGCTATGAAGTTATGGGAGTTATTCATGATCTTTTAAGACCTATTCCCGGGAAATTTAAAGACTATATTGCAATTCCAAAACCAAACATGTATCAGTCTCTTCATACTGCAGTTGTAGGTCCACATGGCAGACCGGTGGAAATCCAGATTCGCACACAGGAAATGCATCAGATTGCTGAGTACGGTATTGCCGCACACTGGAAATATAAAGAAGCCGGTAAATCTACAAAAGCAGATGATATGTATGATGAAAAACTTTCATGGATAAGACAGCTGATTGAATGGCAGACCGATCTGAAGGATCCTGAAGAATATCTTGATGCAGTAAAACTTGATTTTCTTTCAGACGAGGTTTTTATACTTACCCCTAAAGGGGATGTAATTGATTTGCCCAGAAACTCAACGCCTGTTGATTTTGCATACAGGATTCATACTGATGTAGGAAATAGATGCACAGGTGCAAAAGTAAATGGCAGAATGGTTCCTCTGAGCACTACTCTTAAGAATGGCGATATTGTTGAGGTTGTTACAGGAAAGAATGCTCATCCAAGCCTTGACTGGCTGAACTATGTGGTAACCAGTTCTACAAAAAATAAAATCAGACAATGGTTTAAAAAACAACATCGTGATGTTCATATTCAGCAGGGCAGGGATCTTATTATTGCTGCACTTGGTGAAGACAGGGCTGAGGAGCTTCTTGCATCGGATAACTTTATTGATGCAGTTGGAAAACTTAATAGGGCCTCTAAAGAAGATTTGCTTGCTTCGCTTGGCTGTGGGGATGTAACCATTTCTCAGTTAAAAGGAAAATTAAAAGATTTTCTTGAAGAAAAGAAAGAAGAAGAGGAAACGATACAAACACTCCCTGTTACTACAGAGGGTGAAGTTGCTGAACTTGAAGGGATGCTTCATCACCTGGCAAAATGTTGTTCACCATTACCAGGAGAAGAAATAGTTGGAGTTGTGTCAAAAGGCAGAGGAATTACAGTACACAGGTATGATTGTATAAATCTTGATGGTGTAGAACAGGACAGAATAATGCCAATTAACTGGCAAGGTAACAAAGAAAAAACAATGTATACTGCTGCTCTTGAAGTTGAGTGCATTGACAGGGTTGGAGTTTCAAGGGATATACTTAATAAAGTTGCTGATGACAAAATTAATGTAAGAGATCTGCGGGTTGTAACCAGAACATCAAATAATACTGCAGTTCTGAAAATTGTGGTGGAAGTTTCTGATCTTTATGATCTTAGAAAGATTATGGCAAGCATAATCAGGGTTGGAGATGTACTGAATGTAGTAAGATCTGGTGAACACAAAAGAACAACGATATTCAGAAAGAAAACAAATGGCAGGGAAAAACCCCAGTCTAAGGAAAAAAAAGAATAATGTTTTAATTCTGTTGTGATTTTGAAAACATTAGATTACTGGGACAGTTTCCAAATGATACGGTATAAGATTTTGTATTTTCAGGACAGTCATATTCATCTACATAGTTGCAGCTATAGAAAACATTTTGGTTGTTTTCAATTTCTTTCTTGCAGCAACATAAGCTAAATGCTCCTCTTGGTCTTCCAGCATCTGGAATATCATAATAGTTTGAAGCAAAGGCTTCTGTATGTCCGATAACAGAAAGAAGAACTCCCAAGATAAGTGCAATTGTTGGCCTGAAAAGCTCTATTTTATTAGCTTTTACAGTCCTGTAAATTGATAAATAAGGATTTGTTTTCATAGTAATGCTTACTAAAAAACCAGTAATAGGGTTATTCCCATCCTTTGTAAGGTTAAAATAGATTGTTTGTAGTATTTTTTTACTACTTGCCTGTATGAAATCTATTAAAACCACTATTAATGAAGCTTTTAAAGGTTAAGTTGTTGTAAAAATTCTTTATTCTATTCTGATTTCTCTGCCGCAGGAAGGACATACATCTACTGATTGGTTATCACTTATCTTGATTTTTTGCCTGAATGAAATTTGCCCAGTAGTGCATGCGGATGACTGAAGTTTAAATTTATAATACCCTGATTTACCTTGAACGGGATCCCCACAACAGGAAGAACCAGCTGGTATATCTTCTTTCGTTTTGTCTTGTTGACAGTTAAAAGCAAATAAATCTAGTACTGATGCCTGGTATAAAATGACCAAACAGGCCAGAATTGCTGATAAGAATGACATTTTTACCATTTTAAAATTATTCATTTTGATGCTATTTATATTCCCATAAAATGGTTTTGATGAGATAAAACTTCTACCAAATATTATAGGGGTAACCCTAAGATAAGGTTAAAAATGCCTAATTTAGCCTTTTTAACAGGGAAAGGTATTTTTTTAACGGTAATCCCACAACATTATTATAATCCCCATTGATGCTTTTTATAAACCGACCCCCTTTCCCCTGTATAGCATAGCAACCTGCTTTTCCAAAAGGCTCTTTGGTTTTTATATATTTTATTGCATCGTTTATTGTTATCTTTTTCATTTTTATGGATGTTACTTCATAATCTGAAATAACAGTTTTTGATTTCAAATCGAAAATAAATATTCCTGTCAGAACTTTATGTTCTTTGTTGCTTATGAAGAGCAGTTTTTTAAGAGCATCTTTTTTATTTTTTGGTTTGGTTATAATTTTATTCTTACAGACAACAATTGTGTCAAATGCAGAGATTATCTTTCTCTGTCCTGCCTTTTGTGTTATGGAAATCCCTTTTGCTGCACTAAGTATTTTTACAAGGGACTGAAAGGTTACTATATTTGTTAAGGATTTAATTAGTAAATTCTCATTTAAATTGCTTTTTAGAGATTTAAATTTTATTCCTGCCTTTTTAAGGATATCTTTTCTTCTGGGTGAAGCTGAAGCAAGTATTATTTCTCTCATTTTTTTATTTAGGAGCTTTTACCCCTTGATGAGAAGGTAACCCCCTGTTACCATGGTATCTGTGTTTCTTGCCAGGAGTAATGTTATGCAATTAATCTTTATTTTGATATTGTCCTTATTTCTTTTTAATACCTCGGATTCATATGCAACCTGTGGTGGTGTTGCACCTACCAAAGCAAAATATGATACTAATAAGCAATTATACAGTTCTGCATTAAGTAATGTAGATATCGATGATTTAGAACTTGTGCCTCTTGATGAGAATGATGAAACAGAATGGAATGATGCTCCTGAAAAACAAAAAAAAGATGGTGTAATTAAAAAGCTTAGCAAAACTAAAACCCAGGATAATCTGCAAATAAAATGGCTTGAATCACTAAGACCAAAAGATTTTGTTTTATTACAGGAAATTGTTGAACTGAAGGGTGAAAAACTGGATTTATACGGAAAGGATCTTGAAACCAGATATAAAGAGAATCCAGATGTATTTAGCACAGCAATTCCATATGGTCTTTTTCTTATTGATACTGGCGAGGTAGAAAAAGCAGGACTGCTTTTTGAAAGAGCAATAAGTGATTTCAAATCAAACCAGGTTCCTGTTGTTTATAAAGCATGGACTGATATTTTAAAAGGTAATTATATTCAGGCAAAAGATGCTCTGCATCCCGTGGTAATGGAAAAAGTTAATGCAGGTATCACTGGAATTGGGGCAGGGATCTGGCTACCACAGCATATTGATGCAGTAGTAGGGCTCTATCTTTTAAAAGATCATTTACCTGAAAAGGACAGGGTTGAAATTAGTAAAATTGTAGATGATGTTACAAAACATTTCACAAAGAATCCAAAATTTGTTTCTATCCTGATAACAAAAGATTTAAATAATGGAAAACTTCAGGAAGCATCTGAAAAATTTTCAAATATACTACAGCGATATCCTGAAAATCCTACGATTCTTACTCTTTTAGGTGTTTCACAGCTTCTTACAGGATATCTTGATGAAGCATTGGTACTTTTTGATCAGGTAAATGGGATATATCCTTATTCATCTACCAGTTATCTTATGAAAGCAAGGGTATTGAGTTTAACAGGGGAAAAAGAAGAGGCAGATACTTTAATTCAAAAAGCATTTCAGCTTGATTCCCAGCTTAAAAAGGCTACTAAAAATAAACTCCTTTTGGCAAAAACCTATAAATTTGACAGGGGTAGTAACAAATCAAAGCCTGTAAAGAAAGCAAATAAAAGCTAATAAATAAATATAGTAAAGTTTTGTTTACATATACGAGTGCTAACATAATACTCATCGTCTTGGAAAAATGATTTATTTATGCCATCTAACAAGCATTTTTCTCTTTTGTTAATTTTTTCTGTTTTTCTTTTTTTTGTATCTGATGCTTTTGCTGTTGATGTGGAAAAACCCGCAGGCAGAATAATAAGTATGTCAGGTGCAGTAACTATAAGATCAGGCAGCGGTTCTATTTCTGCAAAGCCGTTTCAGGAACTTAAAGAAGGGGATGTAGTTACCACAGGATCTAATTCCCGCGCTGCAATACTTCTTAGGGATGAGAGCCTGATAAAACTAAATTCTAACTCACAAATCACTATTAAAAGTGTTATTCCACTAACGAAACCTGTTTCTACAGGTGGTGATAAAACACTCTTAAAACAGGATAGTGGTGAAATGTGGATAAGAACAAAAAATAGGCCCGGGAAGCTTGAAGTTGATACAAAATCAGGCTCAGCAGCTATCAGAGGGACAGAATTTAGTATTTATGCAGATGAAAATAAAACATTGCTTACCCTTCTGGATGGTTCGGCTGAACTTTCAAATAATCATGGCACTGTGCTTATAACACAAAATGAACAGGGGGAAGCCACCCCGGATTCTGCACCTGTAAAAAGATCCCTTACAGTAGAAGAAACGGAAAATGCAGTGCAGTGGATTTTTTATTTCCCCAAAAATCTTGGTATAGAAAAAGAAATTATTGATTCTGATCTGGACAGTCTTATTAAAGCTTATAAAGAGAACCCAGATAAAACTGAGCCAAAAACATATCTGGGGATTAAAAAACTGGTCAGTGGGAACTATGAAGAAGCACTTAAACTTTTTGAAGAGGCTGAAAAAATTAGTCCTGATTCAGCCTTGAATAAAGTTATGAAAAGCAGAACTTTATTTGTTCTGCACAGACAGAAAGAAGCTCTGAGTGTAATTGATGAAGCTATAAAACTAAAACCAGACTGGTACCTTCCGTATGCTGAAAAAAGCAAACTGCTTTCTACCCAGGGAGATCTCGTAAAAGCTGAAAAAGCTGCAAAAAAGTCTGTGGAACTTGATCCTGACTCCCCTGAATCCTGGATTAGTCTTGGTGAAACCCAGTATGCATTTGGAAGAGTTAAAGATGCACAGAGAAGTTTTGACAAGGCATTAAACATAGATTCTGATTTGGCAGAAGCACATATTGGGAAAGCAAAGACTTTAATAAGTCAGTTTAGAAACAATGAAGCAATTGATGAATTTTTAAGTGCTGTTTTACTTGAACCAAAATTATCGAGAGCACATCTCTATCTGGGGCAGGCATATTACCAGAATAACGATACAAAAAAAGCAATTAGTGAAATACAGGCAGCAAGAGAAATTGATCCAAATGACCCGCTTGTATTAAACAGTCTCTCAATTATTTATGATGTTGCACATGAATATGGAATGGCACTTGAGCTTGATGAAAAGACTATTGCCATAACCCCAAATCTTCTTGAGTCAGGAGCCAGACAGAGCAGAAACCTTTCTGTGGCAAGTGGTAACTTTGGTATTCAGCCGTTAAGGTTTGGGCTTACAGACTGGGCATTTTTTCAGGCTAATAAAGCTATAAGAGAAAATCCAATTGATGGAGCAAGTCATCTTACACTTGGGAGTATTTACAACAGTAATAGAATTGAACCAGGAATCCCAAAAGGTGATGGTCAAGGAATCGGACAGGCTCAGTTGAGCACAGGGCAGATAAGAGGACTGAGAGGGACTACCTTATCCGGCATTAATGCAAGAACTTCTACAAATGAATTTGATTTAGGACTAAATTATGCTTCAGATTCTGAACGAGTTATAGGAAAGATCCTTTCGCCAAGTGTTATTGGTTCTCCAAATGGAAGATACAGATTTTTCAGAGCACCTGAACTTTATGTAACTGCCGATGGCTTATTTGGACAGCAGCAAATCTCACTTTTAAGTGAGGGGGGAATAAAAGCAAACGGTTACCTGGGTACACCGTTGAATTTCTATTTAAATGGTGAGTTCAGGGGTGGTTATATAAAAGATGTATTTGGTGACATTATAGGTCGTGGAAACAGATCATTTTTTAGATCTGACTTTGCATTTACCCCGTCAAAGACACTTGATGTTATTGGCTCTTATACAAGAGCGGATGTTAATCAGAGAGTTTTTGACAGGAATTTCCCCAAAGCCAGACACCTTTTTACTCCTGATTTAAACAATTTTGATGTGTCTTTAAACTGGCACCCTAACACCCGCAACACAATATTGAACAGATTTTTTGGCGAGATAAGTTCTACAAGGCTTGACGGGAGTACACCAGGGCTTGGGAGTTCAATGTTATTTGCAGGTGTTTTCCCGAGGAATTATGGTTACCAGATAAGACATCTTAAAAATACTGACAAACACAGGTTTACCTGGGGAAGTGAATGGATACACTCAAATAATCCTGCTCAGGTAAAAGTTGATTTCTTAAGCATGGGCATTGTACCGCCTATTAATACCATTGGATATCTTAAAGAAAGATCAAGATATGACGTTATTACGGGCTATGTTCAGGATCTGATGAGATTCAATAAAAAAACAGATTTTGTGCTTGGTTTGAGATACGATCAAATTTTCCAAAGAACAAAGGATAATACTTTCACTCAAACAGTAATCGATGGAATGAGTTCTTTTACTGAAACCTTTGATAAAAGATTTACAGACAGAGTTTCTTTCAGCCCGCAGACAGCATTTGCTTACAGTGTTGGAGAAAATACAGTTATAAGACTTGGTTCGCAACATAAAGCATTTTATAATACTTTTCTTCCTGAGCTTGCTCCTCAGGATGTTGCCGGACTTCCATTTGGGGATCAGGCAGAATTTTTTACAAGAGGAACTGAGGGCTGGGAACATGCAGCAAGCTTTGAACACAGAGTTACAGGAGTTAAATGGCTTCAGTCTTTTGTGAAATTTAAACCATTTTATAGAAGAATGCTAGTAAGGGATTTTGACAGCATAGCTGATCATCAGGTACAGAGAATAAGAAACTGGGGATTTGAAGTTAGTTATAATCAGCTTTTATATAAACAAATAGGATTTTTTGCTACATATGTTTACCAGCATATAAGAGATAGAACTCCATATAAGATTTTTTCAAACGATTTAACATTTGCTACTGCAATAGTAAATGGAAGAATACCACCACTTCAGGTTCCTAATAGATTTCGTTTTGGGTGGACATGGCATAGTCCTACAGGGATTAGTTTAAACTACATAAATACATATATTGGACCTAAGTTTGCAAGCCTAGGAGAAAAGGATAAAATCAGAGGCTATTTTGTTGGTGATGTAAATCTTAGCTATGAATCACCAAGAACAAAAAGCTATCTGGCAACTATCGGTGTAAACAATATATATGGAGCAGCTTTCAGGCAGTCTCTGAGACAGCGGGATCCTGGAGTTACATTTTACGGGAATTTTGAAATACGCGGTGTTATACCTCTTAGCAAATACTTCTGGTGGAAGTAAAATAAAGCCGGTATGTCTTCTTTTACCTTTATTTTCCCAAATATAATCTTAGCCCTGGTTTATGTTTTGATTACTCTTGAAAAGCTTCCCAGAGTTGTTATTGCACTCCTTGGGGCAAGTGTTTTAATTATTTTTAAATCTATAACTCAGGAAGAAGCGTTTCATTATATAGATTTTAATGTAATTTTTCTCCTTGTCGGGATGATGATACTTGTAAATATCCTTAGAGAAACCGGGGGAATAAGATGGCTTGCAATATGGACAGCAAAGAGAGTAAACGGCAGCGGTGTTTTGTTAATGATTTATTTTTCACTGCTTACTGCTTTTATTTCTGCATTTCTGGATAATGTAACCACTGTAATTCTTCTTGGTTCTGTAACAGTTGCAATATCAAGAGACCTTAAAATAAATCCAATACCATATCTTGTAAGTCAGGCAATAGCTTCAAATATTGGAGGAACAGCAACTTTAATAGGAGATCCCCCAAATATAATGATAGGTTCTGCTGCTGGACTTGGATTTAATGAGTTTATTCTTCATCTAGCACCTGTTATTTTGCTTATTTTGCCGGTTACGATTTTGACACTTTATTTAATTTATAGAAATCAACTCACTATACCTGAATCAGCAAGGAAAGAACTAAATAAAATATCGCTTAAGGGAATAATTACAAATAAATCTCTTCTCAAAAAATCACTTATTGTAATTATGCTTGTAGTAATTACTTTTTTCTTTCACCGTCTGCTTGGGCTTGAAGCAGGAACTATTGCTATTGCCGGGGCTTCTGTTCTTTTAATTTTTGAAAATAAAAAACATATATGGGAGGATGTGGAGTGGACTACAATTTTCTTTTTTATAGGATTATTTATTATCGTGGGAGCTGTTGAGAAGGTAGGAACAATCAATTATCTGGCTGATCTTATTTTTAAATTAAGTAAAGGCAGTTATGAATTTACTGTACTTGGGGTTTTATGGATGTCAGGGTTTCTTTCGGCAATAATTGACAACATTCCTTATACTGCTACTATGATTCCTCTTATAAAACATCTTGGAGATCATTACAGTAATTTAAATCCTTTATGGTGGGCGCTTTCTCTTGGAGCATGTCTTGGGGGAAATGGAACTCTTATTGGAGCAAGTGCAAATATTGTAATAGCAGATATGGCAAGCAAACAAGGTTATAAAATTACTTTTTTAGAGTTTTTCAGGGCAGGTTTTATAGTAATGATTGAGTCTCTTTTAATTTGTAGTTTATATATATGGTTTAGGTATTTAAATTAGTGTAAATGTTCAGGCATAAAGCAGAAGAACAAATAAACCACCTGACGAGGAAGGTTTTGTCCAATTTATTTGGCAAAACCGTAAACTGTTAAATTTAACATATATTAAGTGCACTATGGAAAGGTGGCGAAGCGAATTATGAGCGAGCCACCTGTGTAAAAAGAAATTAATTTCCTGTAACTGTAACCAGCGGGCTGCAAGTTCCTGTAGTAGTGTTACAAAGTTTAACCTGAATTCCAGACTGAAAGCTTGAAGTAAAATAAGTAGCTCTATCATATGAAATAGGTCCGTTATTAAAACAGAGTGCTAAAGAAGGATGCATATTTGTACCAGCTGTATCTTTTAACACAGCACAGTTGCTTCCACCTAGTGAGGTCGCACTGAAATCTATAGTAACTGTACTTCCACTTATTGAAACACTGTTTAATGTTATTGTTTCTGTTGTTGTTACAGCCACCAGGCTACTGCAACTATTTGAATTGTTTTGATTGCATAACTTAACTTGTGTTCCACTTACAAGGGCAGGAGTGAAATCAGATGTAGGAAAAACAGAGTTAAAAGAGCCGACTCCGCACAGATTAGTTGACTTTAGTATGTTATTGCTTGCATCTTTGACAAGTAAGCATGTGTAAGGATCGACACTATAAGATATTGTTGCACTTGCTCCATTAATTGAGACACTGCTAAGTGTAATCGTTTCAGATGCTCCACAACCAACTGTACTGTAGGTTTGTCCTGATGGGCAGGTGCATTTGTTTTGTGAATCATATGTAGCACTTCCGGCACATATACAAGCATCGGATCCTTGTGAAGCTTCTCCAGGATTGCATGGTCTTTCGCATCCATTAAATGGATCATATGTTCTTCCATTGGTACAACTACATGAGCCGCCTGAACCACCAAACGTTCCATATGGACCACAGCTACATGGATTTGACGAGTTATATCCTTCTCCTATATAACACATTCTTCTACAAGAGTTTGTGTAATTTGAATTATGATAGATAGAACCATTTGAACATTTGCAAGAACCATTTCGTCCAGTTGGTTGTGCACCGCCACCGCATGTGCAACCTGTTGCACTTTGTCCGGGGACACATTCAACAGTTCCTGTCACTGTAACCAGCTGACTACAAACATTGTAGTTATTTCCATGACATAGTTTTACTTGAATCCCTGACTGAAAACTTGAATTGAGCTCTGAAACAGATACTGTTGTTGAATTATTTCCTGAAGTACAGAAAAGGTTCTGAGTGTGCAGTATTACATTGTTTGAGTTAAGTAAATGAGCACATGTAGAGAAGTTCTTATTATAAGTTACTGTTGCACCATTTCCACTGATTGATACGCTGCTCAGTGTTACTTGATCTTGGGAGGTAGGAGTAGGGGTCGGTGTTGGAGCAGTATTACTTATGGTAACAAGTGAGCTGCATATGGTGCTATCGTTTGATTTGCAGATTTTAACTTGGTCACCAACAATTACTGTGTGTGGGAACGTAGATATAGGTGCATTTACAGTTGTCCCCGAGGTACTTCCACAAAATAAACTGTAAAGAGTAACACCGTTTATATCCTTGAGGTATGCGCATGAACCATCATTAGGAAAACTAGTGCTAAAGGTAACTGCAAGATTACTACTACTTATAACTGCACTTGTTAGAGTTATTGTTCCTTGAGTTGAGGCAGGACATGTTGCAAGCGTAACTGCACAAGTGTTGTCAGAACATCTGATTGGTGTAGCTGGAGGACAGGAAATATTAGAACATTCAGCTTGTGTAACCCTGCAAGTTCCATCTGAACACTTGAATGGATAACTGGATGGGCAAGAATTTGTCCCTCCGCTATCACATGGAATAGGAGATTTAGGAGGCAGACCAACATAGCTAGCAGCAGGAGGAGGACCATTTGGACAGACAGCTACACAACTGTTATTAGAGAAGTAAGGTAGTCCTGTAGGACAAATACATTGTGCTTCTCCTTTTCCATTTGAATTTGGCAACATGTTACCACTGCAGTTTGTAGTAGTAACTGAAGAGCAACCATATTCTTTTGTATAAGCACCGCTATTTGTTGGACAAGTACAATATCCGCTGAAACTATATCCTCCACCAGAAGGATTGCAGGTACACCCAGCAGTACCTACAGATATACCTGGAGAACAATAATTTGTTGAGCTTGTAGTACATTTTCCAGCTTGATCAGGATAACTTTTATCTGAGCATAAACAAGCTAACATTGGTGAATAGTTACTACCAGGTGCAGCACTACCATATGTTTGTGGGTAACCAGCTGTTAATCCTTCAGGACATTTTGCTACACAAGTAGCACTAAAACTAATAGGCTTATCATCAGGACATTTACATGGCGGATTATTACTTGGATTTGTAATATAAGGATATGGGCAATTTGTTGTAGAACTACCACAACCATATTCTTTTGTATAGGTTTGGTTTGAAGATGAACATTTACAAAAACCTGAGTCAGAATATGCTCCGGGTCCACATGTGCAGCCTGTTGAAGTCGATATTCCAGGAGAGCAATAATTTGTACTGTAAGAACCGCACCCTTGGGATGAATAAGCACCGCTGTATCCCGTTGGGCATTGGCAAGGAAGTACTAGTCCGGATGTATAACCTGGGCTTGCACATGAACAGTTGTCTTTAGCTGGTATTTCACCGGCTTCACAATTTCTCTGATTACTATTTGTACATGGAATAGGAGATTTTGGTGATAAATTCAGACTAGCAGAAGCTGGTGGAGATCCATTTGGACAACTTGCTATGCATTTTACATTATCCCAGTAAGGTAATCCTGGAGGACAAATACACTGAGCTTCACCTGGAGTATTGTTAGGCAACATATTGCTGCCACATCTATTTTCTTTTTTACATCCATCAGGGCCTGATATAGAACCATCTTTATTGCATCTGCAGATACCATTTTGATCTTTATATTGATCTGTCCCACATTCGTTAGTTGGTATACATTTACCACTACTGTCTTTTTTAAAACCAGGAGGACAGTTATTTGTGATTACTATTCCAAAACACTGATTGCATTCAGGAGGTAGGTCTGATCCTGTTATATCATTGAAATCTGATGATCCAAATCCTGATGTTGGGTATGGGAATGTATTCCCGTTGTTAAATATTTGTTCTAGATACTTCCTTACAAAAGGAATACTCCTGCAATATTCAGGACAGTTGTGTTCTTCGCATTTCCCTGATGGTCCTATTGCTTTGCCTTCAGGGCATTCACAAAAACCATCTTCAGTTTCTATAAAACCTGGAGGACATTTTTTTCTGCAGATACCATTTTGATCTCTTACCAGTCCTTCTTCACAAACAGGCAGGCAAATATTTTCATAATCAATGTCAATTTCATATCCTTCCGGACAAGTATCTTTGCACAATCCAATAGCATCAAATTTTACTATTCCATTCTCGTTAAAATTATCACTGTTTCTGCACAGGCACTCTCTATAGTTATTTATAACAGGCCCTTTCCCAGGAAAAGATTGGAAGTTTGCCAGTGGAGAATTACTTACCGGTGGCAGATTTTTATTACAGCATTTTGAAGAGAATAGACTAGGTTCACGCCCTGTACAGTCAAATAACCTGCCAGCTTCTATATCACAACTTCTGTGACAATCACATACTTCACAAGTTTCAAACCCATCTGTAATTGAAGAGAAGTTATTAAATAATCCTGCACGGAAATTCTCTTCACATTGTTTATGGCATGTACTTACTTCACATTCTTCTGCGATTTTATCCGGTGTAAACTGATCAAATTTGCTTTGCGGGTTTGTGCTTAGTGGTACACAATAAGTGTTGCCTTTTGAATTTGTTGCTGTTGTCCATGAAACAGAACTGTGACTAAAGAAATTCTGATTGTAGCAATCAGTTTCGTTTATATCTGTGCCTATTCTTGCGCAGAATGGATCCTTAACAGGTTTTACGATACATTCCGGTAGTATGGGTCCACACCTTCTGCCCTGGCATATTTTTTTTGGATCAGAGTTTCCTGAAATGGTTGAAAGTTGACTAATATTACAGAAACCCGTAGTAGGAGCTTCACATTTTGGCGGCTTAATAGCACTAAATTCAACACAGTTTACTGGGGGACAGGGCAAGCTTGATATCACCTTCTGATTAAAATCGCTCAGGACTTTTGAGTACTCATTACATGGTCTATCTTCATTTATCTCTGTAGATGCTATGCTTTCACAATATCCTTTGCCAATTAAAATGTTGTCTTCAGTACTGGCCTGGCTGATGGATTCTTTTATTAAATTAAATTCAGGGAAGAAACAATCAGTATTTTCAATAAAATTCTTGAAGTCTGAACCTATTTCATTTAAATCATTGTCATCACCGTTACATTTGTCTGAAAACTGATATATATCGCATCCAAAATCCTGGAAAGTATCTGGTTCTTCCTCTTCTGTCTGTAGTTTTTCAAGTTGATCCTTTGCTGCTTCACTGGCAAGTTCTTCATATTCTTTCCCGATTCCTGCTGTAATGCTTGATCCATCGCTTACTTGAATAGGTTTCTTTGCTTTTAATGCATTGCTTTCAACATCATTGTTAAGAGGTGTAACTGCAAACTGATCTTTTTCTGTTATGGCATGAATAATACCAACATCAATCTTTTCAGGGATCTCAGTAAGTGATTTTGTTTCATTTTCGTCCTTATTATTTTTAAGTCCATATTTATCGATTCCGCTGGTTCTTCCTTTTCTCAAAATGGAAGTATTTTTTAATTTATCTGCTCTTACCTCAGCAATAAATCCTCCATTCTCACCGATGGGCACTGTATTGTCCGAAATTATATTTCCATTTAAATCTTCAATTGTTACAAAACCAGATTTTGCTGATTTTACACTTCCTACAATAAGTGCTGGTGTCTGATAGTTGAATGATTCTGAAGATACATCAAGCTCTTCTCCGGAAATTATTACTTTATAATCTCCTTTTGGTAGCGAGCTGGGTGATAATGTAATGCCAGCAGATGTTGTGGTACTTGAAAAATTAACTGACAGATAAAGCTTGCTCTGTCCTTTTATCCTCTTTCTTTGTATGCTGATTCCGTTTGCTGGAATTTTATAATCTTTTGTTGAGTCAATAGTTGAAGCAAGATTCAGTGAGAGTCTGTTTAGACCTAACTTTCTTACTGTATTTAAAAGTGACTTTGGAAGTAGCAGTAAAATCTGATTGACATTTGGATCCAGAACACTTCCAAATATGTTTGAATTACCATTTTCGTTTATGGCCTGAATATTTGCCTGGTGTACAGTATTTGAGTTTTTCTTTTTTCCATTAGAAGCATATGATGAACAAGCAGGAATCAAAATTCCTGCTGCTAAAATAAAAGCAACAATAATAGAAAGGAATCTCATTAATTAAAGCTTGATAAGGATTAAAGCTTTCAATAGTGATTTACCTCACGTATAACCTGCAAGAAGAGGGATAGCAGTACTTAAGATCAATTTCAGAAAAAGCGTCTTTAACTAAAATTCTTTTTAATCTAATTAATCTAATAATTTATAAGAAGTTATTCTTATAGGGGAATCCCTATTGTATGAGATTTAAAATCTCACCAAAGATAATATTTTTGTTTAAAAATATTTTTATCTTTTACTTAAAATGTGTCCAGTGAATTTCTTAATTCTTAAAGCTGCATTTTATTTTTTATTTCCTTTGGAACTAGGTAAATTATTATTAGGCAGAGCTGGTTGTGTAATAGCAATGGAATTATTACCATTGTTTAAAGGGTTCTGATTATTATTTCCTGAATTATTGCCAGGTAAAACTGGTGGCGGTGGTAAAACTGGTTGAGTAATAGCAATGGAATTATTACCATTGTTTGAAGGATTCTGGTTATTGTTTCCTGAATTATTATTAGGCAAAGTTGGTTGAGTAATAGCAATGGAATTATTACCATTGTTTGAAGGATTCTGGTTATTGTTTCCTGAATTATTATTAGGCAAAGTTGGTTGAGTAACAGTTATGGGATTAAAGTCATCATCATCATGTGAAGGGTGATTATTGTTTCCTGAGTTGTTATTAGGCAGAGGTGGTTGAGTAACAGTTATTGGATTAAAGTCATCATCGTCATCATCATGTGAAGGGTGATTATTGTTTCCTGAGTTGTTATTAGGCAGAGGTGGTTGAGTAATAGCAATGGGATTAAAACCATTACCATTGTTTGAAGGATTCTGATTATTGTTTCCTGAGTTGTTATTAGGCAGAGGTGGTTGAGTAACAGTTATGGGATTAAAGTCGTCATCGTCATCATCATGTGAAGGGTGATTATTATTTCCTGAGTTGTTATTAGAGCCATGGTTGTCATCATCGTCGTCATCATCATCATTGTGTGAGGTGTGATGATCGTTATTATTAGAGCCATGGTTGTCATCATCGTCGTCATCATCATCATTGTGTGAGGTGTGATGATCGTTGTTATTAGAGCCATGGTTGTCATCGTCGTCGTCATCATCATCTAATGAAGTTTCTATGGGGGCTGGCTGAGCAGTTAATTTAGGATTCTTTAATGATGTCCCTCCGCGGGGTGAATTCCTAACATTTTCAACTAAGGCTGAAATAAATGAAGGATCATAGCCATTTCCTGAAGCAGACTGGTTTATTATTACATTTGGATTATGTGAAATAAAATCAGGATCGTTCCAGACTGGGCCATTACCGTAGGAAACAGTTGTATTTCCATTAGTTGCCTGATTATTATTTCCATTGTTGTTTCCATTATTGTTGTTAGTTGAGTCAGATTCATTTGGTTCATCAACAGATATTTCTACAGAAACATTTTCGACTGGAGTCTCATTTATTACAGCATCATTGCTTGCAACGTTATTTATATCATCTGCTTCAATATCTGCTTCACTTATAAGAAAAAGTCCTCTGAAAATCGGACTTTCTTCTCCAGATTCATTTGTAATTCTAATCCTGAATCTTGCAGTGTCAGTGCTTTCTATTTTGAAGGTTTCAAATGAAGGTAAACCATCTCCTGATGTCTCTGTTTCTGCAAGTAAAGTATTTTTTGAATCTTCAAATGCTGAGTAAATGAGAACCTTTTGTTTAAAATTTTCTGCAAAATAAAGTCCAAGTGTACATCCGTTTATGCAGGTATTGTCTGGAGGAGAAAGATAAAATTCAGCACCATTAAATCCGTCTGGACCGGACTGTCCTTTTATTACCTTAAAACTGTATGAGTCTGCTACCCTGGATGAAACAAATTCATATCCTGTTGAAGTTGTATCTTCTATACTTCCCAGACTAATGTCTATAATATCCTTATCGTACGTATCTTCTTCAGCATCTGGTGACCATACTATTGCATTATAATTTTCTCTAAACAGATTATTAAGAGATAACGGGGCTTCAACTTTAGTTCTGCCGTCGTAATTTACTGGGAGGCTTTTTTCTTCTCTCGGAGTTCCCCAGAATAATCCACTTACTACTGGTTTTGTGTTACTGGCTGTTTTCAACTCAATTGTTGCTTTGCCACTAGTACCTTTTGGTGGTCCTTTAATTAAAAGATTCAGATAGCAACCTTTGTTGTACTTTGTATTTTGAATATAAACAATATCTCCAAGTGAATCCAAAGCGTATGAAAGTTTAATTCTGACTTGCTGTTCCGGGATTTTGCTTACAAAGGGGTCGATATAAATACTTAGCGGATACCATACTCCAAAATTGCTGTTATTTTCTAATTCAAGATTTATTTCTGTGGATTCACCTGGCAAAGAAGAGGTAATATAAAAACCATTTCTGGAATTTTTAGATGATTCAAGTGTGCTAATTCCAATTAAACTTGTCTGCTCAATAATGCCGTTGTATTGAACACTTTTTACAAAGCTAGGAAGATTGTGAAGATTATCACTCTGCCCTGGAATCCAGTAATAAGAGTATTCTGATGACCATGCTCCATTTAGTTCACAGTTGAGCTTTTGAATATCTTCTTTAATGTAGTCAGTGTTAAGGTAGATTGTATTGGAAACCGTTTCTGCTGAAAATGCCTGATTTGGGCCCAAAAGTAGTATAAAAACTGTTAACAGCATTTGTGTAATGCAAATTAAGAACCTGCTATTCATTTTTGAAAATAAAAACCCTCAACTCGGCGCAATAATCGCTTAGTCATTAATCTTTAATAAGTTAAAGGAATGGTTAAGTCAGTCGAAAAGTAAATTACATTTAATCTTGCAATTTTTAAGATTTCATCTTACTTATTACGTCTTTAATCTCTGACTGCTGTTTAAGACTATATATAGCATTTCCTGCTACTAAAACATTTGCTCCTGCAGATCTGACTATTGGCGCTGTGCTCGTGTTTATTCCTCCGTCCACCTCGATAAATTTATCAGTAAGATTTGCATCCTGGAACATTTTTTTTACCTCTGATATTTTTGGTACAACAGAACTTATGAAATTTTGGCCGCCAAATCCAGGATTAACAGTCATTATTAAAACCAAATCTGTGATTTCAAGAATATATTTAAGGCTGTCAACAGGTGTATGTGGGTTAAATGAAACCCCGGCTTTGCAACCATGTGATTTTATATATGAAATAGTTCTTTCAAGATGTGTACAAGCCTCTGAGTGAACAGTGATTATATCAGCACCTGCATCAGCAAAATCTTTTATGTGTTTATCCGGGTCAACAATCATTAAGTGAACATCAAGCGGAAGTTTTGTTATTTGTCTTATGCACTTTACTACTGGTGCACCAATAGTAATATTTGGTACAAATGACCCGTCCATTACATCAACATGGATCCAATCAGCACCAGCTTCTTCTACTTTTTTTATTTCATTTTTTAAATCAGAAAAATTTGCAGAGAGTATTGATGGTGCTATAAGTATTTTTTTATTTTGCATAAGAATATTTTACATCATACTTAATGTACCCTTAAAGTAACATCTTTTATCTCATCAAAAAACTTTACTCCAAATACAAACACTGTTTTACCCAGTAGTTTCCTTTCTACCGTTGTTAATCCTGGCGTTGTAATATACTTTTTCCACTCAGTAAGCCGGAGTTGTTTCATGTAAAAATCATGCTCTTCTGGTTTGCAAAGAAGAAGCTTTTTTGCAAACATTGCAACTGGTACAAGCGAGTTTTCATTTGTTAGAAACTTATAAATTCCATCTGTTACTGTTGGCAGATTTTGAAGATATAAATCATCAATTATGACCAGCCCTTTTTGAATAATTGATTTTGAAGCAAGTTTTAAATCGTTTAATGTGTCTTCTTCTGAATGTCCTCCGTCGATATGAATAAACCTGCAATTATTACATTCATTATCTGTAAGTTCATCAGATCTTTTTTCATAGATTTTTATAAAATTTACATCATCAAAAAATGATTTCATATAATCCACAATTACAGTCCTGTTTACTTTTCCCCATTCAAGATCCCAGTCCATACCACCAAACAAATCACATAATCCAAGCTTTTCACTTTCGGGATTTGTCATAAGGGCAAGAAGAAGACTGCTTTTACCCTCAAATGTGCCAATTTCAAAGAGATTTCCTGAAATGTTTCCCTTTTTCTGAATATAATCCAGCCAAAGAAACATTTGTGCTTCTTCCCTGTGAAACCAGCCGTTAATAAAATCAAGATAAGTCAGGTAGTGGCTTAACAGTCTGTGATTTATTCTGTGATCACTATTTATATACTGCTTGTGAAACAGAAACTTGTTATATCTGGGAAATCCAGTACAGAATAAAAATTTGTTCAGTAATCTATGAAAATGTGTCTTATGTTTTCTCACATTAAAATGCTTTTATACTTTTACTACAGAAGGCTTTTTTAACATTGCATCGTTCCAGTCAGCCAGAAATCTTTCAAGACCCTTATCTGTCAAAGGATGCTGAACCATTTGTTTAAATACCTGGTATGGAATAGTTGCAATATGTGCTCCTGCTTTTGCTGACTCTGTTACATGAAGAGGATTTCTAATACTTGCAGAAAGAATCTCAGTTTTTACATTATGCAGATGAAAAACTTCTGCAATTTCCTTAATTAGTTCTATACCATTTTGGTTAATATCATCAAGTCTTCCTACAAATGGACTGACATAGCTAGCTCCTGCACTTGCACACATAAGAGCCTGGTTTACCGAGAAACACAATGTCATATTTACTTTTATATTGTGATTACTTAAAACTCTGCATGCAGAAAGTCCGTTAGGAATGGTTGGAAGTTTAACAGTAACATTTTTATGCCACCTGGAAATCTCTTTCCCTTCCTCAATCATGCTTTCTGTTTCTGTGCTTATAACTTCAGCACTTATAGATCCATCGACAATTTCACATATTTGCTGAACTACCTGTTTAAAATCTTTTCCTTCTTTTGCCACAAGTGACGGATTTGTTGTTACTCCGGACAAGATACCCCACGAAGCTATTTCTTTTATATGCTCAATGTTTGCAGAATCAATAAAAAATTTCATGTGCTTTACTCCTTATTATAAGTAATTATAATAAGTCTGGATTATGTTTTACAGGTCTATTGTTAACAGCTGCTTTAAATAGTTAAGAGTATTGTATAGAATGTTTTTATGGACTTTTTTAGGAAAAATCTTAGATTTTTTATTGTCATACTGACATTTTTGATTTCCTTTTTTTCTTTCTTCTCGTTTTATCCTACACCAACATACAAACACTTAAAAAAGCTTGAAAAAGAAATTGCAAAAGCCAGAGCTCAAAAAGACGAAATTTTAACTGAGAGTGTTACTACCCTTAGTAAGGGGTTGGCAGATCCACTGACAGAATTAAAAGAAAAACGTAAGTTATCCGATAGACAGATAAAAGAAATTGATACAAAGATTAAGGGTTCACAAATTGTTTTTAAAAATCAATATATTACAGGTACCACTCAGCTTATGCTTGGACTTGATCTTATAGGTGGTGCACAATTAACATTTCAGGCTTTAACTGGATCCGGGGTACAGGAAATAAATAACGATGCTATTGCAGGTCTCATTAAGGTTTTTGAAAACAGGGTTAATGCTTCAGGAACAGCAGAAGCCATTGTTCAGCAGGTTGGAAAAGACAGGCTTCTGGTTGAAATACCAGGAGCTGATCCTGAAATTGTAAAAAGAAGACTTTTAAAAACAGCATTTCTTGAGTTTAAAGAACCTGCCAAATTTGTTGACACAAAACCTGATAAAAAAGTTGATCTTAGTAAACCAGATCAATATATCTGGCTTACAACGGGAATTACAGGAAGAGATCTTAAAAAAGCCCAGGCAGTTACTGATGGAGCAGGCAACTGGCTTATTTCATTTTCACTTAAAGGGCCTGCTATTGAAAAATTCGGAAAACTTACTGAAAGACTTATAAGTCAGCCGCTTGCAATATTTCTGGATGGAAGACTTATTTCAAGCCCTACAGTAAGAAGTGCTATAACCGGCGGGGAAGGACAAATTGAAGGATCATTTACCGCAGAGGAAGCACAAGATCTTGCAGTTCAGTTAAATGCAGGTGCTTTGCCTGTTCCTGTAAAAATTATCCAGGAAAGATCTGTTGGTGCTACTTTGGGACAGGATTCAATTGATAAAAGCCTTAAAGCAGGTGTCTATGGAATTATGCTGGTTATACTTTTTATGATTCTTTTTTATAGACTGCCTGGAATCATAGCAAGCTTTGCGTTAATTCTTTATACCCTGGTTACAATTTCAATTTTTGAACATACAATAACACTTACACTTGCTGGAATTGCAGGATTTATTCTTAGTATTGGAATGGCTGTTGATGCAAATATCCTTATTTTTGAAAGAACGAAAGAAGAGCTAAGAGCAGGAAAAAGCTTTTTTAATGCAATTGATGCTGGTTTTGAAAGAGCATTCAGCAGTATTTTTGACAGTAATGTGAATACGCTTATTGCATGTTTTGTTCTTTTGATTTTTGGAACAGGACTTGTCAGAGGTTTTGCAATAGCTCTTGCAATAGGGGTTTTAGTTAGTATGTTCTCTGCAATTTTTGTTACTAAGACATTTCTTTCTATAACAACAAAGTTTTCTTTTCTCAGAAAACCAGTACTGTTCGGTGTAAAAATATAGTTTCAGATAAAAATTTTATTTTTTATTACTGCAAAGACAAAACAAGGTAGAGATTTTAGGACCCTTAGAATTCTTTGAGGTTCATTTATTGCTCTGAATAACCATTCAAGTGACATATTCCTTACCCATTCCGGCGCTCTTCTTTTTTTTCCTGACCAGACATCAAGACTTCCACCTATTCCTATCATTATGCTTTTTGGAAACATTTCTGAATATTTATTAATCCATATTTCCTGCTTTGGAGTTCCTAGTGCAACAAGTATTAAATCAGGCTTGGTTTGTGAAATTGTAGTTGCTATTTCTGGAAATTTTTCTTCATCCTGATAGCCATCTACTGCTTTTACAATATTTATTTTTGGATATATACTCATAAATTTATTGACTGTTTTTTCAAGAATTTCTTTTTTACTGCCAAATATTGCAATTTTCTTTGACAGTTGGTTGGCTGTTTCAAGTATTTTTTCTGCAAGTTCAATCCCGGGGACTTTTTCTGCAAAAGAATTCCCATTTAGTTTTAATGCCCATACAATTCCTGTTCCATCCGGTACTATCAGGTGGCTATTATTCAATGCCGACTGAAACTCAAGGTTTTTAGAGGCATTTATAACCATTTCAGGATTTAAGGTGATTATTTTAAGCTGGCATGAGTTTAAAAATGCATTTTTTGCAAGCTCGCTGGCTTCGTCCATGCTGATTATATCTATTGGTTGTCCAAGAATTCTGCTTCTCATCGTTATAGTTACCTAACAAGTAGTTTACTATGAACTAAATAAAGTTTCGAGAAGCTGGATGTTTATTCTGTGAATTTTCTTCATTTTTTCAGCACATTCTTTTGCCATGTTTGAAGAATACTGCAGGTTCTGCCAGAAATAATTCCATGGCTGTTCAAAATCATCTTTGAAACCAACTCCAACCTGTGAAGCAAGATCCAGTAATGATTTTACTTTTTGATCATAAATAAGACCAAAAACAGGTTTGCCATTTAATAGAGGGGTGAGGAGGGCATGGTATCTCATTCCAACCATTACTTCGCAACTGGCAATAATTCCAGCCTGTTGAGAAATTGTGAAATCTGAAAAATTGTCAATTAAGAATACTCTGTCAGGTTGTGATGATTTCCGGATAATCTGATCGTATAATTCGTACAATATAGGCAAATCATCATGGGGCATACATGGTATTAGTAGAACCTGCCAGTCTTTCATACTCATAAGGATTTTTGATATTTTGTCTGATAATTTTGTAATGTGATGATTTTTCAGCTGCTTATCATATCTCATAGAAACACTTAAAATAGGCAGTTGCCAGTTTATTCTTGGAAGAAGAGGTTTGAATAAAAAGTCTGGTTCTATAGTCCAGGCAGGGTCGCATGTGATAACAACGTTTTCTTTGTGAGACAGATATTGGAGAGAAGCTTGATCCCTTAGACTGATAAAGTTTGCTGAGTTAACTGCCAAATTAAATATATAATTTGAAATCCCCCTTTGTAGTGGTCCTATACCAACAGCATAAAGTACTACCTTTTTCTGGAGTATCCCTCCAAGAAATAATTGTAAACAGTAGTAGCATAAACTTCTGAAACTGGTTTTATCCTGAAATAGCCCACCAATAAAAATCACATGATCATGGTTTAAAAATGCATTAAGCAGCTGGAAGATATTCCATTTGTTAACAGACTTTACATTGTAGGCTAAAGAAGTTTTTTCTGGTTCTTTAGAAAGAACCGTAATATCTTCATTTTTGTACCCAACTTGTAAAAGATTGTTAATTAGTACAAAAAGGAGAGCTTCATCTCCAAAATTTCCATAGCCTATATAACCGCATACAAGGATTTTTTTCATTTGTTTAGGTATTCCCCTATCCTTATTATTTGAAGTCTGATTATTTCAGGGGTAGGAGTATTTTCTGTGATATCTGCCTTGAGGTAACTGTTTGATTTTAAGCTTTTTGTGGCAGGTTTATCAAGAGAGCCCTGTTTTTTATTCACGAATAAGATTATGGCTTCTCATTGGTTCTTGTAGGCTCTGTTTAAAACCGGGCCTGATTTTTTTCATTATGACAAGTACAAATAAGGAAAAAATGGAAACATCACAACAAATACTTGCAGCCCCGGTTCTTATGGGGGAACTGTCTGAATTTAACCTTGTTCATATACTTCAACTTTTAAATGAATGTAATGTAAATGGAGTGCTGCAGGTAAAGAAGGGTGCATTATACGGAGTAATGTACTTTGAGCATGGTCAAATAATTGATGCTCATGTTTTAACATATGATGGTGAAGATGCCCTATATGAAATATTTTTATGGCTCAGTGGTAAATTTGCATTTCATTCATTCTCTATACAGAGACCAAAAACTATTAAGAGACCTACTGAAGACTTGATTCTTACTGGTGCAAGATATGATGAACGATGGAGAAAACTCTGTAAACTTGGCATTGGTTCCGGAACGATTTTAAGAGCTAAATCAGACGAGGAGATCACCAGAATGATTGCTGAGGAAGAAGAAGGTACAATTCATCTTGCGCAGGCAGATCAGGAGTTTCTGCAGACTGCTGATGGTACAAAAACACTTGGCGAGATTGCAAACCAGCTTGGTTATAACAGAAGAAAACTGGTTACAGTGATGTCGTTTTTGCTCACAAATGGATTCCTTGATATTGTGTCAACATCCCACAGTACGCCTTTCAGTGGAAAAAGCGCCCAGGTTTTTATGCCTGAGCTTGATTAAACCCTTGTTTTAAGAAATAGTGTAATTACTCACCGCCCTCCTCGCTCCTTCGTCGCTTGTCAGGCTTTGCAAAGTGCTTACGGTCTACTATTTATAACATTCTACAGATTATGACCCGCCCAAGGCGGATCATAATCTTTCCTTGCTGAGAGTTATATTTCCACTTTTACAAAGCACCTGAGTAATTATGGAATAGTATTACTCCTCCTAAAATCACAAATACAAACTGAATTGTAAAGAACAATCTGACAATATTTTTTTCACTTACTCCGCAGAGTTCAAAATGATGATGCAAAGGGGCCATTTTAAAAATTCTTAGATCTTTTCCGATTAATTTTCTTGAGGTTTGTGAGCTGATAACCTGTAAGATTACTGATAATGCCTCAATAACTGGAATTGTTGCAAAAAACGCCAGAAAAATCTCAGATCTGCATACTATTGCTATTGAACCTACTGCCCCACCTATAGCCAGACTGCCAGTATCTCCCATAAATACTTTTGCAGGATTTTTATTGAAATACAAAAAACCACATAGTGCTCCCATAAAAACAATCACAAAGTATGAAAGGCTGATTTTTCCAACACCTTCAAGCAGGATAAATAATCCAAGAAAACTAGCAATGCTTACACTTGTTAGGAGACCGTCCAGTCCGTCTGTAAGATTATATGAATTTGTTGAACCTGCAATTATAAAAAAGACCCATATTAAATAAATAACCCAATTACCCTCCTTATAGAAAAAACAGATAACAATACTTGTCACCAGCTGTATGAACAGCTTAGACCAGCCAGAAATACCTTTGTTTTGTTTTTTTCTTACCTTCAGATAGTCATCTATAAAACCAAGAAATCCCATTAATATGGTCACTCCAAAAACAATTACAAAATCAAGATTTTGAAAGCTTTTTCTGGTTAGAAGTACAAAACAGGAAAAAATCACTACAGGAATTAAGAAAATTAATCCTCCAATAGTTGGAGTGTTTGATTTTTTCTTTATATGATCCTTTGGTCCATCTGTTCTAATGGTTTGTCTAATATGAAATGACTGCAGGAGCTTTATTAAAGAATTTCCAATTAGTAGTGTTATTCCAAGCGAGAGGAAGAAACAGATAATGAGTTCATATTTCATTTAGGTTTAAGCTAGTTGTCCAAGCAGAGAGGTAAGCATCTGTAATATAAAAAAACCAATAAGAGGGGCAATGTCTATTCCGTTTATAGGTGGAATTATTCTTCTGAAAGGTTCTAGAAAAGGAACAAATAGTTTTTCAAGGAAACGATAGAACTTTGTTCTCTGCATATCAGGAAGCCATGAAAGCAATACCCATACAAACATAAGAAATGAATAAGCCTGAATAATGGTGATTAAGATTGTAATTAAAGAAGACATGAGCTAACCTTTTTATTGCCGCCTTCCTCGCTCATTCTTCGCTTGTCAGGCTTTGCAATGTACATTTCTAGGGTACCCCTTGTTGCAGCATTCAGATTTTACCGAATGAATCGGATAAAATCTCCCTGTATAAATAGTCTAATTTGATATTTTGACTTAGGTAGGTAATAACAACCATCTCTTTATTTTAAGACAAAGTTAAGTTCTTATAAAGACTTTCAGCCGTAGAAGTATGCAATTGTACACCCTCTACGGCTGAAATTTAGATAAGCAGCATGCTTTTTATTATCTTCTTCTCTTTTTGGCTGCTTTTTTGCTTGATTTTTTCTTTGTTTTCTTTGCCATTATTTTCTCCTTTCCTTTAAATAAACTTTTTCTTAAGAATTGAAATTTCTTGCTGATCCAGACGAGGATTATTTAATTTATTTTGCTGAAATTTTAATCTGGCCAAAGTTTGTGATGTAAAAATTGAATTTGAAATTAGTCCAAAAGGCGCATCATGACTGCGTTTTTCAATTAAACTGATTTTATTCTTTATTTGTTGTCCTTTTGTCATTTCTGATTTGTTTTGTGTGTTAATTTATTTACCGGTAATAGTTTTTTATTTCTAGTTACTTTATTGCCCAGTAATCTATACCACACCTTACTAGCAAAGTAACGTTTTTTTTGAAATTAGTCAATCACTACTTTAGAAAAATAACATCTTGATCAATCAGTTGAGGGATCAGTATTCGATTTTGTAAGTTTGTTTGTAACTGTTTCGATTGCATCTTTGAGGTTGACTGTACCTTTGTATAGTGATTTCCCCAGTATTACCCCGGAAATATTCGGGCATTTTAGCTTTTTTAGACTAAGGATATTAGTAACATCATCAATGCTTGATATGCCACCAGAAACAATTATATTTGACGAAAAGGATGAAGCTACCACTTCTAGCCTTTTTAGATCCGGTCCGCTTAATGTGCCGTCTTTTGTTATGTCTGTGTAAACCATTTGCTTTATACCAGACATAGACTTCCTCAACTCCTCAATATTCAAATCTGTGGTTTCTTTCCATCCTGAAAGGGCAATCTTATTATTTTTTAGATCAAGCCCTGCAATAATGTTATCCCGGTATTTGTTTACTACTTCCTCTAGGAAAGGTTTATCCTTGAATATTCTTGTGCCAAGGATAATGAAATTAACCCCCTCTTTGAGATAGTTCTCAACAAGATCAATATTTCTTATACCCCCCCCAACCTGAATTCTTGTGTTTGGAAGTTTCTTTATAAGGTTGCATATTACTTTGAAGTTGACAGGGTAGCCCTCTTTTGCTCCATTGAGATCAATAATATGTATTCTTTGTGCACCAAGATCAATCCATTTCTTACCAATTTCTTCTGGGTTTGATGAAAATTCCTCTACTTTTGAATAATCACCAAGAGTAAGCCGCACACATTTTCCGTCAAGTATGTCTATTGCTGGTATTAACTCAAAAGTCGTAATTACTCACCGCCTTCCTCAGTAATTGCCAAAAGTCATCTTGTTCATTTTTTTAATAATATTTCCCTGTCAGCCTGTATCTGAGGGTAAATATGCTCAAACTTGCAATCTTCATTGATCTCATTAAAAGTTATAACATTTAATCTCACATCTTTTGTCCAGTTAAGCAGAGATTCATATTTTGCAATTGGATCAAAAGCATCGGTAAGTATATCAAGATTGTTAATGAAAAAGGAATCAGGTTTTGTATTTAAGAAATAAAATATTCCCTTTAATCTTTTTATGTTTCTTGTAGAAATAATTTTTGACAGATTGTACTTTAATGATTTGAAACAATCTTCTTTAGTGCTTTGATCAGCAGATGTTAGTAGAACAGCACTAATACAAGGAGCTTTCGGATCAATAAAAAAATCAACAGTAAAAATTCCTAAAGGCATTTTTTTAATTAAACCCTTTTGTAATTTGTAAATATTGCAATGGGTTATATTCCCAAGAGTTTTCCATAAAACTAACTGTCTGTTATAAAGTCCTGATTGGTGCATATAAAGGAAAAAATCTTTGAGTATATATTGGATTGTTCTGAGCAATATGCCTGGAGTCAATCCTTCCTTCTCTTCTGTGAAGATTAAATTTTCAATTCCTTCTCTAATCTGACTTGTGTTAAAGGATCTTGGTGACTGGGTAATCTTTTCTGTTGTAAGGCCAAATGGCTTTTTCTGAGAGATTTTAATTTTATTTATTTCTTCTCTTGAAATAAGGAAATTGTCAAACATATAATTTAGGTTAGCAGATACAAAAAAATCATAATAGATTACATGCAAATCCGGGTTTAAAGAACGTGTTATCTAAACGGTGTTATCATGTTATTGAGCCGTTAATATTACAAAATAATATGAGCTACTGCTTACCTAACTGCTGTAATTTTATAGTTAACTCACTTGTAATGAAAGGTTTTGGTCCGCCCAAGGCGGAGCAAAACCTGTAGAATGTTAGGAATCAGACCGTAAGTACTTTGCAAAGCCCGACAAGCGAAGAATGAGCAAGGAGGGCGGTAGGTAGAAACAACATGACCAAACTTGATTTTTACGGATTACATTCTTATAAGCTGGGGAAGGATACCTATCCGGGAAAACTTATTGTAATTGAAGGAACTGATGGGGTTGGAAGATCTACTCAGGCTGAGATGTTAAGGTCATATCTTGAAAGCCAGGGATATGCAGTAGTTGATACCGGAGCTGCCAGATCAGAACTTGCAGGTAAAGGTATAAAAAGAGCAAAAGAAGGCCATACACTTGGTGCAATTACTTTAAGTTTGTTTTATGCAACTGATTTTGCTGACAGATTTGAAAAACAGATACTTCCTTCTTTAAAGTCAGGATTTATTGTTTTAAATGACAGATATATATATTCTTTAATTGCAAGAGCTATAGTTCGTGGAGTTGATCCTGTGTGGCTGAAGGAGATGTATGGACTAGCTATTAAACCTGACATGGTGTTTTATCTGAAAATTTCTGTTAGAGATTTAATTCCTCGTGTACTTGCATCAAAAGGGTTTAACCACTGGGAATCGGGGATGGATTTCCGTTTTGGGAATGATTTATATGAAAGTTTTGTAAACTATCAGACAAAATTAATTGAAAAACTTGATGAAATGGCAAAAGAATATGGATTTGTGGAGATTGATGCTACAAAAGAGCCTCAGGATGTGTTTTTGGATATAAAAAATAGAATTACAGAAATTTTAGTTTAGGGAGGATGCCGATGTAGCTCAGTGGTAGAGCAGCTGTTTCGTAAACAGCAGGCCGTGGGTCCGACTCCCACCATCGGCTTTTTTTATACCGCTCGTTTCGCACGAATGCTCAACTCGCTTTTCAGTCACGGCGCTTCTTGGTGAGTGAATCACACAAGAAGCTTGTATGTTAGAACTCCACTGACAACTAATATAATAAAATTTGATTATAATATCGCTCGTTTCGCACGAATGCTCAACTCGCTTGTAGATATTAGGCGCATTTGCCGAGTGAATCGGACAAATGCTTATTCCCTTTGTAAAATTAAATCATGCTTACACGGAGACAATTTAATAAATTATTGCTTGCGTCGATTTTATTACCATCTTATGGATGCACTTTTCGTAGAAATATAAAATATATTCCAAAGACTTTAAGACTAAATCTAGGATATGAGCCGGATAGCCTTGACTGGGCAAGAGCGACAGATTCATATTCGTTTGATGTAATTGCAAACATAATGAGCGGGCTTACTAAATATAATAATGATCTCCGTTCAGTACCTTCCCTGGCTCAAAACTGGAAAATTTCACCTGATGGGAAGATCTATACTTTTTTTCTTGATAAAAATGCTAAATGGTCAGATGGAGTGCCTGTTCTTGCCAGAGATTTTGAATATGGCTGGGAGAGAATTCTAAACCCGCTTACAGCCGGACCTTATGCATATTTGCTTTACCCGGTTAAAAATGCTCAGAAATACAACAGTGGATTGATTACTGACCCAAACCAGCTTGGCGTTCGGACATTAAGTGACTCAGTCCTTCAGGTTGAGCTTGAAAAGCCGCTGTCATTTTTTTTAAATCTTACTTCCTGGTGTGTATTTTTCCCTCAACGGAAAGATATTATTCAAAAATATGGTGATGACTGGACAGAACCAGGGAAACTTGTGTCATGTGGTCCATTTAAACTTGATAAGTGGCAGCATGAATATAAAATTACGCTTATAAAGAATGATCATTATAAAAATCCTGAGCCTGCACTTGAAAAAATAAAATATTATATAGTCTCTGAACAATCAAGCGCATTTTCCCTTTACCTGAATGATGAACTTGATTTTATTGACTCAAGATCAATACCTGTAAGTGAGATTGAAACAGTAAAGAGAAAAAAAGAAACAGTAATTCATCCCTTATTGAGAGGTACTTACATTGGGTTTAATGTTGAAAAGCCTCCATTTAATAACAGACTTGTAAGGGCAGCATTCAGTTCTTCAATTGACAAAAATGTTTTTCCAAAGATTTTGGGGAGAAGTGAAATTCCATCAAGCACATGGATTCCTCCAGGATTGACGGATTTTTACTCTCCTGACATTGGAATCTCCTATAATATTGAAAATGCAAGGAAACTGCTTGCTGATGCAGGTTATCCTGATGGCAGAAATTTCCCTAAGGTGAGTTTGTATTTTCCTACCAGAGAAGATGCAAAACTTCTTTCAGAAGCAGTACAATCTCACTGGAAAAAAGCATTGAATATTGAAGTGGAGGTTGTTAATCTGGAGTGGAAAGTTTTTCTGGATACTCTTCATAAAGATCCCCCGCACTTGTTCAGGCTTAGCTGGGGTGCAGACTATCCTGACCCCGATACATTCATGACCCTTTTTACAAGCGATTCAGGGAATAATCATGGTAGATGGAAAAGTAAATCATATGATGAAATTGTTAATGTGGCTGCTTCAGAAATGAATCTTGGCAGGAGAAAATCACTTTATAGAAAGGCACAAAAGATTCTTCTTGAAGAAGAGGTAGGAATTGCGCCTCTATTTTTTAACACACAGATTCTGCTTAATAAGCCATGGGTTAAAAACTTTGAATTCAACTCGATGGATTTAGTGTTTTGTGAAAAGATAATAGTTACCTAGAAGGCCTGTTGTACCACCATAAGATCTTTTTTAAACCTGCTTGTGGAAAAGATTTTATATCCATTTGACATATGTATTTTGATAGTTAAGTTATTTAACAGTAGAGATTTATTTAATTTGTTATTAGGCGAATTTCTTATTAAACAGGCTTAAAAGAGCCAAAATCCTGACTCATTAAATATAATTAATGTTCTTTTCATATTTATGTAGGATAGAAATCTCAACAATTTTTTTAGTTTTAAGCCTTTATACTTATTGAGCTTATGTGATAAGAATAGGTTAATAACCAGGGGTGTAAAGTGGCTGCTCAAACAAAAAGATATAACAATGAATCTGATGAATCTTTTAAGGAAAGACAGTTATCAAGCCTTTTTACAATAATCAGTAACAATTTACTTGTTGCTACTGAAGTACTCGGAGGTGGTTACAAAAATAACTCTGTTAAAGAACTTGAACAATTATCCAAACAAGCAAAGAATCTTTCAAAAGAACTTGTGTCAAGTTCTAATACCTCTCTTAAAGATGAAATCTCAGAAAGAATCTCAAACCTTAAACATAAAATGCTTGAGCTTATAACAGATTTAACAGATGAGCTTGGAAAACTTGATATCGGTAGAAAAACCGACAAACAAGCAATAGAAAATATAATACTTGCCAGAAGGCTTCTCAGGGAATCCCAGAGGGGACTTATTACTATACAGGACTAATTCTCGTTAGCATCTTCGAATATAAGATTTTCAGGATTTGCTGTTGCCTGAAGTCTTCCATTAACAATTGGATCAGGGAAAACTATTGCGCCAATATCTGAACCTTTCGGGGTAATTATATTAAATAATTTAATTCCAGGCTTCAGGTCTCCTTTTAATTCTGCTGTAATAATAATAGAGTTGTTTATTAACCTAAACTTTTTAAGTTTAATACCTTCATCAGGAACGAAAGTGATATTTGTAAAAAATTGTGCTTTTGATACGAGCTTTTCAAGTTTTCCATCAATAATGGCAGATCTTCCAATGAAATTTTTACCTTTTATTGTAAGTCTTAAAAGTGAACCAGCTTTTTTAACTATAGGAATTATTGGTTCAATGATCTGGGGTTTTCCAATATTGTTTGAACTTTTGCTGTTTTGTACACTGTTCTCAGGTTTAATTGATATAAGGATTGAGGCTATTGATTCATTTCCGCTTAGAATTGATATTTTTGCTTCTCCTTCAGATGCATCTGAAGGTACAGTGAATGTAGAAATAAGATTATTATTTGATGAGTCTTCAGATCTAAATGCAAAACCTACCACAAAAGCCCTTCCTGAGCTGTCTACAAGTAAAGCAACATTTTGATTAGAGTCGCTTTCTGGCGGGGCTAGATTTTCATCTTCAAAGTTAATATCTGTACCAAATGAAAAACCTTTTGGCACTTCTGGTATTTCACCTTCCTGGATAGTTTCTGTGCCTTCCGGTATTTCAATTGTTGCTTCATTACCTTCAGGTATAGGTGGAGGATTTGATATTTCTACCGATGAGAATGAATTTATGTTAATTTCATCCCTGCCGACTGAAAGCTGGTTTATTATTTCTTGGCTCAGATCTTCTGTATCATTTGGGAGTGTTAAAACCTCTTTTTCCTGTGGTGTTTCAGAATCCGTTTGATCACTACCCTGGTTACTGGGCTGCTGAATATTTTCCGGGGAATATCCAACTTTAATACTGGTTTTAACACTATTATTAAATTCATTTGTTGCTTCAATTGTAATTAAATTTTGTCCTGGATTAAGTAGAGTTGTTGCTGAGTATTGATTGCCTGATGAGGGCAGAGTTACAGCACCGTTTACTAGCACTTCTTTTATTGGGGATTCATCTGTTACTGTAAAGCTGATATTTATACTGTTGGCTTTAAATACACTTCCATTTGATGGTGAAAGAATGTTAATAACAGGAGAAGAATTGTTTCCTACAAGCGGGTTTGAAATTGATAACTGATTTTTATTGCCGGCTGAATCTGAAACGATTATTTTTATAGGCAGTGTAGAAGTAGTAGCAGAGAAGTTGACAATTTCATTCTTATCAAATGCAACCTGTTGTGAATTTATAAGAATAGAAGCAACATCAGAACCTGTACCATTAACTGTTCCGCTTACAGTAAATGTGTTATTTCCTGTGCTTTCTGCTGTAGCTGAGACAGAAGGAAGAACAGTATCAATCTTTACCTTAACAATTTTCTCTGAAATATTAGCGGCATCATCGGTTGCAGTTATTACTATCTCTGATACACCGTCTGAATCAAACTCAGCATGGCTTATGAAATTTGCAACGTTTTGCGATGAAATCCCTTCAAAGCCAAGCCTGGCATCTTTGCTGTTTACTTTAACACTTCTGACTTTTGACCCTGTGCCATCCACTTTACCCAATACTAGTACTCTCTTTGTATTTGTTATAGAAAAATCTCCTGGGGCAAAAAGTGTTATTGCAGGAGGAAATGTATCGCCTAGTAATGTACCTGATACAAACTGAAAAATATCTTCATATCTGCTTGTTCTTGTGCTTTTATCACTTCCTGAAGAAATTAAAATGACATCTGCAAATCCTGCCTGCGGAAACCTCGGAATAATGCCGCTTATTTTCCTGCCGTCTTTTGAAACTGAAATGTTTGAAGCACAGAAATCGCTACTCCGGAAGCAAACCTTTGTGTTATTTAAACTGTTTGTAGTTGGATCAATAAAACCATCAATTACAAATGAGGAACCCCCACTTATAAAAGAAGCTGTAGGAGAAATATTCTTTAGTGTAGGACCAGGATCTAAATCTCTTATAAAACTTACTGATCCTTCATTTGTGTTTCTGGTAGCAGCAAAAAGTCCTGATGGTGATACCTGTAATGAGCTTTGGGTATTATCAGATGAAAGTGTAAGAGAAGATATTTTTGATAAATCCTTAAGATTAAGTATGAGTAGCTGTTTTAAATTGTCCTTTAGGAGAAGTATTAAAATCTTACTTTGATCCGGTGTGATTTTAGCGTCCAGAACAATGCTGTTATCAAGAAATTGTGTTGTTCCTGATAAATTAACTGAATTATCTCTGGCAACAGTCAGCTTATAAAGTTTAAAACCAGTTGTTATATCAAGAATATTTCCAACGACAACTGCTGTTTTACCATCTGGTGATATTGTGGTGAATGAAGGTCCCTCTATTGTTTTATCTAGGACTTTTGTTATAAACTTTTTGTTTTGAATGTCAAGCAGATGCAGAACATGATTTCCTCCTGCGGTGGAAATAACAGCTTTGTTTCCTGAAGCATTAAACTGTACTCTGCTGGATAAGTCATCAAGTGAGAATGCCAGAGATTCATCTATGTCAAATTCTGTAACTGAATTATTCTGAATATCATAGAGTGAAACTGACTGTGCAAGTAAATCACCGTGAGTGATTAAAGCAAATTTAAAGTCAGGACTTACATGAACAGATCTTGCCAGGTCGAGAATTGGGGTACGGTTTAATATCTGATCATTTTTTACATCAATTGTAACTATTTCGGGATTAACAGAATCTACTGTTCCTACAATTAAAGTTTCTCCATTTGCATCACCAAAACTTGAAACCCCAACCTGGAGCTTTTCACTTGATATTGAATGAAGACTTTTTACAGAATTATCAATTAGATCAACAATTTGAAGGGTTGTTGAGTTTGCTTCAGAAGGTTCATTGTAAACAACAGCTAAGTTATTGTTTTTATTTATTGAAACATTAAGTTGTCCTGTATTGCCTGTGCCAAGATTTATATTCTTAACATTGGCTGTAATTCCGCCTTGAACATCAAACCTTCTTAGAAATGATCCTGAGCTTTCATCAGAATCTGTTACAAGGAAAAAAGAATCATCATTTGAGATTGCAATATCAAGAGGTTTGTTAAAGCAGTTTTTGCCATTACATTTAAGAATATTTTCAGAAGTTTCTGCATAAGATGGGCATGAAATAACTATTAGAATAGTGGCTATGGCCAACATTAAATCTATTCTTACGAGTTTTTCTTTAATAGTTTTCCAATATATAGTGTTATGCATGACAAAATACTTTTCAATTGTACTGAGTTTACTTACTATCTGCCAATCTGTTTCAATTATTAGTGTGATTCCTGACACTTTTTTACATAAATTTTTTCTCATTAAACTAATATGAACAGTCGTTCAGCAGCAAGAGAAATTGTAGTTTTGGCCCTCCCGCAGTTGCCAAAAGATAATATTAAGCTTACAAATACTGATTTAAAAGCAATTATCCTTGCATTAAGCAGGTCTTTAAGTGATTATGCAAAAAAAAACATATCTTCTGTTTCTGCTGATTTGCAAAAGATAGAGAGTTTTTTGTTAAATGCTGAGATTGAACATCCTGATAATGAAAAACATGTAACCCAGATTGAACCTGTTTTAATTCCTGATACTGCTGTCTTGCGGAAACAAGTTAATGCACTTCAGCAGGCAGCAACTGAATTGTTCAATGTTTTAGAAATTCCTGAGCTTATAACTCATACCGATCAGGAACAAACCCATGAGTATGTAATATTTATTTTAAATAAATATATTGAAAACAAAGAAAAAATAAATGAAACAATTGAGCAGGCTGCCCAGAGGAGAAAAAGTGACAAAAAATGGAAACTGGGAAGAATGGTCAGGCTCGATCGTGACATTCTCAGAGTGGCGGCTACAGAACTTTTATTTATAACTGATACCCCGACTGAAGTAATCTGTGATGAAGCAGTAAAAATTGCAGATAAATATGGCGGAGATGAAAGCAAAAAATTTGTAAACGGTGTATTGAGAGATATTGTAGAGCTTTCAAGAGTGAAGTCTTAGTTTAGTAAGCACAGAGTCAGATTTTATTTATCAATGTACTTGACTAGGGACTAACCCGATTTCCTTTTTTGATCGGTCTTTGCCTGGGAGGCTACCCTAGCAAATCTTAAGATCGAGACTTTAATAATTTATCAAGGTTTTACATTAATATACTTTCATTAAAAGAGAGAAAGAGTAAGGGGAAAATATTTCTTTCTCTTGTGACTTATTTGTTTTTTGGTGGGGAACTTATGACTTCATTTTATAGAAATACCATTTCAATTATTTCTAATCTAGTTAATCTGCAGCTTAAACCAAAGACTCTGCTTGCATTTATTTTTACAATATTAATTTCTCTCTCAATACCTTTAAATATATTACTGCCACTAAAAGCAAGTACTGAGCTTAGTAGTAATCTAGCTGCACAGACATATGTGCAGAATAATCTTGTGACTAACGGTATTGTAAATGATATTGAAGTAGCGGATGGGATTATTTATTTGGCTGGACATTTTACACAAGTTGGTCCAGATACAGGCAGTGCTGTTCCGTTTGATATTAATACCGGCAGAATTGCAACTTCCTTCCCAAAGGTAAACAATACGATAAGAGCTATTATTCCAGATGGTTCTGGTGGCTGGTTCATAGGAGGAGATTTTACTTTAGTAGGTGGGCTAACTAGAAATAGAATTGCTCATATACTTTCTGATGGTACGGTAGATCCTAATTGGAATCCTAATATAGATCCAATAGGTAATTTTATGGGTAAATATGGAAATAATTTTGAATACATAAGTAATGTTACTGCTCTTGCACTTAGTGGCTCAACTCTATATGTAGGTGGAGGATTTTCAACGGTTGGAGATAAAGCTAGAAGTAGTATTGCTGCGATTGATACTAAAACAGGTAATGTAACTGACTGGAATCCTAATGTATATGATCCCCATATAGGTGTTGTTAAGGCTCTTGCAGTTAAAGATTCTACTCTTTATGTTGGTGGACAGTTTACAGAGGTTGGCGGGCAAATTAGATATAACCTTGCTTCTGTAGATATATCAACAGGTAATGTAACAACTTGGAATCCAAATGTAAATTATGATGGAAGGATTTATACCTTTGTAGTAAGCAACTCAATTCTATATGTTGGTGGTGACTTTAAGATCATTGGAGGGCAAATAAGGAATGGTCTTGCAGCAATTGATACTACTACAGGGAATGTAACAACCTGGAACCCAAATGTACGTGCAATTGGTTTAGGATTGGCAATTAATGGCTCAACTATTTATGCTGGAGACGGGAATTCTATTGTGGCGATTGATACCACAACAGGGAAAGTAACTAGTTTAAATCTTGAATTTACAGGAAGTACAAGGGGATGGAATATTGTTAATGCTATAGCAATTCATGATTCTACACTTTATGTTGGCGGGGACTTTACAATGGTTAATAACGAGGTTAGAAATAATTTAGCCTCAATTAACTTATCTACAAAAGAACTAACAAGCTGGAACCCAAATTTAGGTGCCTATGTTTTAGCTCTTGCATTTAGTGATCCTACTCTTTATGTCGGTGGTGAATTTACTACTATTGGTGGGCAAACCAGAAACAACCTTGCAGCAATAGATGCAACCACTGGAAATTTAACCAGCTTTAATCCAGATATTGGTAGATATGCAATCATACATGCTATTGAAGTTAATGGTTCTACTCTTTATGTAGGAGGTGGACGATGGGGGAATAACCTAGCAGCTATAGATACAAATACAGGAAGAATTACAAGTTGGAATCCAGGTGTAAATGGAGAAATTTATGATCTTAAAGTTAAAGACTCTACTCTTTATGTTGGTGGAAATTTTTCAAGTATTGGCGGACAGAGTAGAAATGACATTGCAGCAATTGATTTAGTTACTAGAGATGTAACAAACTGGAAACAAGATGTAGAAGGCGGTATCTATGTGCTTCTCATTGATGACTCTACTCTCTATGCTGGAGGAGATTTCATTTCAATTGGTGGACAACAAAGAAACAATCTTGCAGCAATTGATCTAAAAACAGGAGCAGTAAAAGATTGGAATCCGAATATATTGAGTTGGAGTCGCTATGTAGGTAACTGGGGGAAACCAAAGGGACCAGGTTGGTATCAGGGTTGGAGTCCTCATTTCTACGGAAGAGGTCGGGTCTCAGCACTTGCTGTTAGTAGTTCTAATCTTTATATTGGCGGTATCTTCACAGCTAATGGACAGAGAGATTGTCTTATTGCAGTTGATAAACTTACAGGAAGTTTATCAAATTGGAGTCCACGAATAGATGGTGGAGTATTTGCACTTACAGTAAAGGGATCAACTCTTTATATAGGTGGTGGATTTGAAATGATTGATGGTAAAAATAGAATTAACCTTGCTTCAATTAATTTAACTACAGGCAATGTAACAGACTGGGCTCCTAATGCTGGTCCACTTTGTTGGAATCCGGATGAAGCGTTAGGACAGTGTACTAATAGTATTGTTGCAACACTTACAACTGATCCCTCAACTCTATATGCTGGTGGTAATTTTACATCAGTTGGTAATGATGTAAATTCTTTCTTTGCAAGATTTTCTTTAGATCAAGGTACTAGTCTACCTTCTTCAAACACTAGTCACTTGCCTTCAGGAAAGGATACGAATCAAGGACCAGCTGAAGTTGCCCCCAATGGAACACATGGTAATCAAAGTTCTACTACCATACAACCTGTCTCAAACTCGAACAATACACCTCAAGGCAATGCATACGGAACAGTAAATAATGATCCTGGAAGACCAGCTGGTGGTAGGCCACCTGAAGCTACAACAACACAAACAAACTCAACTACTCCAATTACAGCACCAGCAGCTTCTGAGCCTATTAATTCAACACAAGGTAATGCACCTGAACCAAATCACGGTGTTGGCAATGGAAATGGCAATGGGAATGGAAAACATTAAAAACTTTGTAAATGGTGTTTTAAGAGATATTGTTGAACTCTCAAGGGTTAAGTCATAGAACTTTCACTTTTTATGCTCAACCCATACCTGCGCTTCGCTTGGTGGGCTTGGCGCCTCCAACGCTCCGCTAAAGGTATGGGTTTCGCTTTTGTGAAAGTTCTCTAATTAAACAAACCGTTATAGTGCTGCTTTATACGCACTAACTGCCATTTCTTTTGTTACCGGCTGTAATGGATTTGTAATTGCAGAGATGTCTTTAATGGCTTTTTCTGCCATGGAATCGATACTACTTTCTTTAACCCCTGCCTCACTGAGTCTTGAGGGGATTCCTATATCTTTATTTAATTTTTCAATTTCAGAAATAAATTTATCTGCAATTTCATCATCTGACCCATTCGAACTTATTTCAAAAGCTGATGCCATTGTGACATATTGTGGAGTGGAGACTTTTTTGTTTATCCTTAAAACATGGGGTAGCATGATTGCATTTGCAAGTCCATGTGGAAGGTTATGTTGTGCCGATAGCTGATGTGAACAGGCATGTACAAGCCCTACAGATTTCTGATTGAATGCCATGCCTGCAATCATAGCTCCAAGTGACATATTTATTCTTCCTATAACATCCTGTCCGTTTGAATAAACCTTTCTAAGGTGTTGATAAATAAGTGCTATTGCCTGAAGAGAAAACATGTCTGCTATTGGATTTATTCTGAGGGAAATAAAAGCTTCAATAGCATGTGTAAGTGCATCCATTCCACAAGATGCTGTAAGTTTTGGAGGGCATGAAAGAGTTAGTTGTGGATCAACAAGTGCAATAGTTGAAATAAGAGGATAACCAAGGATAGTAATTTTTTCTTTTTTTTTGTCTGCTGAAGTTATCATAGATACAATTGAGACTTCAGAGCCTGTACCGCTTGTTGTTGGGATACTTATCTGATGAGGCAGTGATTCATGAACTGCCATTATTGTAGATTTTGTAGCATCATAATCAGATGGTTTTCCACCCTGTTTAGCGATTAACCTTATTATCTTTGCTGCATCAATAACACTTCCACCACCAATTGCAATTACAATATCTGAACCAGTCGATTTATATTTTTCAGCGCCTTTTGTTACTGTTTCTTCTTTTGGATTTGGCTCAATCTCATTAAATATATTTGATCTTATTCCGCTTTTCTCAAGATATTTTTGTATTTTAGAAGCAAATCCAAGCTTTTCTATTTCAGCATCAGTTACTATAAATGCATTTTGTGCTTTAAGAAAAAGTGACAGAAATCCAATCCTGTTTAGCGCGCCATAGCCAAAAATAACCTGAGGTGCAAAACTAAAACCCATTACTCCTGTATCAAGGATTTGTCCTTTAATAGTGGGGTCAATAAGTGGTAATTCTATTTCTTCTGTTTGTACCATAATACTTATTTTAACTCAATCCTGTAAATTATTATAAGAAAGTTTTTAATCTGTCCAAATCAAGATTTCCGCCGCTTAAAATTACCACTGTATTTTTCCCTACAGGAATCTTTCTTTCAAGTAAAGCTGCTACAGTACATGCAGCAGATGGTTCAACCAGCAGTTTTTGCCTTTCAAGAAGCATTAATATTGCATCTTTTGTCTTTTCATCAGAAACAGTAAAAATATCATCCACATATTTTTTTGTAAGATTAAATGTAATATCACCGACCCTGCATGCTGATAGTCCTTCTGCAAATGATGTTATTTTTGGCAGTGGTATAATTTTGCCTGCTTTAAAGCTCTGATACATTGAGTCAGCGCCTATTGTTTCAATACCAAACACTTTTACAGATGGTTTTATCTGTTTTATTACAGCTCCAACTCCTGAAACCAAACCTCCACCACCAATTGAACAGACTATTGTGTCCACTTCAGGCAGATCTTTGTATATTTCAAGTGCAACGGTTCCCTGACCAGCAACAATATCAATATCATTAAATGCATGAAGATGCTCATATCCTGTTTCTTTCTGAAGCTCAAAAGAATAATCAAGTGCCTCCTGAAGATCATTTCCGTGAATAATTACTTCTGCACCATAGCTTTTACATGCATCGATTTTGCAATCAGGCACACCATTAAACATTACAAGCTTTGCCTTAAGTCCAAGTTTTTGTGCTGAGTAGGCTACTCCCTGAGCATGATTACCACCACTTGCAGCTACAAGCCCTTTAATTTTTTTCTGTCTAAGTAATTTAAGTGTTTTGTTTAACGCTCCGCGGGGCTTAAACGAACCTGTTTTCTGAAAGTTTTCAAGCTTGAAAAAAATATTAGAGCCGATGAGTTCTGTAAATGTTGCAGTTGAGATAAGAGGAGTCCAGACAAGGTATTCTTTTATTATTTTGTGGACTTTTGTTACTTCATTTAATTCTATTTCTGGATATAATAAAGTTGCCTCTCTGCTCATAAGGATTATAATAGCATTTGAATACAAAGGGAATAAGTTAACAAGAGGATGTCATTCCCGCGAAAGCGGGAATCTAGTAAATTAACGATAACAGTCAATGTCTGGATTCCCATGTTCATGGGAATGACAATGCAAATGAAAACCAATATTAAAGACAAACTTCAAAAAATTGATAAGGATCATTTAAAACTTCTTTCTGATATAGGAATTGTTGCTGAAAAAACTGATTTAAAAGCATATCTTGTTGGCGGAATGGTAAGGGATATTCTGCTGGGCTATGAAAATCTTGACATAGATATTGTGGTTGAAAACAATGCTTCAAAACTGGCAGAAGCGCTTGTAAAAAGATTTCCAAACTGTGAACTTTCTGCAAAACACGATAAGTTCCATACTGCAAAGGTTATTTTTAATATAAATGGAAAGAAAATCCCAGTTGATTTGGCTTCTACTCGTGAAGAGATATACGAACATCCAGCAGCTTTACCTACAGTTAGTGTCTCAGATTTGAAGAAAGACTTATACAGGCGCGATTTTACGATAAATGCCCTTGCAGTTTCTATTCTGCCACATAATTTTGGAGAAGTAGCTGATTTATTTCATGGACTTGATGATTTAAAAGATAAGAAAATACGGGTACTTCATGACCTTAGTTTTATAGATGATCCGACTAGGATGATTAGAGCTGTGAGATTTGCTGTGAAACTTGGATTTGAAATAGAAGAACATACGAAATTACTGCTTAACGATGCTATGAAATCTGGCAAATTTGATAATCTTATTCAGAAAATTAGAGGTGACAGGGTAAAAATAGAAATAAGATATCTTTTTAATTTGCAGAATGTAGAAGAAGCGATTAAAGCATTTTTTGAGTCAGGGATTTATAAGATGATATCGGTTAACTTGAAACCCTGTAGGGGCTTGTCGCGACAAGCCCCTACAAATATTTTACGTGATTGTTCTCGTCAATGGTTAATATATCTTGCGGTAATAATAAAAGATCTAAAAACAGATGAGCAGGAAAAAATATTAACAAACCTTCAGATGACCAGTGATGAAATAAAAATTGTAAATAAGGGAATAAGCACATATTCTGATCTTGTTAATAGATCCATTAATATAACTTCTGTCTATCAGTCTTTAAAACACATTCCAAATGAGTCAGTTATTTTAATTAATCTGCTTGCTAAGCTTGAAAATAATGAGAAGATTGGAAGTCTTATTGATGAATATATTGAAAATATTTCCAAAATAAAACTAAATATCTGTGGAGATGATCTAATAGGGCTTGGTGTTAAAGAAGGCAAAGAAATAGGTAAAATACTTGATAAAATAATGGAGCTAAAGATTAAAAATCCTTCTATGAAAAAAGATGATGAAATAGAAGAAGCAAAAAAACTACTTAAGGACTAGGCTGTTTATTCGGTACAAATTTAAATTCCTTTTCAAGCCTTTTGCCTCTCAACCACCTGAAACTTCGTGTTGCACGGCGAGTTATTTTCTTTGATTCTTTTAAATTTCCTTTTACTTCAAACTTAAAATATTGTGGTGGCGTAATATGTAAAAGTGGAATAACAATTCTTCTTTTACTTAATGTCTCAGGAAGAACTGATATTGCACCTTTAGATCCATCCTGATTAGTTAATTCTTTTGGAAGAAATCCATAAAATGATAAATCTATAAATGAATTTACAATGTCTATAAAACCAAAAGAATTTAAAAATAAATTTCCTGCTCTGTAATGAAAATTGTTTGCTTTTACTGTTCCTTTTTTAATGTCAAGTGCACCATCAATAGTATTAAAACTTCCATCCTGATATTTAAGGAATAAGGAAAGTATGTTTGAGAGGTTAAAGCCAAAAATTCCCTGCCCGACAAGGTTTGCCAGTTTTAATCCTTTATGCAAAAGAGCCACCTGACCTAGCTTACCCTCTGTGATTGAAAATGACAGGGCTCCATTTGAGGTGGAAATAATTTCATCTTTTGTTTTTCCTTCTGCTTTAATCATGACATCAAATGCTGTTTTTCCGGAGATTTTTTCAGGATCAAGAAAGACAAATGATCCAAGATTTGATAATTCAACATCAGATCCTTCAGTATTGAAAACGATTGATCCGTTTTCTGGATTATAAATACCATTTGCCTTTATATTACCTGGGTTACTGTTTACAGCAAGCTCATCCAGGTATATAACAGGATTTTCATATTTTCCTGATAAAGATGCAGATTTTGCCATTATGGAAGCATAGTTTATATTGTTTAAGTTTGAAACTAATGAGCCGTGTTTTGTATCAAAATATACTTTAAATGTTCCGTCTTCTGCAGTTAATTTCTTCCCTAATAGCTCTGGCATCCGTATATTTGTTACAGATGCATCACTGGCAATACTGTGCATGGAGGGTGTTCCACTTAATGAACCATTTAGATCAATCATTCCCCAGATTTTCAGTCCCATCAGAGGTGTAATTGGTTCAATTATCATAAAGATTGCAGTAGGTTCGTCAGTTTTAAAATAAAGCATTAATTCAGGATCTTCTGAAGAAATGTTTTTTATGCTGCCCGTTGTTGTTAATGAAAGCTTATTTGACTTTATATTAAACTGATTAAGATAAAGAGCCATCTCATCAGTATTCAAATCAACATTTGCAGAAATAATGTAGTCCTTATCTATAGGTTTGCTTATATAAGGCGGGAAGTCAACCATAAGCATTTCATCAAGAGTCGAATATACTGAAAAGTTAGCCCATGGGAATGAAATATCAAAATTAATTGTTGTTGGGACAAAGCCATCAGTAATTATATTCTGAGGATAATTAGGATTAACTGCTTTTACTAATGCTGGAGGATCCGCTTCCAGAGCCACTTTTCCTTGGATCTTGAATTTCGGACTCAGATAATCTGACACAGTCAGATCACAATTAAAATTATTACTCTCATTAATTTTTCCACTTAAATCAAACAGACTTAAATTCTTTTCTCCGATGACAAGCCTGCCTGAAAGATTATTTAAACCAAAAGGAAGAGATTTATATTTAATCTCGCCGTTTTTAAAGTATACATTTCCTGAAAGAGCTGTAGGATAAACAAAAATGTCAAGTGCTGCTACTCCTTTTAATTTTTCCAGTTCCTGTGCCTGTACATCAAGTGAACTGGTTTTAAGCTGATTTTTCAGATATTCCCAGAAACTTTCAATTTCAATATCGCCTGTTACAAGCCTGATGTTTGGTTTTGGTCCTGTAAATAGATCCTGTATGTATCCTGAAATGTTGAAATCAGAATTTTGAACCATGCCATTTAATTCTTCTACCACAAGATCTGAGCCTTCAAAAACAAGATTTCCTGAGATGCTGCTTATTTTGTCTCTAAGATTTGGCAGACTAAATGAGACATTATTAACTGAAACCATACCATCCAGAACTGGTTTTGAAAATGTGCCGGCTATTTTTAAGTTTAGGTTACTTGCTTCCCCGGTTACTGTTTCAGCAATAGGCTTAAAGGGGGTTTTTGAGGAAATAGATGAAAGAATAAAGTGTATGATTTTTAAATGTTCTGCAGATACAGAAAGATTAACTGATTCATCTTCTTTGAGGGAAAAATCCCCGTTTATGTAAAACCCATCATTATTTATTAAACCTGTCAGTTTATTGAAAATAACTTTCGAGCCATCAAGCAGAACATCTCCAAATATTTTTTTTATTTCTACGGGTTCAACTTCCTTTAGCGTGGAAAGTACTGCATCATGAAAAGCAATCTTTCCTTTGATTTCTGGTGGTATATTTCTGGGTGCATTGACATCAAGATTAAGATCGAGCTTTCCACTGCTTTCCACTTCTATTGGGGGTTTAAATCCAGCCTGAAAGAGAAGATCCTTAAGAACATTTAAACTGAGTCCGTTCCCATTGAGTTTAAAAACTGTAGCCTGATTATCTATTCTTCCGGTCAGCAAAAGAAGAGAATTTTCTATAGGAATGTTCAGATAATCAATGTTTATAGCTTCATTGTCAAGCACAAGCTTGCTTTTTAATCCATGTATGCCTCTGAGAAAACCGGATTCTTCTGTTAGATTAAAGCTGTCAAGCAAAATAGTACCGGAATATTTGGGTGCAATTGATGGCCCTGAAAGTTTTAAATCTATTTCTACAAGACCATCATCATTTATTGGTTCAATTCTGGATCTTGCATCATTAGGAAGTAACGATAAAGGAATATAAGGTTTTACATTTTTAAAATTAAACTTATTTGTTTTAAATTCTATATCCAGCTCAGGAAGTTCTTTTGACCAGTTATAAATAAATCCTTTAAGTGTGTAACTAAGTTCATTAATAGTTGATTTGAATGTTTTAATTTCAATCTTATCTTTACCTATTGTTGAGTTTACAACCAGAGTAGTCTTAGGAATTTGAATAAGCTGTGATATGCCTTTGTTCTCCAGCTCGATAATGAAGTTATTTGTTCTGGTTACTGACTGTACTTTCGTATGCTTCTCATGCTTTTTTTTATGCAGATGGATTTTTCCGCTGAATTCTCCTGATATCTTTTTAATTTCAGGTTCTTTGAATGAACTTGTAATAAAACCTTCAAATTTTTTAAGATCAATTTTCTTTGCAAAAATATTTAAATCAAATCCACCTTTATCCCATGTAATTTTTTTATTGTCTGTATATTTCCCTTTTACTTTAATGAATGATGGACTTGTTTTAGAACCTATCCTTGAAAAAAGATCTATATATTGGATTTTTGAGAATGGTTTTTTCCTAAGATTTAAATTAAGTTCCTTATACAGTGTGACTTTGTTTGATGTAGGATCTGATTCATCAACAAAATATATAATACTGTTATTGAGTTTTAAATTATCAGCTTTTGGCGGTGGTCCTGGTGGAAAGATTTTAATTATATTAAAATTTCCATCCTTGTACCTGATTGCATTCAGATACATGTTTGCAGATTCAATGCCATAAAAATGTGAATATGTTCCTGTTATTATACTTTTTATATGCCATATAAATCTGCTTGGACCCGCCTGTAATACCAGGTTATTTTCCCTGTCATAGAGTGAAATTTCAGAAGTAGTAACACCCAGTTTCAATCCATCCCAGTCCCAGCTTAACTCACCAAGTTTTACTGTACATGTAAGCTGGTCCTTAAGATTTTTTTCAACATAGCTTTTAAGCTTATTTATATCTCCAAAGATATATAAAAAGCAGGCAGCAATAATACATAAGGTCAGTGAAAAATATACCAGGATTCTAATTATTGTTTTACTTACTTTCATGTTTATTTTTATATTACAGTAGTTTTAGAAGGATCTCATTATTTAAAAACATTCCTTTTTCAGTAAGAGATATTTTTTCATCTGAAAATTCCAATAAACCTTCTTTTGACATTTCATTTAAAATGTTTTCTATGTAAAAATCAGACTTTTGAGAAATATTTCTTAGAAGCTCAATATCAAATCCATTATCAAGCCTGGATGAAAGCATTATTTTTTCAAAATTATGATCTGAAGGATATTCAGTTATTATTTCCTGTGTTGGATTCTCAATATAATCTTCAAGATTCCTTATGTTACAGGTTCTAAGTCCATTTAGATATCTATGTGCACCTGTTCCAAATGCAAAATATTCTTTTTGCAGCCAATAGGTAAGATTATGTACTGATTCATACCCACTTTTTGCAAAGTTGCTGATTTCATAATGTCTGAAACCATGATTATTTAAGGCTTGGCAAAGTACAGAATAAAGTTCAAATGCAAAATCTCCATCAGGAAGTGTTTTTGGATTACTGTAAATAGTTTCAAAAGGTGTGTTTGGTTCTATTATTAGTGAATATGCGGAGATGTGTTTTGGTTCATGTTTAAGCGCTTCATTTATTGTTTCAGACCAACATGTTTTGGTCATACCTGGCACTGAAAATATAAGATCCAGATTAATATTTAAAATACCTGCAGATTTTACAATATTTATAGCATCTATAGTGTCTTTTACAGAATGTTTTCTACCAAGTATTTTTAGAATATCATCGTTAAAGCTCTGTGCTCCTATGCTTATTCTGTTTACACCGAGATTTTTATATGATTTCATGAAATCTTCAGTAACAGTTCCAGGATTAGCTTCCATTGTAATTTCACAATGGTCATCCAGATTGAAATATTTTTTAATTTCTTCAAACAGTTTTGAATAATAATCAGGATGTATAAGCGATGGCGTTCCCCCGCCGATGAAAATTGTTTTTAGATTTGATATTTTTGTACTTTGCGGTATTAACTTCAGAAAGTTCAGGTATGCAGTACATTTATGATTTATTTCAGAATACAAAGCCTGAAAATATCTTTCAATTAAATTCTCTTTATTAGCCCATGATGCAAAATCACAATAAGGACATTTTGTTTTACAAAATGGAATGTGAATATAAATACTTTCTGCACTTAGCATTTTCATTTATTTCCCGATAATATATGCTGCATGAGTAGTTGCCCCAACATCTAATTTTACGGCAATTTTCTTTTCAATAAGGTCAATTATAGAGATTGTATTTGTAGTTTCGCTTGTAACTATTAAATTATTGCCTGATGGTGTTATTTTCATGTCTCCCGGGAACTGTGTCTCAGCAGGCAGTAATATTGATTCAGCTACTAAGTCGTTTTGAGTATCTATGATATCTATAGTATTTGATTTACCAGTTCCAACATAGATTCTACTTCCATCCTGGCTAATAATCAGTGAAACCGGCTTCTCGCCAACCGAAATCTTAGTCATTACTTTTTTATTTTTAATATTAATTTTTGAAACCATATTTTCGTTCCTACATGTAACATATAAGAATTTTCCTTCAGGATCAGAAACCATTTTTTCTGGTCTGCCGCCTACTTCAATATGGCTCTGTAATGAGAAATCCTTTTGATTTAAAAAGACAATTCTGTTTGAGCTCGGGCAAGTAATAGCAATTACCCCTTCTTTATTTAACTGTATAAAACTTGCTGGATTTGGAAGAATTTTTGACTGAACAAAGAATTTTTCATCATTAATCCGGTATACACTAAACTGGTTTGCTACATTCTCAAGAATATATACCAGTAATCCATCTTCTGATAGTTTTATATCCCTGGGGCTTGACATAGAGGGGAGTGTGAAACTTTTTGATATTGTGTTTTCCATTGGCTTCAGGCGGTATATCTGATCTTTTGCAAAATCACTAATATAAATCAGATTATTTTTCTCATCAAAATCAATTTCCCAGGGGGCACCTTTAGTTTTTATATGGTTTATTTTTTCCAGGGTACTTAAATCTAGATAAACAATTTCGCCTGTATCAGGACTTGTCAGATATAAAATTCCTTTTAATTTGCCAGGACTGTCAGTGCAAAATGAAGGAAGCCCCAATAAAAATATTCCAAAAAGTATAAAAATTATTATTCTCATTTAAAACTCTATTCCAAAAGTAATTACCTGAAAAGGGCTTGTATCAAAGCTAATTTTGTTTTTATCAAATTTTAAGGTATTTAAAACTTCTTCATTTAAATTCAGACGATAAATATTTTTTACAGGAATATTGAAACTTAGCTCACAGTTCTCCAGAGCTTTCCTTGTCGGATTATAAAGTCTGAGAATTATCAGACTGTCTTTATCTTCACCCTTTTTTAATGCACTTAATATAAGTTCATTACTAATCCTGAAAACAGATTCTGAATTTATTTCATTAAATGACTGGTTTAGTAATACTGGTGTCTGGTGGTTTAATTGTTTAATTGCTATGTTTGCACTTTCAATACTGCCTGTATGGGGGATTATTGCATATGAATATTCAATAGTTCTGTTGCACTGTGCATCAGGCACATCAATTAATGACATGGACTTTACTGCTGATAATTTTCCTACTGACCTTAACATTGTTATAGCAAAACCATTTCCGTCAGGATACAGCTCATACTCAGATAGTCCTCCTCCTATAAAAGCAAGCCCCTGGTTTTCGTTTGAATGATCTATCCAGTTGTATATTGGCTGTGTTAAAGAATAGTTAACCCAGTCACAGGGAGGCAGAGCTCTGCATAATGTACCAAACTGTGTATCTGCATTTATGAAACAGGTGTTAAGTTGTGTTGGGAAATGAAGTCTTATTCTTTTATTCTTATTTTTGTTGTTTATTATTGTTTTAATATCAATTCTGTCCAGATTGCTGTAACATGTGATTTCTAGGTTTATTTCCAGATCACCATTAGTTTCTGAAGAGACAGATATTATTTTTCTGAGACTATTTTCTTCAGTTACTTTATGATTCCAGTTCCATTCTTTTGAAGAGATTGTTTTGCTATTTTTATTTGACACAAATTCATATTCATTCCCTAAATCATCTTCAATGGTAAAAAAATGAATGTTGTTAAAAACAAATCCACTGCCTTTTAATTTAAGATTTAAGGTCCCGTCTTTGTTAATAAACAGTTCATAAAATTCATTTTCAAATTTTTTTACTTCTTCTTTTAAGGATTTATTGTCTTCATAAACAGGCTCAATTTTATATGAGGTAATGGAAAAAGGCTCGATATCTACATAGAATAAAACTTTTGTTTTCTGCACAGACTGAAGGAGAGGGACTTCATCAACAGATCTTGTAAGCTTATATGTTTTTTCACTTTTAAGAATTTCAACCGGTATCGTTTTATCTTTATTTTTTAATATAAGTGATTTAACTTCTTTTTTTGTAATTTGAGGCTCAGCTCCAGGGTGATCTGCCAGAGGTCCGAGAAGAAATTCAATTTCTGTTTGAACGGGTTCAAATCTTTTATAGCTTGTGAGATTTATTACCTGAAGAAATTGTCTGTCTTTATTGTTTTCATTAAAGCTGCATAGAGGAGAAAGAATATCTTCTTTTAATTTTTCAAGAACATGGTTTATTTTAAGGAATCTTGTTTCCATTTCTTTGTGAACATCATCAGTAGAACAGCCGCATATTGAATCATGAGCATGGTTTTTAATTAAGAGTTTCCATGCATATTTGAGTATATTTTTAATAGTCAACGGAGCAAGGAGTTTAAGTAAGCCCTTTTTGTCCGCTGTTTCATAAATAACAGAAAGCGGCTCAATAATTTTTTCAATTTTTGTCTGACATTTATAATTCTCAAGCTTTAAATACATTCTGGATGATAATGTGCCTGCAAGAACAAATTTATTATTGTCATCCCTTAGTTCACCGAATATTATGGGGAAATCATCTTTTTTTTGATTTTCAGATATTTTCTTTAATGCATCAGTTAGTGTACTTATTTTTATTTCGTATTTTTTATTGCCATTTACATTTTTAAGAGCATCTTTCAAATTCTTTTGTGCAAAAAGGTGATCGCATCCGTTCATTAAGAGGATATGTCCGGAAAGTGAGGTTTTTGACTGTTTTTCGTATATTTTATCCAGATAAGCTTCAATATTGTCTTTTGGAAAAACCTGGGCATTGTTGTACCAGTGTGTAAGTGAAACAGCAGTTACATCCTCGCCATTTAATCCATACCATCTGTGTTCAGCTTTCTTATCCTGTATTCCTCTTCCAATAACAGTAGAACTTATGTTAAACCCTCTGAGGATTTGAGGGAGCTGTGCTATTTGACCAAATTGATCCGGTAAATAACCTATAAGCATTACATTACCAAAATCTCTTGCATACTTTATTCCATAAATCAGGTTTCTAATAGTTGCTTCACTGCTGGTAAGAAACTGATCTGAAAGCACATACCATGGTCCTATAAGCAGGTTATCTGACTTTATGTAATTTTTAATAAGATCCTTTTTTTCGGGATTTATTTCAAGATAGTCTTCAATTATTACCGACTGTCCGTCCAGGTGAAATTTAAAATCCTTGTTTTGTTTTAAAATATCTAAGAGATTATCGATGAGTTCCGTTAATTCTATTCTGAATGTTTCAAAAGGGAAGTACCATTCTCTGTCCCAGTGTGTGTGTGGAATAATATGAAAAACGATCTTATCCATAAAATTAAGAATTTATCCTTTGACAGAAAAAACTTCAATACTGTTGCATGGCTTACATTTATAGTTTACTTTATAGCTGTCTTTTGTGGCTGGTTTAATTTATTTTTTGCGGCATTATATGGTAAAAACTATTTCCCTTTAAGAAGTTATCTGCTTGTTTTCGGGGATGAACAGGTTTCAAATATTCATAAAATCACAAAAGGGATCTTTAATCTTGCAGGATATAAAGCAAAAATACTTACAGTTATTCCTTATAAACTATTTGATGATTTGTTTTTTATGTTTGTTAGTTCATCCCTTATAGTTCTTTTTATATGTGGTTATTTAATTGTAAAATCAGGGAAGATTCCTCAGACGCAGATTATAAAATGGTCAGTTATTTTTTCGGTTTTAACTGCATTTGCCATCCCCTCTCATTCCTCTGATTTATATGGTTATATTGCAAGAGGTGCACAACAAAGTCTTTATCAGCAAAATCCTTACTTTGAGACTGTAAGTGAAATTAATAGTTATAAATCAAATCCTTTATTCCTTAATTTTATGTGGCCTTCACAACAGACTACTTATGGACCATTTTTTATTTTTATTACAAAGGCAATAGTTTTTTTAAGTCACAACAACTTTTTTCTGTCATTTATAAATTTCAAACTTATGAACCTTACGCTATTTTTTCTACTTTTGTTCTTTGTTCTTAAAATCGGAGATGAAAAGAATGTTTATCTTATTGCATGGAATCCTCTTTTGTTAGTACAGGGGCTCTGGAACTGTCACAATGATTTTTTCTCCGGGATTTTGATATTTTGTGGTGTTTATATGCTTGTAAAGAAAAACTATTTCTGGGGTGTTTTTCTCTTTGTAATATCTGCTGCAGTAAAATATGTTTCACTTATAATCTTTCCTCTTGTTCTTTTTAAGATTATTAAAAATAATCCTCAGCTAAAAGTTTTTCTTAATATTATCCTTGGGATTATAAGCGGAATACTATTGGTTCTTATTTTTTCAACTGATTATTTAGTCTCTGTAAATAAGTTTAGTCACGAGGATTTTCAGACAATATTTTCTAATATTAACCTTGTGCATAAATCATTTATTTCTACATTGTTTTCTTTAATTAAACATTGCTGTAGGTTGTCAGGCTCTGAATGTAACTATTCTTTTATTCTCGGGGCTTTAAAAGCGATCTTTTATTCCACATTTTTATTGTTTTATATTTTTGTTTTAGTAAAAGCGGATAAAGTTGTTCATAATATTGCACTTATACTTTTTGTTTTTTTTGCATTTGTAATAGCCAAGTTTCATTCATGGTATTTACTTAATGTTATTGTACTTCTGCCATTTCTTGAAGAATCAAAACTAAAAAAGATTCTTATTGCTTTATCGCTTTCCCATGTTTATGCTTTGACATTTATAGACCAGGCAAAAATACTAAATTTCACGTTCATGACGTTTCTGCCGGTTTTATATATTTATTTCAAATCAGGTAGTAAATCATGAGACTTTTTCTGGGTACATTTCTGGATAATCAGTTTCTCAAGAATATTCCATTTGAAGAAATTAAAGAAATATTTGGAGATGATATTAAAAAAATAAAAATTGAAAATACTCATATTACATGGCTGTTTCTTGGTAATGTTGAAAGTGACAGGTTAAACAATTTGATTGAAATTATAGAACTTCATAAAGAAATATTTCATGGAGTAACTTTCAGTTCAAGATCTCTTGAATACTGGCCTCCCAGAAAATCCTCGAGACTAATTATACTGGCTGGTATTTTAAATAAAAATCCTGATTTAGTTAGACTTGTTGCACCAATTCAAAACCATATTTGTAATCCTAGTTTTAGGGAGGATTTCTTACCTCATGTTACAGTTGCCAGATTTAAACAGGATAGAACAGTAAATAAAAAAATTACCTTGCCAGGTGTTACTTATTTCAACTGGGAAATAAATGAAATAGCACTTATAAAGAGCACATTAACAAGCAATGGATCTGTATATGAGAAGATCAGGATTTGGAATTGATTATAGAACCTACTTCACTATAATATGTCGATAAATTGTTTAACCGGTAAATTTTTCAGTGACAGACTTAAAAGCCAGTTCTTGAGATAGAGCAGAGCAAGGCAGTCGTCTTTGTTGTACTGAATACTAAGATCAAGAAATGCCCTTTCTTTGGTTTCCAGGTACTGGCTATACCAGCACATTGATTGCATTGCATTTGCTTGCTTATTCTGCCATCTGAAACCAAGTAAATTTGCAATGTTTTTTAGTGAATAACCTGTGACAGGCATTATAACTGATTCTTTTATTGTTTTTTCAAGGTTTATAAGGTTTACCTTTGGAAGGTTCTCCCATTTCTTTTCAAAAATTGTTTGTTCATAATGTCCGTAGTGATAAAAATTACAGTCTATATGCTCGTTCAAAAATTTTGAAAAATCATTGAATAATTGTTCCTCATCTTCAAGCAGTAAATTTGTATAATTTTCTTTGTTTGAACTAACTGATAATAGACCAATCAAATAATCTACTCTGATAAGTTCTGTCCCCTTCTCATCAAAAATCATATCAGACTCAAAATCAATAAATATTTCCTTGTCCTGTCTTGAAAGTTTTGGAAGTGATTTTATGTAAATTTTCCTTTCTTTAAGTGATTTTGCCTGTAGGATTATATTCTGACTTTTATCTCCACTTAGTTCTTCAATCCCCGATAAATCTTCAGGACTGCATTCAGCAAGCTGGTGATAATCTTTTATGGATATGTTTTCCAGGCTTGCCTTAATTTTTTTGCTTATACCAGATACCAGCGAGAGGTGCTTCTTCTCATTTGCTTCAGGAGAGCAGATGTTATACCATTGGCACATCTGGCAGGAAGAATCTATAAACAAATCTGGCGGTGAATCAGGGTTTTTTATTATCATCTGACTTGTACTTATTGCATTAACTACCTGGCTCATTATTGTGTAAAAATGCCTTATCTGATAATCCAGATCCAGAAGTAGAAGTCCGCCATAAAGAGGTGTAAAGCCCTGGATTTCTCCCAGAAGATAAGAATAACTTGCAAGCTGGAATAAATATTTTTCCCTCGATGTAGATGCACCTTTTATATCAACTGCATGGTAATAGTAGTCACCAAACTCTGATTTCCCCTGAGCTTTAAACAAAAAGTCAGGAATACCAATCAGTTCGTCATTTTTAAGAACACCCTGATAGATTGTTTCAACACCTTTTTTCATAAGTTCAAGAGTTTCCTCGAACCCTTTTTCATAATCCCCGACTTTGTATCTGGGTCTTTCATACTTAAAAAAATCAGTTACTTTTGATTCATAGGTGCGTCCGACTTTCCATAGCCTTTTTAAGAAATCTGTTGGAGCACGTTGGAAACTTTTATCACCATGGTGATTTAAATATAAAAGTCTTGGACAACGATAGTAATTAAGTAAATCTGTTACGCTAAGTCGCAATATTTATTTTCCTAGCCTTCGATGAAAAGCATTGAAGGATTTTGATCCTTGACCACCTTTAAATTTGTTTGGGTTTGAAAACTGGGCAAATGGTTTTGGTGGAGGCGGTGTAAACTTTTTGTTCTCTTGTTTTGCTTTATCCTGCGGGTTATCTTTTTGTCTTTTTTGATCTTTGTTTGCCATAAATATATCCTTTTATTTTTATTATACCCTTTGTGTAATGAATCTATCCTTTCTAGCTATTAGCTGCTCTTATTGAATAATCACGGCATAGTGTTATTAATTTAGTCTAGACTGCTACATGTTTCTAAAAATTTACAACCATGATTCCTAAATTCATTTTATAATTTAGTTAATATTGCCCTTGAGGAAATAATTAAAAATAAATAGGAGTCATTGTGACTACTGATCCTGTAAGTGTTGTTTCATCATTGGGGAGAGTTCATCTGCCTACTATCCACCCTCCTGTAAAAGGAAACGTTGGTAAACCATCTGATGAACTTAAAGCAAAAATCAGCTTATTTGATCCCAATCTTCCATATGAACAAGCAAGAGCAATCCCTCCAATCTGGTATCGTGATCCTCAAATATATGAGGCTGAACGAAGTACAGTGTTTGGGCAAAACTGGGTGGCAGTTGGTCGTGTAGGTGATGTTCTTACTCCTCGGTCTTATTTCAAGGAGCAAGTTGCTGAAGAACCGGTAGCTGTTCTCAGAGGTGCAGATGGTAATCTAAGAGCTTTTTTGAACGTTTGCCGTCACCGTGCAACAGAACTTCTCACTAATTCCCGAGGGATACTAACTGATGACAAAGTGAAATGTGATTATCACGGATGGTGTTACGATCTCACAGGCCGTCTCTGCAAGGCTCCAGAGCTTGGTCCAGTGGAAGGGTTTTCTAGAGAAGGATACAGTCTTATTCCATTTGAGGCTGGGACTTTTGATCCGCTTGTCTTTATTCGTATGCAGCCTGGAACAGAGAATCTCTCAACAACTTTTGAACCTATAGTACAACGAACTAAAGATATGGAACTGTCTTCGATGAAGTGGGCAGGTAGAAAAGAATACGAAGTAGGATGCAATTGGAAAGTCTATGTTGATAACTTTCTGGATGGAGGTTATCATGTACCCACTATTCACCCTGCTCTTATAAAAGCCCTAAATTATTCCCAATACCGTACTGAAATATTTGATCGCTGTAGCCTGCAGCATAGTCCAACAAAAACTGCTAATGATGATCCGACAGTTGCTTTGCGTCAGGGTGCTGAGGCTATGTATTGGTGGATATATCCAAATGTTATGGTAAATCTCTACAAGGGCGTGATGGATACAAATATAGTTCTTCCTCTTGGTCCTGATAGGTGCAAAGTTATTTTTGACTTTTACTTTAGTGATGGATGGGATCAACCTTCTATTGATAAATATATAACTGATGCTCATCAGGTCCAGCTTGAAGATATGGGTGTATGTGAACGTGTACAACGCGGGCTTACCAGTAATTTTATTGAACCTGGTCCATATGGAAAACGTGAAACAGGTGAGTATCACTTTCACCAGCTCCTGGCGCGTCAGCTACAAACAGCAGTGGATCAGTAGAACCAAGAGACTAGCTTATTTATGTTTTGTTCTTTTTTAAAGTCTGTGAAAATGTGCCAAAATTATTTTTAAAAGTTACAGTTACTTCATCATCACTAATAAAATCAGTAGTAACCTCTGTTCCTTCATTATCGCTGTTGAAAATTAAATTAAATTTACCATCATTATCTATCTGCCCAAAAAATCTGTGAGGTTGTGTAAACTCAAGAGAAATTATAGAATATCCTGCTGGACCAATATTTATAAAGCTGCTTAATAAACCAAATAGCTCATCGGATAAAGAATAATAACCCTGAAAAGATGATCTGGGCTTGTTTGAACCTCTTATAAGTTTTACTGTTCCGTATAAAACACCGTCTTCTTCGAACGAAATATTTAGCTTATTCCTGGATCTTTTTAATTCTAGTCCTTGACCAGTTGGGCTGGTAATATCGAATCTTTCAACTTGTACCTCACTATTTTCAACACCAGAAATCCCAGTAAAGTGACCATTAGCAACAACTAAATAAAAAGGCCGTTCTTCAATATTTGGGTCAGTAATTGCCCTTTTACCTTCATAAGCCCCTTCTCTAATTACTGGACGCTTTGCATAAACGAGATTAGAAAATCCATCAAATAAAAAAATAAAAGCTACAAAAAAACAAAAAAGTTTTTTGTTATATTTGTATTCTAAAAATCTGATCTTCATACTTATCAGACCTTATTAAACTAAGTTCTTGAGACGTTTAGGTAATTAGGGGCTTTAATGTTTTTATATTACCATATTGCATTAATCTCTAATTATTTATTGCTGTAAAAATTAACTTATAAGCTAACAAAACTAAATATAAGTTGATGAAGTCCTCGCTCACCTCGCTAATATATTTTTGAAGGTTGCTTAGTTTAGTAGACACATGTAATGGTATTTTATGACTTAATCTAACTTAATTAAAAAATAATGAGTATCATTCAAATCATCAATCAACAAGAATGATTTCTTTGCTTTAAATGTTTGACTGGTTGTTACTTTTCACGGAAGAGCTAATATTGAGTTGAGAGGATTATTAAGGAATTAAAAATGAGCAACGAAAATTTTATCCATGCAATACCTGCACTTTCTTCAGTTTCTCATAATGAGAATGCTAAGATGAGTGACTTTTCAAAGTTACAAAACAATTTGAGCCCTTATACAATTAAAGCAGATAAGCTGTCTGACCTGGATTCTAAAAAACCATTTATAAGTACACTAACTAAGACAACTAAACTTTCATCTGCATTATCTTTCTTAATATCTGATTCAACAATTTTGGCAAGAGTAGAAGCCAGCCCTTATTTACGCGCAGCGATTTTAAGTAATCCATGGCTAGCCGATGAAATTATAAATAGTCCTGGATTATTAACTGCAATAATAAGAAGCCCCGGGCTTTTAACTTCTTTAATCAGCAATCCAGGTTTTTTATCATCAATAAAAGATAATCCTGCTCTTCTGGCTGAAATTATGAAAAACCCGGCTTTATCAATTGAATCTATTTTAGAAAGACTTGCTAAAAGACCAGAAACAAATTTTTTATCTAATACAAAAAATGATTCACCTCAAGCCCCTCATTCATTGGACAAAAGTATAATTGCAGCAGAAAGAGCACGACCAGCAATAAGAGCACTGTTATCAAGAGTAAAAGTTGTAGGCACTGAATCCATTGAAGTTCAAAAACAGCAGACATCTCAGGTTTTTGAAACAAAAGCACTTGAAGCAAGAGCTCCAATAAAAGCCCTAATAATTCCAACAGTAAAACCTACTGCTTACTTTGATGCCAGGTTATTTGCAATTAATCCTTCCTTATTAGCTGTGTTAGGTGCTGCAGCATTTACAGCAAACAGAGGAAGGATTATTCCAGCCAGTGGCAGCTTAAAAGATGTAGCCATTGAACTTGAAACTCAATCAGAAAGTCAACCAGATGCTATTCAAGAACTTGATCAGGTAGAACGTATTGGTGAAGCTGGAGAACTACATTCTGTTCTCAGAAGCTAATATTTGAGTTATAAGTAAAATCAAGCTTTACCAAAAAACAGAAATAACACTTAAATTCAATCACTGTGCACATTCTTACAAATACCAGTATTTATGAGCTTTTCAAAGGGTTTCATCAAATTACAAAACTTATTGTACAAGAACCAATGGATCTGCCACTTTTGTTGTGTAAACGTAACCAAAGGGCAGCTCATTAATACAAGCTTATTAACAACTGGGTATACTCAATATAGATAAGGTAGGTAATTAGATTATATGGAATTCCTAAGACATACAAAAACTATTACAAATGTGTGGGCAGCTGCTCAGGTAGTTTTAAAAAAACAAATAGCGATATTAGAATCTAATGGTAATTTAAGCTCTGTATTTGAAGGTTTAGAGTTAAAGGAAATTCAACTCCTAGATATAATAGGAAGAACGAAACTCTTGGGAGATTTGAAAAATTTGTTGAAATTTAGTTTAACTAGAGCAATGACTTTTTCTATCAACAAAGCAGCAGCATAAGACTTGCAGTTAATAGAATTCAAATCAAATTCAAACTAAAAAATGTTTATTGAATCTAGAAGATATTTATATCAGGATCTAACAAATGAGTACTATACAAGTAGCATGCAATGATTTACACTGCAATGTCAGACTTGTTTTAATTGAATGGAGGACTAGTTCCCACCTTGTTAATGTCAATATAACACTGAAAGTTGTTTGATTGTACAGTGTTAGATTTTGCCCGGTAACATAATATTATGAGTACTATACTTTCTATTAATAATTTAACTAAAGTTTATAGCAGCAACTTTAAGGCATTGAATAACATTAATCTCCAGATCCATAGAGGAGAAATATTTGCATTGCTTGGACCTAATGGCGCAGGGAAAACAACTCTTATAAACATCATCTGTGGAATTGTAAATCCTACAGAAGGTGAAGTCCTGGTAGATGGATATAACATCATTAAAGACTTTAGAAAAACAAGATCTCTCATTGGGCTTGTTCCGCAGGAACTTGTTGCTGAAGCATTTGAAACAGTTTGGCATACAGTAAACTTTAGTCGGGGACTATTTGGAAAGGCTACTGACCATGCTTATATAGAGAAAGTTATTAAACAGCTATCTTTATGGGATAAAAAAGATAATAAAATGATGACTCTTTCTGGTGGTATGAAAAGACGCGTAATGATTGCTAAAGCACTTTCTCATAAGCCTAAGGTTTTATTTCTGGATGAACCTACTGCTGGGGTAGATGTTAGCTTAAGACAGGATATGTGGAAGCAGGTCCGCGATCTGCAAAAGAGTGGAGTAACTATCATTCTTACAACTCATTATATTGAAGAAGCAGAAGAGATGGCTGATCGGATTGGAGTAATAAATAAAGGGGAGATTATTGTTACTGAAAGTAAGAATGAGCTAATGAAAAAACTTGGAAGAAAACAGTTAATTTTAGATCTAAGAAGTTCACTTAGCTCTATTCCTGCCTCACTATCAAAGTGGGCTTTAGAGTTAAACAATGATAAGTTAATTTATACTTATGATACAGCTAAAGAAGAATTTTGCATTCCAGAATTATTAGCGTCTATAGCTTCAGCAGGTATAACATTTAAAGATATTCATACTAAGCAAAGCTCCCTTGAAGAAATCTTTATTAAACTGGTGAAAACCTCATGAACTTTTATTCTATTAAAGCTATTTATAACTTTGAAATGGCTCGCTGGTGGCGTACTGTTGCACAAAGTATATTATCACCTGTAATTTCAACCACGTTATATTTTGTAGTTTTTGGTTCAGCAATAGGTTCACGTATTACTGAGATAGATGGAATTAGCTATGGATCATTTATAGTCCCTGGGTTGGTTATGCTTGCAGTGCTTACAGAGAGCATTTCAAATGCCTCATTTGGGATCTATTTCCCCAGATTTACAGGAAATATTTATGAACTCTTGTCAGCACCAATTTCTTATATCGAGATTCTCCTTGGTTATGTCGGAGCAGCAACAACTAAATCAATTATTCTAGGTATTATGATACTAACCACTGCCGGCTTTTTTGTGCCACTTGAAATTAGACATCCTATTGTAATGTTGTTTTTTCTGATATTAACTTCGCTTACCTTTTGTATGTTTGGATTTATTATTGGGATATGGGCTGATGGTTTTGAAAAACTACAAATCATACCTGCTCTTATAATTACTCCACTTACATTTCTAGGCGGGAGTTTTTATACAATAAACATGTTACCTGTGTTTTGGCAAAAGGTTTCACTTTTTAATCCTGTCGTTTATCTTATTAGCGGATTCCGTTGGAGTTTCTATGAAAAAGCGGATGTCAGTTTAAAATTAAGCTTAATTGTGATTTTTGTTTTTCTTTTAGCCTGTATTGTACTGATTAGATGGATTTTTAAAACCGGGTATAGACTAAAAAGTTAATAAATTCAGAATGGAATAAATCTTCTGCTTGTTCAAGCATTTTTGTTTTATCGCACACTATATTTTCTTACCTCTCATAACGACATTATGATTCAAGCAACTCCCTTTGTTTTCTATATTCTAATTTCTTTGCAACAACTTCTTCAATTAAATTGATACCACCACCTACTAAACCAATATGTAAAAGCATTGCATCAAGCAAATCAAGGTCTTTAATTTGCAAGATAGGGAGCTTGAAATTCGCCATTGCCTTATGATAGCGAGCAACATCTTCCTTTTCATGCCAACAATCTAAATATCCTTTTAAGCCTTCTTTTAACTTAGCTGCAAGAATTTTTTTAGCATCATCATAGCTCGCATCATTCGGTATTTCGTAGAACTCTCTTATCTGCTTCAAGTTAAGCGTATCAGGTAAACGCCTTCTTTCAATAGCTTCAAAAGTCCAAACAGGTTGATATTCCTGAACTGTTGACGGTTGAAAAGATCGAACATTTATTACAGGTTCTTCCTTTCCAATCCCCAATAATCTAAGGATTGACAGTCTCATAAGTTTTTATCTTCTTTTAAGTGAAAACATTCTAACAACGATCCTGTTAATTTTCAATGGTGAACCCTACTTTTAACAAGCTTTCTTGTGTGCTTAAGCTTAAGCAAAAGGGCTCCATCTTTGCAACTTAAAATGATTGACTCTTATTAAACTGGTTGCTCATGGTTTTAGAAACTGTAGAAATTATAGATTAAGAGTTTTAATGCAATGTACTTGAGAGAGTTCATTGCTAAATTTTTTCACATCTTTGGTGTAGATCTGCCTTGATGCAGAAACATGCCAACTTATTCAACTTGGTGGAGGCGAGGAGGAACTGCCCCTCCTGTCCAAAAGTGAAAATTCCAAGGCATCTACAAGCTTATCCCGGAATTAGTTCAGAACCGCTGAACTGAGGGCCGGGAGCCCGCCGGTTTTTTGGTTTTAGTCTTAAGCAGATTACTTAGCCAAGAAACTTACCTGCAGCAGCTACCATTTTTGTTCAGAGTCTGGGCGGGTAGCCAGGCTTGCACTCTGTTGGATTACCTAAATGTTAGGCAGCTTCTCTTTGAGCTTTTTCCCTACGATACTCGGCAATAGAAACAACCTTGCGGTCATTCTTTGCTTTTCTGTAGTCATCCAAATAAACGACTTTTTTATCGTTTCTTTTTGCTTTGAATATTTTAAGTGGTGACCAAGCTTCCACTGCTTGCAACTCAGGATTCATCAGGTTTGTCGAATCTAGTACGCCCCCACATGTAATTCTACCCAAAAGTGGTTAATATAAGATTTTAAGCGTTTTTAGCTTTATTTTTTCTTAAAGATCGCCATATGCTAGCATAATTTGAATGAAAAAGGCATTAATACTTGCAGCTGGCACTGGAAAAAGACTAGGAATCCTTACAAGAGATATTCCCAAATGCCTTTTAAAAATTGATTCTGAAAGGTGTCTGATTGATTTTTCTCTTGAAGCTTTAGTTGAAAATGGCATTAAAGAGATTACTTTTATAACAGGATTTAGAGAAGATAAATTAAAAAAACATGTTTTGGAAAAGTGGGCAGGAAAATCCAAATTTGATTTTATTTACAATGAAAAATATGAAGAATATAACAATATTTATTCAGCATACCTAGCTAGAGATTTATGGGATGATGAAACCGTTTTGCTTAACTCAGATATTATTTTTGATCAAAGGATTCTTTCTGATTTTGTATCAAAATTAACCTCATCAGCTTTAGAAAAGAAATCGTACTTAGTTATTGATAATTCTAAAAAACTTATAAGTGAAGATATGAAGGTTGAAGTTAATACAAAGGGTGAGATTAAGAAAATAAGTAAAAAACTAAATAATGAGACTTCATATGGCGAATATATTGGAATTACTTATTTAAGAGATAGTGAAAGAATTAAATTCCTGCAATCTCTTGAAAAAAATGTTGAGAACAAAAAACTTGATATATACTATGAAGATGCACTGGCAGATATTTTAATAAACTCGTCAGTTTTTCCATGTTCTACTAATGGTTTGCTATGGACAGAAGTTGATACGGAAGAAGATTATAAAGCAGCAAAAAATATTGCATCATTAATAAGGAGCCCGCTGGTTGTATGAGTAAGATAAACATCCCTCAGAGACTAAAAATGCTCAGGTCCAATGATGAGGTGGCTTGTGAATTAATTTCATTTATACAAGAACAAAATTTATCCAGCGTGGCGCTTGTTACTACAGGAACACCAAACCATTTGATTACAAATGATATTGAAGTAGCATTATTTGACAAGGTTCAGAAATTAAAAACATTTCAGGTCATAAATGCATCGATTGCATATGTAAACCAGCTTCCATTAACAGACTTTAATGTTGTTGTAGGGATTGGAGGAGGGAAAGTAATTGATACTGCTAAATATGCAGCACATATAAATAATATTCCATGTATTAGTATTCCCACAGCAATTTCAAATGATGGTATTTGTTCTCCTGTAGCTGTATTAAAAGAAAAACATAACAGTTATAAAAGTCTTGGGGCATCAATTCCAGCTGCACTTTTTGTACCGTTGCATATAATTGAAAGTTCTGATGAAGAAAGTATTATTTCTGGCATTGGAGATTTATTGTCAAATCTTTCTGCGATAGAAGATTGTAAACTTGCAGCTGTTGAGAACGGAGAATTTATTGATGATTATGCAGTGATGGTATCAAAACAGGCAGCTCTAAGTGTTTATTCAGAGATCCAAAATTATATACTTCAGAGAAAAACAAAATCTCAGTTTATAAAAGAAAATCTTGAAACAATAGTGGAATCACTTGCCCTTTCTGGTGTAGCCATGGAAATAGCAGGTACTAGCCGTCCTGCAAGCGGAGCAGAACATTTAATCAGCCATGCTATTGATGAGCTTTTTGGTGGGTTAAAACCACATGGCATTCAGGTGGCTTTTGGAATGTTTATAACTACATTTTTAAGAGCAGAGCTTGGACTAATTGAAAAAAAATATTTTGAAGAACTAAGAGCAATATTTAGATTTTTAGGATTACCGGTAAGGCTCTCAGAGATTGGGTTAACTGAAAATCAACTGGTTCAGATCCTACAGCATGCACCAAATACAAGACCTAACAGATACAGCATACTAAACAAAATTAATCTTAGTCATGAGTTTATTAAAGAACTGATAAGTACTTTGTTCGGGCAAAAAACAACTATTACTGTTTAAACATATCCTAGTTCTTCTAACCCTAGATTACCTACCGGCTCTAGTGGGTATATGTTGAACAGGGATTCTAGAAAAATATGAAAGATCTTTTTATTAAGTGCATATCTATACTTTTTATTGCAGTTTTTGTTGTAAGCCAAACAAATAATACTCTGGCCAATATTCCGCCACCAAAAGATAGACCACTTTTTCAAACACCAACACCACAAGTTCCAGAAATACCGCCTTCGAGTACAGAAGCGTCAACCCCAACTCCGACACCATCACCTACATGTATACCTAATCATGGCTTTGGATGTAATAGTAATAATGATTGTTGTACAGGTTTGACTTGCATTGCTAGTTATTGTTTTAACTCTACTCCAACACCAACACCGCCGATAGTGCCGTGTAGGGGTACCTTGGATTGTCCTGTGCCACCGTTTGGTTGTGGTGGTTGTATAGGAAGTGATCCAAGCAACCCTGATAATAGTATTTGTGTTAATTGTGACCAACTGTCCACTAATAGTGAAAAAAAGCAATGTTACGATACTGCATTAGGTCAAGTACAAGTGGAAATATTATCTTTAAGTCAAAATGCTATTCAAAAACAACTTAACGAACAAAAGATTAATCAGTTAAAAGAAAGAGAAGCCACTCTTAAAGATTGTGGACAAACATATTACGCGCGAATTGACAGAAGATAAAAAACTAAACGTAACCTAATTCTTCTAATCTTCTTCTAATTTCTTCTTCTTCCTCTTTAGAGTATACCTCTGTACTTCCGGACTTTTCTGGAAGTATTTTTTCCAGAATTAAATATTCAATAATTTTTTTTGCATTTGCTTTTATGTCTTCTTTTGCACTTAAATCCAGATCACAAAGACTGTCTTTAATATTGCCAATATTTATTTGTATGTAATCTCCATATGTTTCTTTTACTATTTTTCTGTCTAACATGTCAGCTTTGTTTGAAACAATAAGTGCAAATATATTATTTCTGTGAAGCAAATCACCTACAAAGCCAAGACGATCAGTAAATGTGGATCTATCTTCTTTTGTGTCTTTGAGACCTCTTCCAAGAATCTCTTCTATTTCTGAATGAACTATAAGTTCAACACATTGTTCTCTGTTTATAAGCTCTTCGCCTAATGATTCAGCAACATTAATTAAACTTTTTTCATCTTCTCCGCAAAACCATATTGTTTTCATTTCTTTGCTCCTGCCAATGTTTCACTTAACATTGAACTTCCAAGCATATCGCTGGGGATTTTTACTCCAAGTAAATCTAATATAGTTGGTGCTACATCCATAAGATGGTGTTTGTCATCCCGCTTACCATTAAAATTGGCTTGAGGATTATATAAAAGATACATTCCTTGCTGTGCATGGTTTGCATCATCAGGACCGGTATCATTCTCATATGTATAAACCGAGTTTATCCCTATACTGCCAACTGATCTCCATCTAAGATCATCAAAAATTACAATTAAGTCAGGTGGAATTCTTTTTACATCTTTATAAATTTCTTCAGGAATATGTGCAACTGTTGCTAACTTCTTCCCTTGTTCATCTTTTATGCTTTCGATCTTTTCTTTTAATTCAATTCTGAATTTTTTGTACTCGGCTTGGGGAATTTGACCATTTGGTTCTCTTCCCTGAACATTCAAGAAAATCCGTGCATAATATCCACCTGAACCCCAGACTTTTGTTTTAGACCAGTCAATCTGTAATTTTTCAATAGGGGTAAATGTTTTTGGGTATTCTTTAAGTGTTAAAAGCCCTTCCTTTATAAGCCATTCATTTATGCAAATACCCCCAATCATGGCTTTTGCACCATGGTCGGAGACTACCATTACACTTGTTTCATTTAAATCAACAAGTTTGAGTGTTTCAGCTAACTCATTGTCAAGATATTTATAATATTCAGGAATTACATTTTCATATTTGTTGCCTTTTTCATATTTTGGGTGAGATGGATCCAGGAATTTCCAAAAGCTATGATGAATACGATCTGTCCCCATTTCAACAAGCATTGCAAAATCCCACTCTTTGCTTTTTAAGAGATGCCTGAAAGTTTTAAATCTTTTTTCAGTTGCCTCATATATTTGTTTTAAAATAAAATCTCTGTCTTCTGTTCTGAAATGTTTTACATCAGGAATATATTCACCAATATTTTTTTCAATTTCATCTCTAAGCTCATTTGGGTAGGTATATTGGGATTTGATGCTTGGTGTAAGAAAGCACGTAACCATGTGACCATTTATTGGTCTTGGTGGATAGGTTTGTGGTACTCCGACAAGAATTGATTTTTTATTGTGTTTACCTAAAATATCCCAGACAGCAGGTTCTAAAATATCAGCACCGTTTGAAAAATATTGTCCGTCATAACTGTAATCTTTTCTGTTTCTAAAACCATAAACCCCAAGCTGTCCCGGGTCTTTGCTTGTCAGCATTGACTGCCATGCAGGTACAGTAATTGGCGGGATGGTGCTTGTTAAATTACCAAAAACACCTTTTTTCAGGAGTGATTTTAAAGCAGGTAAATCATCAATCCACTTATCAAACACCCAGTCAGGTGGTGCACAATCCCATCCTATAATTAAAACTTTCTTTGGCATGTAGATCATGATATCAGAATAAATGTCATAGCGAGGAGTGTAATGACAGCAGCAAATTATTTTAGAGTGCTTCCAATTAATACACCATTTGCATAATAGTGCCCTGTTTCAGAATCGGGCAGTATGTCATATGTGTGGCTGTATTTGTAAGGCATTGTTTTTACTTCCACGATAATTCTTCCGTCAAGAATATCTCCAATTTTCAAATCCTTAAATTTTCTATCATCACTAGTAGGATGACCGGGACTAACTTCAAGAATTGTTGCATCATTTAATTTCACGCGGAGTATGTTGTGTTTTTTAACTTCAGTGCTTCCGATCTTCTTGACCCGCACAGCTTTTCCATTATCAGTGATTACAAAGTCACCGACCATAATATCTGCAATTCTTTTTTCTACACCTTTAGTTTTTATCCTGGTGTCAGGGGATAAGCAAATTGGAACCGGGCAGCCTGGCGGATAACATCCATAGGCTGGGAGTCCACTACATTCAGTTCCTGGTGGACATGGTAATTCTTCTCCGTTTTCACCGCGACAACTAGATACTGATCTACAGTCTTCAAAGTTTCCACTTGAACTTGAAGATGTTACTTTAGGATTACACTTGTACTGTAAAGGAAATGATTCTAAAACCGCACATTCTTCATTTGAATTACAACAAAGATCTCCGCATGGGTTTATACATCCTGAACTGCTTGAACAAGTTATTGTTTCACAACACGATTTACAACCATTGATTATTGGTCTAATTTTTTTACAACCTTGAGATGGTATTCCTGGATCAGCACATCTTACAAGATCACAATTTGGACATTCATTGGAAGATAAACAGTTTCTATTCAGACTTATCTTTTTAGTTTCAAATACCTCTCCATTTTCAAATGTGACTTTTAAAACTTTATTTATAGAAAGTAATTCAAGAATTAATGTTTCTGTCTGTTCATTTTTATCTAATACGGTAACGATGATTTGATTTGGAGATATTATTTCAGAAGAAATTATTTTTCCATTGATAATACTTTGAGGGGCATGGACTATACCTTTTACCTCCCCATCTTTTATACAAAGCCTTACAAATATATGTCCACTTCTAGGATTACATCTTGCACAGTAAGCACATTTTGTACATGTATCAGGTATTCCTATATAGCCAGGTGCACAAAGGATTTGTATAAGAGGACATACTATACATCCAACAGCTTCACCAATTGCTGATGGCGTATTTTTTGTTGTTAATGTTTTACATCTTGGGATTCTTCCTCTCCAAATTCCTGTAAATGCTTTATTTAAATTTGATTCACATTCACCCAGTGTGTAGTTTTTAACACCACTTATGTTAGCTATGCAACCATTTCCATAAGTCATTCCATCACAGCCACAGACAGGGTTATATTCCAATGTACATGCTACATTGTCTTGTGTTTCTTTACATTCGTTGTCTGTGAAAGCAAATCCATTTGGACATAAACAGTCATTATGACTAGATCCACTTGATGAGGATGTTAAAAACTGACAAGGATCAGCAAAAAATTGTAATTGATAACAACTGCCAATCTCAGTTTGGCAAGTATAAGCCTGGTAGGTTTGTCCATTTGGACAGACACCTGGTGGACAATCAGAATCTATAGTGCATGTAAGTTCTCCTGATGAACTTGAATTATTGCATTCACCTTTTGTAAAGGACTTAACTCCTTCACCATATGCAAAGCAACTATTACTGTATGTTTTCCTATCACAACCGCACACCGGATCAAATAATAAAATACAGGCAACATTTTCTCCCTTAAGGCATTTTTCACCATCAAATCGTTCACCTTCTGGGCATTTACAGTTATCTATGCACTTTGGACATTCAGCGCATGAATCTTTTGGAAAACTTAAAATCTCGCCCGGACTACAGACAGGCTCTGCACAGGCAACGCATACTGATAAACCACTACTGGATGATGATGTAGTAATTTGTCCTATTGCTTTATTTGATCGTATACAGAATAAAGTAAGACTTATGAGAAGCACTAAAAGAGAAAATAATATATAATCCTGTTTTTTCATGTTCATTCTAAGGTTACTATAAGTACTTTTATTTATTTTGACAAGTGATAAATGGCACAAAAATTAAAGGAGAAGCCCTAAAAGAACTTCTTTAGGATTTCTCCTACCAAGTCTAAAAAATTAACCGTTGGCTCTATTCACCAACAACATCTTCGCCGCCAAACATTGCGCCAGGTCTAGGGCCTTTTGGACCACGAGGACCTGGTCCACCACTACTGGATCCTTCTCCAACAGCATTGTCACCTTGATCTTCGCCGCCAAACATTGCACCAGGTCTAGGACCTTTTGGACCACCCATGTTTGGTCTGCCTGGTCTGTCATCTGGATTGTCTGTAGTTGGAGTAACCCCGTCAGATAATGGTGTTGGACTTTGTTCGGGTCTATCCGGTCTATCCGGTCTGTCAGGTCTATCCGGTCTGCCTGGTCTGTCAGGTCTATCTGGTCTGTCAGTGGGTTCACCTTCTCCACTCATTTCAGGGCCACCATTATGTCCCATTCCGGGTCTATCAGGTCTTCCAGGTTTATCAGGTTTATTTGGTCTGTCTGATCCACCAATGATAGTAGCTGCAACGCCAGCACATCCTCTTGGATTAAGTTTTCTTCCTTCAAAAGTATGTCCATCTGCAAATGTACCAATAAACTCTCTTTCACCTGTAAGTTTCAGAGTGATTATTGCATGTCTGCCATCTCTGGATTCTGCTTCAAACTGAACTTCGTTTTCAGAAATATTAGTGCTTGAAGTAATTTCACCCATTACTAATACTCCTCCTTGTTGTACAAAGCCTTTTAATTCTCCATCAACAACACAGAGTCTGAAGGTAATAATGCTTGAACCAATAACATCACTAGTTATATGTGCCAGTGTGGTAGTAGTGGTACCACCAGTTGTGCTTGAGGATGAACTTGAAGTTGTATCAGTGCCACCAGTGGAACTCGTAGAGGAGCTAGTTGTAGTATTAGTACCACCTGTGGAACTCGTAGAAGAACTGGTTGTTGTTGAACTGCCACCAGTGGAACTTGTGGAAGAACTAGTTGTTGTTGAGCTGCCACCGGTAGAACTTGATGAACTTGAGCTTGTTTCTGTCCTTTTTACTCTTGCTTTCCAGATACCTGTAAAGTTTTTGTTTAGTGCTATAGGTGATTCACTTGTGATTGTAACTTCTCCACCACCTGTAGGGGGTAAAACTTCTTCAGGATTTGGTGTAGGGGTTGATTCGCTGGCTGTTGTTACTGGAGTTGGTTCCGATGTTGGCTCAGATGTTGGTTCTGATGTTGGTGTGCTTGTAACATCTGCTTGCGGTGTACTTGTTGGAGTTGCTGTTTGATCTCCTGTCTGACCAGTAACTGTATTATTAGCATTGTTGAAAAAAATAATGCTTATGATAATGATTACAAAAATTAAAACTGATAAATTAGCCTTTTTCATTCTTCCCCCTTTTATTAGGATTAAATTATATACATGAATATTAGGTTTATTTATGGAGAGTACCTAAATTGATATAAGCAAAGTCATTCATATAGGTAATAATTAAGAGCTTATCTTTATATCTTTACAATAGTCTGTTGTTACAATTAAATAGTTTCTAAATTATCTGAAGTTGAATCCTGATATTGCTATAGCATCTGAAATACTAAAAAGTTAAGCGAAGAATGTTGCGATGAGCAATATTCTGAGCGTCGTGAAAGAAAAGCGAGGAGTCATAGTAGTTCCTTAAGTAGAAAATATGAGAAGCGAATATGCGACGAGCGGATATGAAGGAGAGGTGGCTGAGTGGTCGAAAGCGGCTTCCTGCTAAGAAGTTGTAGGGTCAAAAGCTCTACCGAGGGTTCGAATCCCTCCCTCTCCGTTTTTTATACCGCTCGCTTCGTACTAATGCTCAGCGCACCTTTTCTATACGATACTTTTTGTCCACCTTAGGCGGAACAAAAAACCACCTTTCAGAAACCAAGATTTAAGTAAAATGATCCTGTGAAAATCAAAAAATTAATTTTTATTATTTACGGTGTAAAAGATTATACCTATAAATTATTTGGATACTCTTTACCGCTAGGAATGGGCGGAAGCGAAAAGTCATTGGTGCATAATCTTCATTTGCTTAAAGATTCCAATTTTGATATTTCAATTGGATTAAATGATATTAGTCGAGAGAATTTAAAAGCTTACAAAGACGGTAAAATAAAGCTTATTCCTCTGAAGGAAAAAGAAAAAAGCCTAAAGAAGTTTATAGATAAAGAAATCGATAAAGAAGCATTTGATTCAACATGTTTTTTTATATATAACAGAATTCCAACAGCATTTTTTCTTAAGGTTTTTTATCCAAAAATAAAAGTAATTTTATTACTAGAGGCATCTTTCAAATTATGTACATGGGGCTCATATGGCTTGTTTCAAAGAATCATTGTTTTACTTATATCACTACCAACAATCCTGCTGGTAGATAAAGCATTGGTTGACAATAAAAGAAATATTCTATTTAAAATTCCATTAATTAAAAGAAAACTAACTTACTTCCCTGTAGCAATCAATAGAGAAATTTTTTTCAATAGCTCAGAAGAATTAAATATTAATGGAAGCAAAAATCTTCTGTATGCAGGAAGATTAAATGCAAAGCAAAAAAATCCTGGACTTCTTTTCAGGGCATTTGAAGAAGTTCTAAAAGTAAGACAGGATATAACGTTATATGTTGCTGGGATAGAAAATCATGTCCTGGAAAATCTTATTGAAAAACATAATTTTAAAAGCAAGGAAAAAATTGTATCCTTAGGAAAACTTCAAAATGATAGATTGCCAGAAATATACAGGAAGGCAGATCTTTTGCTCCTTACATCAAAAACAGAAGGAGGTTGTCCAAATGTTATTTTAGAGTCTCTTGCCTGTGGTACTCCTGTAATATGCACTAATATTATAGATTCCGGGGTTATTACTGATGGGTTTAATGGCTACATTTCTAAAAATTTCAATCCAAAAGATTATGCAGCTTTAGTAATAAGAGCATTGAGAACTATTGATAAAAAAGATTTGAAAGACAAAAACTTAGTAAATCCAAGATATGAAACTAAATTTAAATTAAAAAGATTAAATAAGTTGTTTAGGTAACAAATTCCCGAAAACTTATATCCTCAACCCTCTAACTTTTTCTTTACTACCTTGATAAAATTATTGCTATTAACCATGTGAACCCATGAAAAATGCAAAGCCATCAGATTTTATTGGTCTTTTTGTAGTTTTATTAACTTGGGGGCTTTATTTTCTTAAGGTTTGGCCTAAGATGCTTTTCTTTAGTAAAGAAGGACTAAGCGCAGGGTTTGTAAATGTATGGTCAGACTGGGCTACACATTTTGCTATTGCAAATGTATTTGCATTAAGGACACCTGAAATGTGGCTTAAATGTCATCCTTTTTACTTTCAAGGAAATTTTAGACATCATTATGCAGCAAGTATGATATCAGGACTTTTCATGCGGCTTGGTGTAGATGAAGTCAATGCATTTATAATTCCATCTATTGTAACTACGTTTATTTTGTTAATAGTATTGTATGTTTTTTATTTAACTGTATTGAAGTCTCAGTGGCTGTCGTATTTAGCGGTTACATTGTTTCTTGCTAATGGTGGATTAGGATTTTTGTGGTTTATAAAAGATTTCCTTAATAGACCAGGATTAGAAGTACTAAAATACCCGCCTAGATTATATACAAAGCTTGTTGAAGAGAATATATATTCTGATAATTTTATAGTTTCAGAATTTTTACCACAACGTGCATTTTTACTAGGTTTACCAATAGCACTTATTATTCTTATGTTTGTATTGGGTTGGATAAAAAGAGGATTTGAAAATGTGCCTGGATTTAGCTTGTTAACTGCTGGCTTTTTGGTAGGAATTATGCCAGTTGTGCATTATTTTTCTTACCTGTCACTATTAATAATATTTGCTGTGCAATTTATCTTTAGTTATAAAAGTTGGAAAAAGTGGTCATTGCTTTTAGTTGGTATAGTAGCTGGCAATTATTTTGTTTATTATTACCTCTTTGGGAACTCATTTCCAAGTAACTTTTTTAAATTATATGTTGGGTGGTTCTCTAATGCACAAAAAATAAATTTCTTATATTTCTGGATACTAAATTGGGGAATATTTTTCCCCTTATCAATTCTTGCAACTTGGAAGCTCAAATCTTATAAAAATCCTTTAATAATCAGTGGGGGTCTTATTTTTATTTTAAGTAACATAATTTTGTTTTCACAAGGTGTCTGGAACAATTACAAAATGATTACCTGGACATACTTAATTTTATGCATACCCGTAGTTCAATATTTAAAGGAACTGTGGAAAGTAAATAACTTTTTGGTGAAACCTTTCGTTGTTCTTTTATTTTTTACCATGACATTTTCAGGTTTTATTGATTTATATAATATTACTCGAACTGAAAAACATGCAATAGTTATGTGGACCAATGATGAAATTGCGCTGGCTAAAGAGTTTCAAAAGATTTCCAGTCCTTCTACTAGGGTTTTAACTGCAGACACTAATAATCATTGGGTTATGTGTTTAACAGGGAGACAAGTTTTAATGGGCGGAAGGCTTAAACTCGCAAGATGGGGCTTTAACTATGACCAAACTTTAAAAGATATACAGATAATGTTTTCTGGCAGTAAAGAAGCTGAGGGTTTGCTTCATAAGTATTCTATAGGTTATGTAGTTATTGGACCTGCTGAAAAAAATGGTTTTAATGCAAATGAGAAATACTTTGATGAAAATTATAAAGTTGTGTTAGAGAGAGAACCTTATAAGGTTTATTCAATTCAATAAATCTTTCTATTAGCACAGATAAAGTTTGTTATCTTCGACTTTATAAATCATTGGTACAAATAAAATATTTGGATATTTTTCCTTCAGCCTTTTACTTTCACTGATTACGAAGTCAACTTCATTTTCAATTTCAAAAAATGGAGCAAATGAATTGAAATGATTTTCAGCTTGTTCTTTTGTCCAACCAGCATTCTGAACCAAGCCCTGGACTATTTTATCTTTCTTGCCCATAAGATTTATCATTCCGCAATTAGAGTGCCCTATCAATGCAACATGTTTTATATCACCAAAGCCGATAACAAAAGAAAGCTTAAACTCGCTTCCTGTAATCCTTGCTCCTGCAGTTCTTAAAATATAAGCAAACTTGTTTGGGATTTTCAGTTGCTTTCTATTATCCATGCACATTACAATTGCCATTTGGGCTTTTTCACATTCTTTAAAACCTAAAGAAAGATTGTGATATTTTAATAGTTCAGCAATAGGCGTATTTAATAAATGTTCAGGTATATCTTTTTCACTTAATATACTTTTTAAGCTGTGTGTAGGATTTTTATTTGTCATTTATAATTTATGTTTTTAACCCAGGAAAGCCAGTAATTCTGTATATGTTGATAGGAGTTCACTATTTGCTGCAAGCTGATATGCAATGAGATGTACGGCGCTGGAAAGTACTTTTGAAATTTTTTTCGAAGCTACTAAACTATAATAGACTTCTTTGCCATTTCTTTCTTCTGTAACTAATTTATGCATTCTTAGAAGCCCTAAATGCTGAGAGACATTAGACTGGCTTATATGTAATTCTTTTTGTAGCTCGTGAACATTTAAATATTTTTTCTTTTTCAGCAACCAGAGTATTTTTACCCTTACAGGGTGGGATAATATAGAAAATAAATTTGAAACAGAATTGATTTGTTCCTCAGAGATTGTTTTTATCTTTTCTTTGTGACTCTGTATAGTCATATATATATTCTAACATTCTAATATGTTAAAATAATAAACTTATAATTTAAAAAATCAAGGTTTTGTATGAAATTTAGTTTAAAAGGCCGTTATTTTGCTAATCCTATTGGAGATTTAATGGGTGGCTTAACCACTGGTGTAGTTGCCTTGCCTATGGCGCTTGCTTTTGGTGTGGCATCAGGGCTTGGAGCTCAGGCAGGGTTATATGGAGCTATGGCTACTGGTATTTTTGCAGCATTGTTTGGTGGTACACCTGCACAAGTAACAGGACCTACAGGTCCAATGACAGTGTTTACAGCTACATTTGTTGCAGGGCATCTAAAGGAACCTGGACTAATTTTTGCTGCTGTTATTTTGGCCGGAATATTTCAAATATTTTTTGGACTTATTAAATCTGGACAATTAATCAGATATGTTCCCTATCCTGTTATTTCTGGTTTTATGACAGGGATTGGTGTAATTATTACTTTTATCCAGATACCACCGCTTTTTGGTCTTAAAAGCTATGGGGATGTTGAAGAATCATTATTTCACTATTTAGAGATTCCAAAGAATCTAAACCTACAGGCAACAATAATTGGTTTACTTGCAATTGCAATAATTTATTTATTTCCTTTAATCACAAAAAAAATTCCACCACCTTTAGTAGCTCTTTTTATCTGCAGCATTATTTCAATTTACTATAAGATGGATTTACCAAGGATTGGTGAAATCCCAAGAGGGTTACCAGATTTAAAAATCCCGACCATGACTTTTACTGAACTTCACATGATTTTGCCAATAGCACTGGCTCTGGCTGTAATTGGTTCAATAGATTCTTTGCTTACTTCATTGGTTATGGATCGTGTTACTGGAAAAAGACATGATAGTGATCAAGAACAAATTGGACAGGGAATAGGAAACATAGCCTCAGGGTTAATTGGCGGGTTGCCTGGAGCTGGCGCAACCATGAGAAGTCTGGTAAATGCAAAATCTGGCGGGACGACATTTTCCGGGGGTATTATTCATGGTTTATTTTTACTTACAGTATTAGTTAGCATAGGTCCAATTGCTTCATTGGTACCTATTTCTTGTTTGGCTGGAATATTAATTACTGTTGGTATAAGTATTCTTGATTACAAAGGATTAATGAGTGTTGGAAAAGCGCCCAAGGAAGATATCCTTGTGATGTTTATTACTTTAATACTAACTGTTTTTGTTGATCTTATTATGGCAGTTATTGTTGGAGTAGCTCTTGCAAGTGTACTCTTTGCAAAGAAATTAAGTGATCTTCAGCTTTCAACCCATTCAAGCTTTGATAATCTAGAACATTTAGTCGAAGTTGCAACTCATATCCCCGAAAGTTTAAGGAAAAAGATTTATACCTATACTTTTAACGGACCATTGTTCTTTGGTGAAATAAAAAACTTTAACTTGACAATAACTAAGATGAAAGATGTAAAGTATTTAATAATCAAGTTTTACAATGTCCCTCTGGTTGATCAGACAGGAGCATATGCCCTGGAAGATGCAATTGAACAATTAAAAGAACAGAGTGTGAAAGTGTTCTTTGTCGGCATGACTCCTATTATTAGAGCTTCACTGGAGAGGATGGGAACCTTGGATAAGATTGAAGAAAATAATTGTTTTGATTCCTTTGAAGCTGCTTTACAAAATATACAAGTCTCTGAGAATTAAAATTATGTGGAAAAGACTAAGATTATTTCTTAATCCTTTTGATGCTAGATACGAGGACTTGAAAAATCCTAGCTGGTATTTAATTGTTTTTCGTGATTTTACAGCTGGACTGATTGTTGCAATGGTAGCTATACCTCTTGCAATGGGCTTTGCAATAGCATCAGGCTTAGAACCAGAACAAGGCATTGTAGGTGGTGCTGTAGCAGGGCTTATTGGAGCATTATTTGGTGGTTCAAAATATCAGGTCTATGGACCAACTGCTGCACTTATACCAATCATTTCAGGTGTTATGCACAAATATGGAGTTACTCCAGATGGTCAAATAGCTCATGCTGCTGGACATGGGTTTCTTATTCTTGTAGCTATTATTGCAGGAATAATACTTATGTTAATGGGATTATTTGGATTAGGTAAGCTTGTTACTTTTGTCCCATACTCCATAATTGTAGGATTTACCATAGGAATTGCAATTACCATTGCTTTATCACAAATTGGTGAAGTGCTTGGATTAAAAGCTAAACTTGGTCATGGCTTTTTACATAAACTGCAGGTAATTTTTTTGCACTCACATGAGTTTAATATTTATGCTTTTTTACTTGCATTGAGTACATTCTTTATCATAAAATACTTGCTAAAGTTTTCTATCTATATTCCAGCTCCTCTAATTGCTATTGGTATTGGAACACTTTTATCATCAACAATTCTTGCTGAACAAGAGCTTACCCTTATTCGAACAAAGTATGGTTCCATTCCAACTAACCTTTTGGCATTTACTCTGCCTGTAGTTCCTGAGTTAAATTTTATAGTCGTAAAAGATATTATTTACTTTGTTATAGCTATCGTTTTTGTCTGTGGTATTGAGAGTTTACTTTGCTCTAGAATGGCAGACAGACTTGCTAATAATAAAGGTACTCCATTTAATCCAAACAAAGAACTCTGGGGACAGGGATTAGTAAATATTATTGTTCCGCTTTTGAATGGATTCCCGCATACAGGGGCTCTAGCACGCACAGCGACTAATATCAAAGTAGGAGGCACCACTCCTCTTGCAGGAATATTTAAGTGTTTTCTTAAATT
>DUDS01000031.1 GCA_004769085.1 Candidatus Melainabacteria bacterium SSGW_16
TGGAAGATAAAAAACTTGTAGAAGAACTGGTAAAAAGACAAATTCCTCTCACAGTTTGCCCTCTTTCAAATATCAGACTTGGGGTTTTTAATTCAATAGAAAAACACAATATAAAAGAAATGCTTGATGCAGGACTGAATGTTTCCGTTAATTCTGATGATCCTGCATATTTTGGCGGGCATGTAAATGAAAACCTGCTTGCTGTTCAGAAGGCATTTAATTTAACAAAAGAAGAGATTTGCACACTTGTGAAAAATTCAATTATAGGATCGTTTCTTTCTTCAGATGAAAAGGAAAGAATAATTAACATCATTGAAGCGGATTTTCATTTGGTAAAGCAGTAAGTAAAGTAAACTGAAAGCTGTATGATTTTGAAGTCGGTATATAATAAACTTGCTTTGTTTGTATTTTGGATTTGCGTGATAAAAAAAGGGCCTTTAGCTCAATTGGATAGAGCGCCTCGCTTCGAACGAGATGGTTGCGGGTTCAAGTCCTGCAAGGCCCGTTGTAAATGAATGAAAATATATAACCTTCTACAAAATGGCAAAGTTATTCAAAGTCCATCCCCTGGAACTTTAGCAGGTTGGAAGCAAGGAAAGATTTTTGGCAGGTTAGATTGTAAGAGTGGCATGAGAATGAATAAAGAAAACAGAGTGTTTTTTCTTGATTTGGAAGATGCAATAAAAGAAGGCTATAGACCTTGCAAAAATTGTAGACCTATTAATGAAAATGATTTTGAAAAAATAAGACATTTGGTTTCATATAAAACATTATTAGACTTTTATAATAGAGATGCTGTCTGAAAAATTAAGACTTTGGAGAAGTATTGCTGGGTACCGGAGGAAGTTTATTTTAAAAAAAAGATATAGTTTTAGTTATAGCGTTTCAATATGCTGGAAGAATGAACTAACCCTTTCTGCTGCCTGTGCAAAACATCTAAAAAATTAGTAGGTAGAATTGCATCAAGATTTTCTCTCGGATTTGCCAGCTGCATTCTCAATCTTTCTAAGGTTTGAGCTTTTTCTCCTGGTGTATCAAACTGTTTATTTTCACTTACATGTCTTAAGAAATCTCCAATAGCTTTTCCCTGGTGAAGATGAATATCTCTTTGTGTTTCATGATAGCTGATAAACGGATCCCCAAAAAATCCTGTTCGTCTTGTGTGGCAACCCATGCAGCCCCAGAAGGATGCATTACCAACAAGACTTGGTTCACCAGAGCTGTCTGATGCTGGATATATTTCTAATCCTCTAAGTTTGCCTGTCTTTGGTTCAAGTTCAGCAGATATTGTAGTTCCAATAAATCCCAGATCTATGTAATAGTCATTTTCATATTGTTTTGGTTTTAAACTTTCTTTTGCTGGTTTAACATCATATTCAACCAACATCCTCATTGCATCAGGAACCAGATTAGGCTGTTCTTTATAAAACATATCCTGAGGGAATTCTATTCTTTTGGTTTTTTCATTATAATCCAGAAACATAATTGTACTTGTGTTAAACTCTCCAACCTTTTTTCTGAGAATTATTCTAAGTCCTCTTCCAAAATCACCACCTGCATCAAATACGCCTGGTTTAGTAAACTCAGCTATTATTACCTCATCTGGTTTTCCTGAAAACACTTTACTGTATAAAACAGGAAAAACTTCTGCTTCAAGCCTTTTACCCAAAAGCTCCTGCGGTCTTACTGCTTTGCCTGTTTTAGATCCTATTTCATATAAATCATAGAGTTCATTGTGAAGATCTAGCAGATTCCTTCTGTATAACTGAGCCTCAACAGCAGCAAGTCGCCTGTCAAAATTATCTTTTTCACCTTTTACTAAAGCATGGTTTTGTGGTGCAGGATTAAGCTCAGCTTTTTCCAAACCATCATTATTTTTACATGCACTGGAACTAAGTAAAGCACCAAAAAGCGCTACCCTGCCCAAGCCTGACGATAATACCGAAGTTAAACTTCTACTTTGCATATGATCTAGTTGAAAATATTGTGATTATAATAGCATATTATTTTAATTTAATATCTTTGAATACAAATGCAACAGAAAATAAATTGCTAAATAATCCAAACAGATTCCAGCGATTAGACTTATATTTCATGGATACAGATAAAGTTATTAAGACTGGAGGTATATATGAATAGTTTTGATCATGATATACAAAAAATGAGCATTGAAGAAGTAAAACAAGAAGTAGAACGATTAAGAAATGGGATCAGAAAACACCGTGATCAAAAAGGTGATGATCGTTGCTGGCTTGATGATGGAGACTCGCCAGTGTCAGAAGACACAAAAGCTGCATGAGTGGTAATATACTTCTGAGGCAAAATTAACTCTTAGTAGAGATAAGTACTTGAAAACAGGAAGTAGAAAAATAACAACAATAAATGTATGTAACATACCTTGTTACTGTAGTATTGGAATTGACCTACATGAGAAAAAACTTGGTCAGAAGCTTTTAATTGATGTGCATCTGGATATATCATCATTTCGTGCAGTTTCAACAGATGATGTTAAGGATACTGTAAGCTATGTGGATGTTTATAAGGCAGTACAGGAAATTGGGAAAAAGTCTCATTCTTTAATAGAAGCATTTGCAGAAGAGGTAGCCACAATTTTTTTAAAACATCCCCTTATACTTAAAGTCAGGATCATAGTAAGAAAACCACACATACCATATAAGGATTTTTACGGTGATGTATCAGTCGAAATTACAAGAGAAAAGCAAAGTCAATAATAAAACTTTTCTGGACTCTATTAAAAACAGCGGTGTATCTTTCTGGATTGACAGTTCAGGAGGTCCTAAAGAACACTGTAATCTTTCTTTTTACAATGCAAACCCTAATTATTATTTTTACGGGTTTCTAAACAAAATTACAATTGTCAAAGGCAATAAAACAGAAAACCTTAGAAAAAATTGTTTTAATTTCATTGAGCAAAAACTTGAGGAAGAAAAAAATAACAAAGACGGAATCTTTGTAGGCTACTTTGCTTATGATTTGTTCCAAAGAGAATATCAGGGAGAACCAAGATATCCGGATTTTTTCTTTGCCTATTTTGAAAATATGCATGAAATGAACCCTCGTGAACCGAAAACAAAAGGACCGAAATCATTTGATATCTCCACGCTTCGCCATCTTAAATCCAATATGACAAACAATGAATACCTAGATAAAGTCAAGTATATAAAAAACCAAATTAAAGAAGGTAATGTCTATCAGGTAAATCTTACAAGAGAATATTCACTGGAGCTTGAAAATATAGATGAAATAGATCTGTATAAAAAACTAAGAAACGTTTCCCCAAACCCCTATGGTTGTTTTTTTAAAACTCCATTTGTAACTATCCTAAGCAGCTCACCTGAAGAATTTTTATATGCAGGGCCTCAGGAGCCACCAAACCGAATTATAAGAACCCGCCCTGTTAAAGGCACTTTCCCAAAAAACATATTTGATGTAGATGAAAAAAATAAAGCAGAAAACATAATGATAGTGGATATTGAAAGAAACGATCTGGGGAAAATTTGTGAATATGGCTCAGTAAATGCAGCTAAACTTCTAGAAATTGAACCTTATCAGCACTTAAATCATGCGGTATCTACAGTAGAAGGGAAACTCAGACAAGATGTCAGTTTAAGAGAAATATTTGAAGCTACATTTCCTGGAGGATCAATAACAGGAGCGCCAAAAATTGCCGCAATGAAAATTATTAATGATGTTGAACCTGCGCAAAGAGGAGCATACGCCGGATCCTTTGGCTATATTAGGACTGACGGATCAATGGATTTTAATATTTTAATTAGAACAATTTTTATAACTCACAAATGTCATCCTGAGCCAAGCGAAGGATCTCATAACGTTATGAGATCCTTCGTTGCTAACGCTCCTCAGAATGATAATTTAAAAATTGTCACTTTTAATGTGGGTGGGGGGATTGTTGCTGATTCAGATCCAGGCGAAGAACTTGAAGAAATTAAGTTAAAAGCAAGGGGAATACTTAATACACTTGGAATTAAGGAATTATGAAATGACGCTTGTATTTTTAAACGGTCAAATTATAAAAGAAGAAGATGCAAAGATAAGCATAAATGACTTATCTTATCAGTTTGGATATGGACTTTTTGAAACACTTAAAGGTGAAGACGGAATGCCAGTTTTTTTTGAGGATCACTATAAAAGACTTACTCACAGTGCAAGAGAACTAGACATGCCTTTCCCTGTTGAACAAAATGAAGTAAAAAACTGGGTGAAAGAAGTTGTAAAAGCAAATAAACTTACAAAAGCAAGAATAAAAATAATTATTTCTAGAAAACTTGAAGACAAATTCAACGTTTTGATTATTGCCTCCCCGCTTGATAATTTACCTGTCTCTTATTCACTCATTTGCTGGATATTGGGAAGGGATTCAAATTCTGTATCATTCAGACACAAAACTACAAGCAGGGCAGACAGCTATGTAGCTTATAAAAAAGCTCTTGAAGATGGATGTAATGATGCCCTTTATTTAAATGAAAAAAATGAACTTGTTGAATGTACAAAAGCAAATATTTTTCTTGTAACAGGGGATAAAATTATCACACCTTTGCTTGAAAGCGGTATTCTTTCTGGTGTAACCAGGGCTAAGATTCTTGAAATAGCAAGACAAAGGAATTTTGAGATTGAAGAAAAAATTGTTCATAGTCTTTATTTAAACAAGGCGGATGAGGTTTTTATAACAAATGCAATTATTGGAGTGATGCCTGTTTCAAAGATTAAACTTCCTGATAAGGAATTCAGTTTTAATTCCCGGTATATTACTGATCAGATTAAGAAAGCATATGAATTGCTTGTTAAGGACTATGTTTCTATATAACGCGACATAAATGCTAATGCATATTATGTCGCTATTTTGTGGCGGATCCTTAATGGCGTTCGGATTTGTCGATAGACAAATCCTCACTTGCATAATTGGTTAGGTTGATGCGTGTATTTGCAAAACTGTATAGATCAGGCTAGAATAAAACTTAAGTTAAATATAGATTTTCTAAACCTATTTAATCTAATAATGGATAGAGTATCGCATATACTGCTTGGCCTTGTTAATCGGGATAATAAGCCCATGCCCCTTTCATATTCAGCTTCTGATGCAAAAAACTGCATGATTAATTTAGCCAGTTGTTCTTTCCCGAGTAGTGCTACACCTGAACACTTGTTGTTAGCCTTGTACTTAAGGCAGCCTCAGATGTTTAGTGATTTCTTAGGAGAGGACAAAGCCCGTGATCTAAGCAGAAAATTATTAGGATATGAAGTCTATGAAATGGATAAAGAAAAATTATTTAGAAAACCATTGGTTGAAAAAACACCTGTATTTTTATCTCCTGAGGTCAGCAGGGTGTTTAATACTGCAGAAAGTATTGCAAAGCTTATAAAACATAGCCAGGTAGGTTGTGCTGAGCTGTTTTTGGCTGTATTAATGGTTAAAAGCAGAACGAGACTTAATGATGTTATTAATAATTCAGGGATTGATAAAACCAGGGTACAAAGAATGTTTCTTGAGACAAATCTTTCAAAATATGATGGTGAGCCACCAGAGAATTTACCAATACGGAAGGTTGTATTTTCTCTTAACTAACTTTTTATAAAATATTTAGATTTTTTATTTGTAAGACAGTGGGATTCTTAAACATTAATGGTTATTATAAAAACGGTAGGAAGATTTAAAAATGAATATTAGAGATATACTTGCTGCTCAAATGGCATTATCAGGTGCAAAACCTCTTGCTGCTGCACCTGGACATACTTCCATGGAACAGCTTACAAACAGAATGACCCAGGAAGCAGTCATTAGCGGATCCCAAACAGTAGAGATTAATCATTTTTTAGGTGCAATTATAGGACATCCAAGCGGACCAACCAGGTTTCATCTGGCTGAAGCATTACGTGAAGAAGGGCTTAGGGAAACTGAAGTCAGGGAAAGACTTGGGCTAAAAGAATATGATCACACTGTAGAGCTTTCGCAGGGAGTAAATAGAAGTACTGAGGTTGAAGGTATTTTTATGTATGCCAGAATATTTGCAAAGCAAAGAGAAGATGCGCTTTGCATAAATGATCTTCTTGCAGCAGCAGTATTAAAACTTACAGGTACTCATGGAGTTCAAGCAATTGATTCTACGGGGTTAGCCAGAATTCTTGCTAGGCATATTAAAGCTACTTATTATTTATAATTGCTCCGTGTTTTCAAGAAAACACTCCGCTCTTAGCGGCCTTCCATTCTCGTGTTTTTCTATACGCCTTTGTTGCTTTTGAATTCTTGTTTTTGTGCGAGAATTGTTTGCCCTGAATTAATTGCAGTTATCATTTTATTTAATGCATTTATATAAGCATGTGCTGAAGCAATCGTAATATCAGTATTTGCAGAATGTCCACTGTAAATAGCCCCGTCTTCACTTCTGATTCTTATAGTTACCTCGCCGAGTGCATCAATTCCTTCTGTAACTGAATTTACAGAAAACTCTATTAGTTCATTTTGTACCTGAACAATTTTATTTATTGCTTTGTAAATAGCATCAACAGGCCCTGTTCCAAGTGCGGAATCTTTCAGATAAACATTGTCGCTTGTTCTTCTGAGACAAACGGATGCTGTTGGAAGCCCTGTACCACATGCAATTTGAAGGTTTTCGAGTTCATAGTGTGAGACTGTTTCTAAGGTTCTTTTTTCATTCCTTACTATTGATTCCAGATCCCTATCCTCAACACGTTTCTTTTTATCTGCAACTTCTTTAAAGCTTAAAAATGCTTTATCAAGTTCCTGTTCACTAAGATGATAACCAAGCTCAGTTAGTCTTTCTTTTAATGCGTGTCTTCCAGATCTAGGACCAAGCGGGAGTTTTGATGCAAGCAGCCCTACATCTTCAGGGTTCATAATTTCATATGTTCTTTTGTATTTTAAAAAACCATCCTGATGAATTCCTGCTTCATGCGCAAATGCATTTGCACCGACAATTGCTTTATTTGGCTGAACAAGCATGTTTGTGAGACTGCTTACAAGCCTGCTTGTTCTGTATATTTGCCTTGAATCAATATCTGTATACAGTCCCAACATCGGTCTTGTTTTTAGAATCATTACTATTTCTTCAAGTGAACAGTTGCCTGCCCTTTCGCCTATTCCATTTATAGTGCATTCTATCTGTCTGGCTCCGTTTACAACAGCACTCAGTGAGTTTGCTACTGCAAGTCCTAAATCGTTATGGCAGTGAACTGAAATAACAGCTTTATTTATATTTGGAACGTTTTCTTTTATTAATTTAATGAGATTTCCAAATTCAAGCGGAACTGTATAGCCTACTGTATCAGGTATGTTTACTGTGGTTGCACCGGCATCTATTGTTGCCTGTAGGATCTCAAATAAGAACTTTGGATCTGATCTGCCTGCATCTTCAGGGGAGAATTCAACATCATCAGTAAATCCTTTTGCGTGTCTTACCATTTCAACAGCGGTTTTAAGAACCTGATCTCTTGTCATTTTTAACTTATGCTCCATATGAATGTCACTGGTAGCTATAAAAGTATGAATTCTTTTTTTCTTTCCTTTTTCAAGTGCCTGAGCAGCACGATCTATGTCTTCTTTTCTGGCTCTTGCAAGCCCACAGATTACAGGGCCTTGCACTTCAGATGCTATGAGCTTGACTGCTTCAAAATCCCCGGGGCTTGAATAAGGAAACCCGGCCTCAATAATATCCACGCCAAGTCTTCCAAGCTGTTTTGCTATTTCAAGTTTTTCCTGAATATTTAAAGTGGCACCGGGAGATTGTTCGCCATCCCGAAGCGTGGTATCAAAAATAAAAACCTTGTCTTTTTTATCTGTCATATATATATTTTACTCAATTTGCTTTCGTTTGTTTTTAAGGTATTTCATATTTAATAATGTTACAATCTCTACTAATAAAAATAAGGAGTTTATTTATGCCTAGACCAATAACTGTAGATGCAAATCGCTTAGTTTACACATTATATCCACTAGTAAGAGGCAGACTTCAAGAAGTAGCTCCTTTCCTTGACAAAACATTTGGTGATCACCTTGCAGACCAATCAATTCGACATGGTGTTCATAGAATTACATCTTACAGAAGTAATGGAGATTTTCGAGGGGAGCTTCCTAAAGGTGATGCTTTATTCTTAGCTAAGCAAATGCAATCTGTAGGTTTTCTGGGAGTTGGAAATAGTTTTAATGGTGTTGTTGTTGAAATGCTAGATACAGCTCAAAGAGTGGCACTTGAACAGATTAGAGCACATGAAATCCAGTGTGATATTGAAATAACAGGACAAACACCTTAAACCACAGCTTTAACTAATATTTCTCCGCTATACTCTTTAAAATTTTTTTCGAACATATCAAGTAGTTCTTTTGCTTTTTTATCATATACAGATTTATCTTTCCAGGTTTCTTTCGGATTAAGAATTTCTGTCGGAACTCCAGGACATGAAACAGGGATTTTCACACCAAAAATCGGATCTGTTTTTGTCTGAACTGATTTGAGAGAACCATTAAGTACTGCTTTTACCATTTCACGTGTATATGAGAGCTTCATTCTGTTACCTGTTCCATATGGACCACCACTCCAGCCAGTATTTATAAGCCATACATCAACATTGTGATTTTTAATTTTTTCACCAAGAAGTTTTGCATAAACTGTTGGTGGAAGTACCATAAAAGGGGCACCAAAACATGGGCTGAAAGTAGCAGTTGGTTCTGTAATTCCTCTTTCTGTCCCAGCAACTTTTGCTGTATAGCCGCAAATAAAATGATACATTGCCTGCTCATGTGTAAGTTTTGAAACAGGAGGTAAAACTCCAAATGCATCGCAAGTAAGCATTATTATATTTTTTGGATGCCCCCCAGTACCTTTTAAAGTCATATTTGGAATAAATGAAACAGGATAAGAAGCACGTGTGTTTTCAGTAATTGATTCATCGTCAAGATTTACTTCTTTTGTGACTGGATCAATTACAACATTTTCAAGCATTGTTCCAGATCTTCTAGTTGTGCTGTAGATCTCAGGTTCACTTTTTTCTGAAAGCTTAATTACTTTTGCATAGCACCCACCTTCAAAATTAAATACTCCTTTATCAGACCACCCGTGCTCATCGTCGCCTATTAGTGTTCTCTCAGGATCTGCTGATAATGTGGTTTTCCCTGTTCCTGAAAGACCAAAGAATATAGCTGCATCATTTTCATCTTTTCCATAATTTGCTGATGCATGCATGGACATTACACCTTTTTGCGGCAGGAGATAATTCATTACTGAGAACATTGATTTTTTCATTTCACCTGCATATGAAGTCCCGCCAATTAATACTATTTTGTCCTTGAAATTTAAAATTACAAACACATTCGAGTTTGTACCATGTGTTTTTGGATCTGCCTTAAAACCAGGTGCATGAATTATTTTAAACTCAGGATTAAAACCTTCAAGTTTTTTAAGATCGTTTTCCGGTATGAACATGGTCCCTGCAAAAAATGCACCAATTGCACGTTCTGAAACCACACGAACATTTATTCTGTATCTTTCATCTGCTCCTACATAACAGTCTTTTATAAACAAATCTTTCTTTTGCAGGTATTCACACACATCTTTTTTTAATATCTCAAATTTACTTTCTTCAAAAGGTTGGTTAATTTTCCCCCACCCAATTTTGTCAGAACTAGTAGGCTCTTTTACAATAAACCTGTCTTTTGGAGATCGTCCTGTATAAGGTGCAGTATTTATAACAATAGGGCCGTATTTAGATAAAATCCCTTCTTTTCTCTTTGCAGCTTCTTCTATTAGTGCTGTACTTGAAAGATTGGCATACAGACTGCCTAAATCTTTAATACCTAGAGTGTTTAGAAAATCAATTATTTTTTTTTGGTCTTGTTGCATGTAATTTACGATCTTTATTATAGATCATAAATATTCTACTATTAAAATTTGAAGTTTAGAACTTATGGGTCATCTTCTGGAGGAGCTGTTGTTGGAGGGCATATTGGATCTCCTGGACAATAACCAGGTTCTATTGGATCTTGATTTGGCTCTTCTTCCGGTGGTACTGGAACAGCAGGTGGAGGTTCATGGGGAACAGGATCATCATCAGGTGGTGCAAGCGGAGGTGCACTAGGATCCTCACCTGGTTCAGTTTCAGGAGGTTCCTCATCAGGCTCAGTTTCAGGTGGTGGAGCATAGGGCTCAGTTTCAGGCTCAGTTTCAGGTGGTGCCTCAGGAGGAGCAGTTGTTGGCATGGAGTAAGGACCTGAACCTCTAACAAATGAGACAGGGAGTATTGAAAAATTTAATATCATTCTTCTTTTCCTTTCATTACAGTACGGAGTTGCTCTCTAAAGTCATTGTGTCCATAGTAGAAAACCGGCTCAGTACTTTTTGCATATGCTGTAGCCTGAAACTCTAACCAGTTATCTGTTTCATTTCCACCTTCAAAATATCTCCAGGTTCTTGCATCTCTCAGATCATAGGTATCATCCGGCATTTTACCTGGAAGCATAGAAGTGTCAATCCCTGATTTATTATTTGTGGTGGTTGATCTTTGCCATAGCATAAGATTTGTGTCTAAAATACCAACATCTCTTAAATTATCCCGACTAAATCCTGAGTTTCTGCCCTGGACAGTCCCTACCAGGACAGGTTTTTCTTTTTGTGGAAATCTTGCTGAGTGCCTGAAAGCAATTGCATTCTTTAATAGCCTGAACTCATCACGGGTCCAGTGTTTGTGTCTTGGACTGTATTCGTAACCAAAATTATATAATCTGAAAGCTGCCTTTAAAAGATCAAGCTGTGCCTGTGCAAAGAAAAGAGAATTCCTAACCTCATTATGTGCAAGTTTATCAGGGGCATAATTTCTTGAATCATATTTACTACTCCAGTAACGATCATGTCCTTCGATAAATGCAAAATCATGAGTTCTATGGATATATCCTTTTGTATCATATGTTTCAGAAGTGCCAAGTGTTCTTTCTGGATAACATAAATCAAACCTGTGAAGGTGTCCCGATTGGTCGTAATGTTTTGAATTAGGATAAAAATCTGGTGCATCATCTCCATATGGAAATGCTTTATCAAATCCACCAAGTGTCGTTTCATAAGTAGGAACAATTATTTCATGCCCAAAACGTGAGAGTAGATTTGCCGGATGAAATCTAGTGCTTGTATTTAAATACATTAAAGGATCTTCTGTAAATTTAGCAGCTAAGTCATCAGGAATCAAATAACCTATTTCCTGATTGTCAACAGGGAAGTGATCATTAAAAACAATAAGTGCATAATTTTTATTGTCAATTTTCATTCTTTGAGGGTTTCTTATAATGACAAGGCCTCTAAATAATGTAAATTGTGTTTCTCCAAGATATCTTTCGCTTTCAATAATGACTTTTCTATATTCATTTTCAACAACTTGCCTTGGTGAGAGTTTTCTTCCACTTAATTGAGGGTATGCATTTTCTATAAATCTGGCTGGAAATAATTTTGCTCTTTTGCCAAGCCCATTAATTACAAACCCAGGTCCGGGGAAATCATCTGTTGTGCCTTTTCGTTTTCCTCTTCCATCTGTTATTGTGGTTTGAGACGGGGAGTAGGTTTTGTAGCTTGACTGACCGGTTACATGTCCTAAAAATGCTTCAAGCATTGAAGGTTTACCAGGCTCAGGTTTTTGGGTTGCAAGATGAAAATGAGAAAAATTAGAATAAAGATCATACATATGATCAAAGCACCATAAAACTTCTTCCAGGGCAACTTTACTTCCAAAAGGATTTTGTTTTCTGTTCACTGGAAGATCATCATGTCTTGTAAAATACATGAATCTGTTTCTAAATTGTTTTCTTGCTTCTGCATCTACTCCTCTGCCGTATACTGTGGCTATCATTCCTGCCCTGAGGATACGCCACTGTTCAATTCCAGACAAAGCTGAAAAATCAACGTCATTGCTTGCTAAGAGTTTTACCAACTCATTTGATGCCTGAACTAGTGATAAACCACTACTCGTTTGTATATATTCTTGTGTTGGTTGTGGAAGACTTACTTGAGTAGTACTTCTAAATAAATTTACTATTGCTCTAGATACTATACTTCCACCAGTGTTTTGAGTTTGTCCCTCTATCAATTCAATCTGAGGACTGGATGAAACAGTAGTTTTCCTTGCTTTAGAAGTTGTTAAATGTTTTATAAGAAGCAGGGCTCTTTGTACTTTTTCTGGTTGAATTGTAGACATATGTGCTCTAGA
>DUDS01000046.1 GCA_004769085.1 Candidatus Melainabacteria bacterium SSGW_16
GGAGATGCATTAACTGTTACTGACCGAACATTAAAGGATATTTTCGGACAGGTTGAAGTATTTAATCTTACTGTTGCTGCAGACGGATACATTACGGTTCCACTTCCTGATGGTACACAGGAAAACATTCTTGCTGCAGGTTATATTCTGGATGATTTATCTAGCAATATAAGAGAACTGTTTGGTAAGACGCTGATAAACCCCCTTGTATTTGTTCAGATTAGCAAGTACAGATCTGTGAATTTATACATTGGTGGTGAAGTTACAAAACCAGGTGTTTATAAAATAAGTTCAGAAGGCAGAGAAGGCACAGAACCTGTCACTGTTACAGAAGCTATCCAAACCGCAGGTGGTTTAAAACCAAGAGCAGATATTACATCAATTACTGTTATAAGGGGCTCAAGATATGAAAAGAAGATTGTGGATCTTAAAGGAATCCTGACTGAAGGACATGGCAATGATTTAAACCTTCAACCTGGTGATGTAATCTACATAAAAGCCTCTTCAAATTCCGAAGACCAGGCACAAAATAATATTTCACTCCTGGGTAAACTTGCTTATCAGGAAGTCAATGTTAATGTTGTTGGAAGAGTAGGAAAAGGCGGGACCATTACTCTGGGAAACGATGCAACAATAATAGATGCACTTGGAAGAGCTGGCGGAGTAGATCCTTTTGGCTCAACAAAAAAAGTTAAAGTATCCCGTTATGATGAAAATGGTGTTTACAAAACATTTAAAGTTAATTTATTTGATTTAATTTCAGATGGTACAACCAGAGAGGAAATATCTTTAAGACCCGATGATACTATCGAGATTGGAGTTTCAAGGCCAAAAGTAGTTGCAAAATATGTAAGGGATGCCACAATTAATTTATACAGCTTAGCAGCAGCAGGATTTGTCAATTCTTATGCACAATTTGCATCTCAGAAGAAGTTGTTTGAATTTGTACAAAAGAAAAGCAAAGAAAATGCACTCAGTCTATTGGGAGCTGCAAATCCGCTAAACTCTCCTGCTAACAATTCAATTACAATAATCAGTAATCAAAGAATACTTGACAACCCATCTGCAAATGAATAATCCTATAACAATCAGGTTTTTAATTAATATTGTTATTAGCATTTTTATATTTGCTCCTACTAATACAGTGTATGCAAGCGATTTTAATCACGATAAATTAGCTAAGCCAGAGTTTATTATTTATGAAGTAAACACAAAGTCTCTGGAAAAATCCGATGTTTATAAAAAAGGTACAGATTTTGAACTGGTTTTGCTTGACGATATAAACACAAAGAGCAATGAAAACGGGAATATTGTAAATTTTTACCTCTTAAATGAAAAAGAAAAACCTTTAAAAGCAACTGGTTATATAAGCAAACAATCTTCTCCTATGAGACTATCAATGCTTGCTTCAGTTGAACTTGCAACAAATAAAATATATCTGGAAAATGGTGACAGTCTTAACTTCCCTGCAGTCTCACATGAGTTAAGTGCAGTTCATCCCTCTCATGCAGACACAAGGCTTCTCGGACTTGGAAGGCTTATTACAGGACTGTCTGTTGCTTCAAGCCCTTTTACACTTGGAACAAGCCTGGGAGTAAGTTTTTTAGTAAGCGGATTACTTTCAGCTCATAAAAATGGCATTTCTGATTTTTTCTGGGGCGGTCTGGATGGAGTAGGACTATCGTCTGTTGAAAATCTGCTCAGAAAACAGCCGGATGTTTACTTAACAAAAGGTACAACTATACCATTTACATTAAACGAAGACCTGAAAATAAATAAAGGTATCCAAAAACAAAAAAATGAAATTATAAACATTGCAAACGAAGAAGCTACAGCTAAAATACAGGAATTAATCAACAGTGGTGACATAACTGGTGCCCTTGAAATGTCTTATAAAACCAATCAATTAGAAAAATATAATGAGATTCTTAGCAAGATATCATTATAAACATGTCATTCCGGGCTTGACCCGGAATCCAGACAATGTTTTTAATACCCTTGCTGGATTCCCGCTGGAGTTTACCCTCTGCAGAAGCAGGGGGCGGGAATGACAATAATGAAATAACCAATTTTTCACAAGTCGTTATTCTCAAAAGAAAGCCTGTTCAATGTTATGGAGTTATCCTAAAATCATCCCAATTTAAATTTTTTTTCTTAATATGTTCTGTTAATAAGTTTGAATAATCAATATATTTAATACCAGCTTCCTCTAAATAAGGTATCAACCTCCTGTTATTTTCATATGAACCTGACGAAATAACAACATAAAAATTGTCATTGCCAAAGTTTTTACTGTAAGCATCTCTACAATCTTCAATAACCTTAGCTGTTAATCTTATATGACTCTCTGTAATCCATAATGGGAATTGTATTTTAAAATACTGGGCAATCTGACTTTTATCAAGAAGCTTATAAATAAGTGACAAAATAGGACTGCCAGAAGTAAAGTCACCATCTCTTACAAGCAAATCCAAAAAGTAGTAAAATATCTTAGCGGAAGTAAAGTCCTATATGAATATTTTTCCACTAATTAGTACTATAATGCCATACTTTAACCCAAGATTTAATCTTTTTGTTGAAGCGATAGAAAGCTTACTTTCACAGTCTTATAAAAATTGGGAATGTATCATAGTAAATGATGGTAGTCGTATTGAAAGCAAAAATGCTCTAGAAGAGTATATTAATGGCTTAAACGATAAAAGATTTTCGATTTTTCACTTAGATGAAAATCTTGGTCCTGGTGTTGCTAGAAACCACGGAATAAAAAATATAAAAGGAGAAATTGTTACATTTTTGGATGCAGATGATTTGCTTTTTCCATGGTTATATAATGAAACGGTTAAATACCTTAATAAAAACCCTGGGTGTTTAATACTTTCAGGACCATATCTTTACTATACATGTTTCGGAAGGATCAAAAATATTTGCTCTTTTAAACACGTTTATGACCTGTTTGAAGGAAAAGAAACCCCAATGACTCTATTAGAAAAAATTAAAGAGTCCAAGAATCATATGTTTCCTCAACTATTTCTAAGAAAAGACACAATTAATAAAATCGAATTTGATCCTTCTCTACAAATTGCTGAAGATGATGACTTACTGTTTCAAATTATGGACAATGAAGAATTAATAAATAAGACCGCAATATCCCCTATTGCAGGATACATCTACAGAATATATTCATCTCCTAACAGACTGAGTCACAAGTATGATTTAAGATTTACCTCAATAGAAAAAATTAAAAACAAGTACAAAATTAAAAAGTCAATTGCTTCACAAACAATTAAAAATTGGGAAAAAACAGTAGATCACTGGAGAATCACAAATACACTAGATGATTACATGAATAATGGTTCAGTAGTAAAATATTTAAAGAGTGCTTTTTCAATTTCAAATACACTAAAAGATAAGCTCAAGAGCATAAAAACGCTTATTGCTATGTTAATTACTTGTAAATTTCTTCTCCCAGTATTTGCTATTGATTTACGTTATCTGCTCTTTATTTCAGGGCGGCTCGGAAATAAATACAGAAAATTCAAAAAAATGTATCTAGAATACCTTCAAACATGCAACAATGATGAGACTGTTTACTATGCTAAAAAAACATATCAACGAATATTTTGAGTTTAATATTAAATTATGTCTTTAACTGAACCACCTAAAATAAGCGTAATAATTCCTCATTACAATCCAAACTCCCATTTTTTCAAGGATTCCATTCAAAGTATTTTAGTCCAATCTTATACTAACTGGGAAGCAATCATTGTAAATGATGGAAGTCCTCAAAAAAGCACAAAATTCTTAGAAGATTTTATAAAAAGTTTAGATGACAAAAGATTCAAAATAATTTCACACAAAACCAATCAAGGAGTAGCTTCTGCAAAAAAGACAGGAGTTGAAAATTCAATCGGTGAAATTATAGTCTTTCTTGATACGGATGACTTCCATTTCCCATGGTATTACAACGAAATCAACGATCACTTTTCGAATAACCCGGAATGTTTAATTCTTGCAACATCTTCTTATCAACATATAACAACAAAAAAGAGAAAAGTATTTTTTTAGCTTTAGAGAGCCAAAGTTTTTAATAAGTTTGTGCAAGGAAAGTTTAAGAGAAAAAAGCTATGCACACTACTTATGTAAGAAATTTAAAATAACCAATGGAATTCCTGTTGATTCGATAATTTTTGAATCTCACGAACAAAATATTGTCAATCCTAAAAATCTGAAAAATTCTTCAACCTATTTAGAATCATCAATCACCAAAAGTGTTTTGGATACATTTAGTTGCAGAAATCTTTAGAGATGAAAACACTTTTTACAATCTGGAATAATTTTTTCTTTTCAAAATTTGATCCTGTTTCAGCTTCTACCTTCAGAATACTTTTAGGAATTACAATTTTTCTTATGTTCATTGCTGAATTTCCTGACTGGGAGCGGTTTTACTCAAGTAATGGGGTATTATCGCTGAGTGAACCTCTTTATAAACCTCCATTCTATAAACAATCTGTATTTTTTCTCACAACACTGGTGTAGATCCTTATTTTCTACCCTTGAAACTCAATCAATTATAGACAAAATTTCGGAAGACTTTTCCATAACTATTCATAAAGTCAATGGGTATGAAAACTTTTCGAGGATCGTGTCATTCCCACGCAAGCGGGAATCTAGATTTGGCAGCTTTTATGTCTGGATTCCCATTTTCATGGGAATGACATCCTCGATTTGTTAACACACCCAAAGTCAACAATTATATAATAATTAACTATAAAAAGGTATTTCTAGTGAACAAAAATTTTATTTTAAAAATCCCCTTGCTGTTTACTCGTAAAAAAGAAGACCTGTCAAATAATGTAGTAATAGACTCAACACATAAAATCAATATAGAAAATACAGAAAAATATTTTAAAAGTTTTAACTCAATATACGGCTGGTTTAATATCCTGTCTGCAAAGTCCCTTTTATGGCTTGATTTTATCCAAAAAAAAGAAAATATAGAAGGGAATATATTTGAAATTGGTGTGTTCCTTGGAAAAAGTGCAATACTTCTTGGACTTTTTGTAGATCAAGAAAAAGAAAGGCTTGGACTTTGTGATCATCTTATGGCTGGAGAAAAACTTAAAATCTCCCAAAAAGAAGTTTGTTACAAAAACTTGAACAGTTATTTTGACAGTTTAGGCTTTATTGATGTCTATGAGAAAGATTCCACTAAACTTACACAGGATGAATGTAAAAATATTAGAATTTTTCATATTGACGGAGGTCATACATTTAAACATTTAACAAATGATCTAAGCCTTGCAGATAAAAGCATAATAGAAAA
>DUDS01000026.1 GCA_004769085.1 Candidatus Melainabacteria bacterium SSGW_16
GTGATATCACTAGCTTCCGATCTTCCACTGATTCGTTTAAATGCTGCATAAACATCTGCCAGATCTTTGTCTGCCTTTGGGAAAAATTCTAATCCCTCATAACCAAAATCTCTAAGCACCCTATTTGTAACTTCTCTCAACTCCTCTATATCTACAGGACCTTTTTTAAATTTACTTTGGACTATTCCAGCTGTTGGTAATTTACCTCGTTCTAATGCTTCAAAGTATGAAATTATAAATAATTTTTCAGGTGGATTTCCGCTAAATACTGAGAGCATTTCCCTGTAATTATCTATTGTAAGTGCTTGGAGATCTTCAGCTTTAGATGCTGTTGCAGAGCCAGTAATTGCAGCAATCCTGTTGATTGCTGGTGGGACAGAAGTACCTACAGCTGATGTTGGGTTAACTGACATATAAATATTCCTTAAATATTTTTATTAATAAAAAATTTTAATAAACTATTAATTTGATACTAACAAGATGGTTGATGATTTTTCAAGATGATGAAATCTATTTAATCTTTTGCTTTAGGGTTAAGAAATTTTGTTAAGAGTTTTAACACGGTTAGCTATTTGAAAACCAGGGATTTATTTCTCTAATAGCAATTCCTATGTATTTTGCAACCGTATTATTGGCATGGTTAAGAGCTTTAACTAATACAAAAAAAGCATCTCTGGCATCAGGTCCGATTTTCCCAAGTGCATTACTAACTGCTATTTTAACCCCGTTATTGTTTGTACCGAAAGCAGTTATTAGATCAGGTACAGCATCTTTAGCACCTGGCCCAATTTTACTTAATGCATTTGCTGCAGCTATTATAACTCCGTTATTTTTACTCGTAAGTGTTTGAGATAAAGCAGGAACAGCATCGACAGCATCGACTCCAAATTTTCCAATTGCATTACTTGCTGCTATTTTAACTCTGTCATTATCTACCTTATTAAGTGTTCTTGTTAAAGCAGGAAGAGCATCTATAGCATCAGGAGATCCGATTTTTCCTATTGCTTTACATCCAGCTATTTTTACGTCTGGATTTAGGTTGTCTAAAATATAGACTAAATCATAAAGGGCAAATTTTCCTTTTGAACCCAGCTCGCCAATTATAGATGCTGAAGCAATAATCGTCTGAGGGTCGGTATCATATAAAGCAGTAATCAAAGAGTCTTTATCTTCTCCAGTAATATTTTCTCCACTTTCTATCGGGAAGTGGTATGAAGTTGCAGCAAAAGATTGGTGTATGAGGTTTTGTGTAAGTATCCTTGGGATTCCTGTTGCATGCCTCATATCCTTAAGCCAGTTTATTGCAAGTCCTATACTTGGCTGTATTGTTCGGAATGAAGTTGTAAGAGCGCTCATATTTTTAATTTGCTTTTGAAATAATATATCACTTGTTGTGTTATAGGGTATTAATTTAGAGATTTAAATCCTTAATAAACTATAAATTATAACTTGGCTTTTAAAGAAATATATTAACCTTAGTGAATATTTTAGAACAAAAATTAGTAGTTTAACATATGAATAGCTTACCAAAAGTTAATTTAGGTTCTTATGCAATAGTTATAAGGCATCCAAATTATGTCGATCGTAAGGGAAGAGTTCATAATGATAGTTTTCAAGAAGGAAGACTGGAAATAGTAGCAGTTAAAGCTGATGGTGAGAATGATGGTAATTATTTAGGACAGAGGGTAAAACCAGGAGTTATTTACTTTCAGGTACAAAAACCACCAAAACCAAACCCACAATATACAACATTTGGTGTAAATCCTAGGACTGGTTACCGTGAATGGAGAGTGAACCACGATCAACTAAAGAATTTACCAGGGTTAAACTATCTGGCAAGAGCTGAAACGTCAGCTAATGTATTGAATATTGAATTGTCTGAAGAAGCAGCTTGTGATCAAAATAAACATTTAAGAGAAGTTGTTGTAAAAAGTCTTGGACAGCTAGCAGCTACATTAAGTGTTGCTGCTGGTAGACTGTCGTTTCTTTGTGATCAAGATAGCTACGAATTTACAAGAATGATAAGAGCGGCAGGTGATGAGAAGGAAAAAGCAGAAATATCTTACAGAATGTTTCTTGGTATGCTAAGGAGTAGTAAATCTGGATTTCTGGTACTAGACGAAAGTTTAAATAATTCTCAGCCTTTAAATGGACATTGTAATATAGATGAACAAAAGCATGATAAAGAGGAAGCCCGAAGAATACCAGGGAAGTATGTAAGATATAAAAAAGATCCTTTTGTAGTAGCTGATGCTGTAAGTGGGAATGGAGATATGCATAATGATTTTTCAAATGGTTATGTCAGAAGAGTTATTGATGATAAGAAACCTAAATCAAAAACAGAAAGAAATCGTTGGAGAAAACACTTTGGAAATATTGAGAGAAAAGCAGAAAGCAAAAGATTAATTCAAGAAGGTATTCAGGATTACTATGATGTTGATGATGTTAAATTTGTTTTTGCTGGTGCTAATATTTAGACTTTTGCTAATTCTTCCTGAGTTTTGTTAACATGAAAATACTCCTCAAATATTTTCTTTGCAATTGGTCCAGCTATAGTGCCTCCATGTCCTGCTTTTTCTGCTAGTGCTACTATAACGATTTCTGGACTTTCTGCAGGTGCATATGCAGCAAACCAGCTGTGTGTTTTATTTGACCCAGGTACTTCTGCAGAACCAGTTTTTCCTGCAATTCTGATCCCTTCAATTTTACTCCCAACGCCAGTCCCTTTTTCAATACACATTTCAAGCCCTTCTCGTATAACTTTTAAATAATTTTCATCTAGCTCAAGTTTTTCATTTGCTTGTGGGATTACTTGTTTATTATGGATTTTTTTTATAATGTGAAGCACGGGCACACTATCACCGTTTGCTATTGCACTGTAAATTCTTGCAATTTGTGCGGGTGTAACAAGCAAGAAGCTCTGTCCTATTGCATAGTGTAGAGTGTTACCAGGGTACCAGGGTTCTTTATATGTTGTTTTTTTCCATTGTTGATCTGGGACAATTCCTTTTTCTTCTCCTAATAGTTCAATACCAGAATGTCTTCCTGCACCAAGTTTTATTGCCCATTTTTTTATTTGTTCAGGAGTAATCCTTTGACCTATCTGATAAAATGCTGTATCCCGTGACCATGCCAGGCTTTCCTGAAGTGAATATATTCCGGTTTTATCTGTCCAGTCACCAAATCTGGTATTGCCCAGGTAAATTGCTCCACTTACTTTAAATCTTTCTGATGGTTTTACTGCTTTTGATTCAAGTGCGGATAAGAGTGTGACAGGTTTCCATATGCTGCCTGGTACATATGATAATAAAACTCGATTTAAAAAAGCTTTCTTAGACAATAAGCTATTCCATATAGCTGTTGAAAGAGGTGTTGTAAAAACATTTGGATCAAAATCCGGATAGCTTGCAAGTGCA